>ONQJ01000090.1 GCA_900319935.1 uncultured Eubacteriales bacterium | reverse complement strand
CCACCGCAACGTCCCGCGCATGATCACGCGCATCCTCGATTCCATCAGCGCGCGCGAGATCAACGTCGAGCACATGATCAACAAGCCGCGCGGCGGCTATGCCGTCACGATCGTCGATCTCGGCACGCAGGTGGGCGACGACGTCGCCGACAACATCCGCGCCATGCCCGAGGTGCTGCGCGTACGCGTGATATAACCGGAAACCGTTAAAAGGCCGAGATCTCTCGGCCTTTTTCAAACGCCTCCGGCGCGGCGAATCCTGCCGCGCGCAAAGCTGCCGTAAAGGAGAACGCATGAAAATTCATATCATCGGCGGCCCCGGGAGCGGAAAAAGCCGTCTGGCGAAGGAGTTGTCAAAGCAGTGCGGCATCCCTCACTACGACCTGGACGATCTGTTCTGGGAAAACGACGCGGGGCGCTACGGAACAAAACGCGACCCGCGGGAAAGAGACGCGCTGCTGGGGCAGATCCTGCGGGAAAAAGACTGGATCATCGAGGGCGTGTATTACGCCTGGTGCACGCAATGCTTTGAAGACGCGGACAGGATCTGTCTGCTTTCGATCCCCGCCGGCCTGTGCAAACGCAGGATCGTCCGAAGATTTATCAGAAGAAAGCGCGGACGGGAGAAAGGAAAGAAGGAAACGCTTCGTGACCTGGCGGCGCTTCTGAAATGGACGGACAGGTATCAAAAGAAAAATCTGCCCGAGATCCGGGAACTGCTTGCGCCCTATGCGGACAAGACGACAGTAATCAGCGATCCCACGGATGACGAACGGGAAACGCTTTGTCCAAAGGAGTAAAGAAAAATGAAAACCATCGGGATGATCGTCGCGGTCGAAATGGACGCGGTGCTTTCGAAATACGGCCGCGCCGCGGGCGTGGAAAAGCGCGGCGGCTTTGAGGTCCACCGCTACGAGGGCGGGGATTTCCGCCTGTTCATCGTCAACTCCGGCGCGGGAGAGATCGCCGCGGCCGCGGCGACAGAGCTGCTCATCGCCGCATACGGGGCGGAGCTCGTCGTGGACTTCGGCGTGGTCGGCGGCCTGACGGAAGAGATGGCCCTCGCGCGCACGGTCGTGGTCGAGAGCGTCGTGCACTACGACTTCGACACCTCCGCCTGGGACGGCTGCGAGGTCGGACGCTACGCGGCCTACCCCACGCCCCGCATCCCGACGACGCCGGAGCTGGTCGACAGGGCGCTGACGCTGTATCCGGAGCTGAAAAAGGTCGTCTGCGCCTCGGCGGACAAGTTCGTCGCCGGCGGCGAGGCGAAAAGGACGCTGCACGAGCGCTTCGGCGCGGACATCTGCGAGATGGAGGCGGCAGCCGTGGTGCTGACCTGCAGCCGCGCCGGCGTGCCCTGCCTGGTGATCAAGACCGTATCGGACGGCATCACGGGCGGCGCGGAGGAGTTTTCGAAGGAGCTGACGCGCTCGGCGGAGATATGCCTGTCCATCACGGACGAGATCATCCGCGCGCTGTAAAGGAGAGAGGACATGACCGAAAAGCTGTATTATCTCGACAGCCATCTGTTCGAGTTCGAAGCGCGCGTCCTGGCCGCGCGGGAAGAAAAACGCGGCTGGGAGATCGTGCTCGACCGCACGGCCTTCTTCCCCGAGGGCGGCGGCCAGCCGGCAGACACCGGGACGATCGGCCGGGCGCGCGTGCTCGACGTGCACGAGCGGGAAGGCGAGATCCGGCATCTGTGCGACCGGGAGCTCGCAAGCGGCACATACGCCTGCGCCGTCGATGCGGAAAAGCGTCTGCGCCGCATGCAGAACCACAGCGGCGAGCACGTCTTTTCCGGCCTGACGCACCGGAAGTTCGGCGCGGAGAACGTCGGCTTCCACATGGCCGCGGACTGCATGACCATCGACTTTGACAAGGAGCTAAGCTTCGAGCAGCTCAGCGAGATCGAGTACGAGGCCAATCTCGCCGTGCGCGCGAACATCCCCGTGCGGACCTTCTATCCCTCGCCGGAGGAGCTGAAGGTCCTCGAATACCGCAGCAAGAAGGAACTCGCGGGCGCGGTGCGCATCGTGGAGATCGCCGGGATCGACCGCTGCGCCTGCTGCGCGCCGCATGTGCGCGCCACCGGCGAGATCGGCGCGATCAAGCTCCTCACGGCCGAGCGGCACCGCGGCGGCGTGCGCCTGAGCCTGATCTGCGGGATGGACGCGCTGGACGACTACCGCCGCAAGCAGGACAGCGCCGCGGCCATCTCCGCGCTGCTGAGCGCGAAGCGCGACGAGATCGCGCCCGCCGTCGAGCGCCTGCTCGAGAGCGAGGCGAAGCTCAAGGAGCGCGCCTCGATCCTGGGGATGCGCTGCGCCGCGATGCGCGCGGAGGCGATCGCGCCGACGGAGGGGAACATCTGCATCTTCGACGAGGGCCTGAGCGAAGCCGCGGCGCGCGAGCTCGTCAACCGCCTGACGGAGAAGACGGGCGGCGTCGCCGCGCTCTTCCTCGCCGACGGCGCGGGAGCATGGCGCTATATCATCGGCAGCCGCCGCGTCGATCTGCGGAGCGCGGCAAAGGCGATCAACGCCGGTATCTCCGGACGCGGCGGCGGCAGACCGGAAATGATCCAGGGCAGCGCCGCGGCTTCGGAGCAGGAGATCGCGAGCTTCTTCGAGAGACTTTCTGTTTAGACAAAAGCGATCAAATTGTATAGCGCAAAGCCTTGATTTTCTTGCATTTTTGACAATTCGGGGTCGGTTTTGAATTGACAAAGGAATGTCAGTTTGGTAAAATTGCAAATAAGAATGGCACCATAGGCGCATAAGGGTCCCTCCCGCGAAGAAAGGGGACCGGATGCGCCTGTGCTGTTGGACAGAAAACAATATTTGGGGGGTTATCTGTTGAAAGACCTTAAGCATCTCATCTACTTTGAGAACCTGCTTCAGGAGGCGAACAATGAGCTCGTCAAGCAGGGCAAGGCCGACGGAAAGAGGGCCATCGGCTATACCTGCTACTTCATGCCTGAAGTGCTTCTCGACCTGCCCGGCTGCTTCTCGGTGAGACTGAGAGCGCCCGGCTGCACCTCTCCGGACATCGCGACCTACTATCTGTCCGGACGCGTCTGCCACTACGCCCGCTCGCTGCTGGAGCGCGCGCTCGAGGGCGGCTACAACTTCCTCGACGCCCAGATGGGCACCGAGACCTGCACCGCCACCTGCCGCTTCCAGGAGCACATCCAGCAGAAGCACCTCGATTCCGTCGAGGATATGCGCATCATCGACAACGATGATTTCTTCTGCACCTTCACCGACATTCCCTTCAAGAACACGAAGAACAGCTACGACCACTTCGAGACCCAGCTGCGCGCCCATGTGCTCGAGCCGCTGCACGAGCATTTCGGCATCGACGTCTCCGACGAGGCGATCTTAAAGGCCATCGAGGAGCACAACGAGGTCTGCCGCCTGATCAACGAGATCGGAGAGTACCGCAAGCTGGACAACCCCACGATCACCGGCTATGAGTTCCATGTGATCCAGCTGGTCTCTCTCTGCTGCCCGAAGTACCTGATCCTGCCGTATCTGCGCGAAACGGCCGAGGAGATGAAGACCCGCGAGCCCAACCTGAAGAAGGAGTTCCGCTGCAAGGTCGTTCTGGCCGGCTCCGAGAACGACGACCCCGACTTCACCAAGCTCGTCGAGGGCTGCGGCGCGCTCGTCGTGTGCGACCGCTTCTGCTACGGCGCCGTCGAGAGCCGTATCCCCATTGAGCTCGAGGAGGGCAAGAGCCCGCTGCGCTGCATCGCCGAGCACTATCTCAAGACCTCCAACTGCCCGCGCTTCATGCCGCAGGACGAGATGCGCGCCCGCAAGAAGAGACTGGCCGATCTGGCCAAGGAGTACCACGCCGACGGCATCATCGTCGCCTCCAACAAGTTCTGCGAGTACTGGAGCTACGAGCGCGTGATCGACACCTTCATCCTCAAGCGCGACTACGGCATCCCCGTTTGCTCGATCGAAAAGGAATACATCAACTCCGCTTCCGGCCAGCTGCGCACGCGCTTCCAGGCCTTTGTGGAGAGTATTGAAATCAAGCAGATCCAGGAGGGCAACTGATTATGGCTAAAAAGAATCCCATCAAAGCCGTAAAGGATTTCTGGTGCGGCAAGCCGCATACCGCCGAAGAGGGCGGCCGCCGTCTGGGCGATCTTTACGAGGACAAGACCGGCCTTCTCAAGCACAGAGAGTGGCGCGGCGTCAAGGACACCTTCTACTACATGTACAACATCTGGGGCTACAACTACGTGCATATGGTCCTGGATATCCTGAAATTCTCCAATAACCCCATCGACTTCTTCAAGGGCACCTGGCGCTACCGCTGGATGGGCCAGACCTATCTGCCCGTTATCCACTGGTTCGAGCGCGGCCTGCAGGGCATGCGCGGCGAAGCGCTCGCCGCCTCCGCGTGGCATTACCGCGCAATGGTGTCCGCCTCGATCCATCAGATCTGCAACTTCTTCAACGCCGACACCCGTCTGCACGGCGGCAAGGAGAACGACGCTTACAAGCACACCATCTATGCCAACGAGACGACCTGCGGCACGCTGTTCTATCCCTGGAAGGACGCCGGGTATCAGTATCTCCCGATGGAGATGATCCCTTACTTCGTCACCTGCCACGTCAACAGCCACACCGTTCTGAACTACATCGACGCGGTGCAGTCCATCGGTCTGCCGGGCGACCCCTGCCCGATGTGCCAGGCCGAGTCCGGTCTGTTCGTGCTTGACGACGTGCCCGATTCCGCCCCGATCATCATCACCTGCAACGAGGCCTGCGACGCTTCCGTTTCCACGCACACGCTGCAGGACTGGTTTGCCAACAAGCCGCTCTTCGCTCTTCCGATCCCCATGCAGTTCGACGATCCGCTGGTCAAGAAATACTGCATGAACGAGATCGAAGAGATGTGGAAGTTCATCGAGGAGCAGACCGGCGTTCCCTTCAGCTGGGAATCCATGAAGAAGTACCTCGAGCGCCAGAACAAGCTGCAGCGTGACGAGTGGGAGAAGTGGGACGTCGCCTCCAAGACCGACTACTACCCGATCAACGGCGTTGCGCAGGCTCTGTTCCGCATCTATTCCACGCAGTACGGCGTTCAGACCAGCTGCTGGGAAGAGGCCAGCGAGAAGGTCAAGAAGATCATGTACAAGTGCGTCGAGAAGAAGATCAATCCCTTCCCGCAGACGCGCCACCGCGTGATCGCCTGGTCCTGCGCGCCGCTGTACTTCTCCAACTGGTGCACCTGGGCCTACAACTGCTGGGGCCTGAACACCATCATCAACATGGACTCGCTGATGTTCGACATGGAGATCCGCACCGACTCCTACGAGAATATGCTCGAGGACATGGCCACCTACCACATGTGGGCGCCCATGCGCCGCATGGCCGTCGGCGGCATGCACCACATCTTCGAGCTGTGGGATTACATGAAGCGCTTCAACTGCGACATGGTCGCGATGTACGACCAGCTGCAGTGCAAGGGCATGCAGGGTGTCCATGGCCTGTTCGAGGACGAGTTCCGCAAGAGAAACATCAACGCCTTCTGGATCCCTCACGCGCTGCCCGACTGCCGTACGGTTTCCCGCGCGGAGATCCGCCGTCAGATCAACGACTACATGACCACGGTCATGCACGAAGAGCCGCTCGACCCCTCGCTGCTTGACTTCGACGACTCCATGACCTGGTAATTAGGAGGATAAGCTGGAATGAAAAAACTCAAGAAAGCCCTGCTCAAGCTCTGCTTGATTTTCGTACTGCTCAACGTCGGCCTTTTCGTGATCTTCTTCTTCGACCTGGACGGCAAGCTGTTGTTCAACGTGGTCGAGCCCTTCCTGAAGAAGCACTACGACAACATGGAGCGCAAGGATACGCTTCAGGAGCCCTACGACCTTGACAAATTCCCCAAATACAAGTACGACTGATCCCATAAAGAATTAACGGAGGCATACGGAATATGAAATACTTTGGCGGCTGCGACGTAGGCTCGACCTTTACGAAAGCAGTTATTCTCGACGAGAACGGCAAGATGATCGCGGATACGACGATCCGTTCTAAGATCAATTCGGAGCTGAGCGCGATCGCGGCGATGGAAGAGGTCTGCAAGCAGGCGGGACTGAAGGACTCGAAGGAGCTTGAGTACCTGATCGGCACG
>ONQJ01000011.1 GCA_900319935.1 uncultured Eubacteriales bacterium | reverse complement strand
CTGCGCATCCAAAGCTGCGACCTGCTGATCTGCAACGGCGGCGAATCCGAGGCCTGGCTCGACACGCTGCTCGACGGAGCGGACGGAGCTTTCGCCGTGCTTTCGATGCTCGATTGCGTCGACGCGCTGGAGGAAGAGCACAAGGAGGGCATGCAGCGCATCCATGAGGAAGAAGACGGGGAGGACGAGATCGAATACGACGAACACGTCTGGACCTCGCCGCGCAACGCCGCCGTCATCTGCCGCGCGATCTGCGGGGAGCTCTGCGCGGTCGACGAGACGGGAGCGGAAGAGTACCGCCGGAACTGCGAGAGCTACTGCGCGAAGCTCGACGAGCTCGACGCGGCCTTCCGCGGCATCGTCGCCGCGGCGCGCGGAAACTGCCTGATCTTCGCCGATCGCTTCCCCGCGCGCTATTTCGTGGAGGAATACGGTCTGGACTATTTTGCGGCCTTTCCCGGCTGCGCCGATGACACCGAGCCCTCCGCCCGCACGGTCGCCTTTCTCATCGACCGTGTGCGCGGGCAAAACGCGCCCGCGGTGCTCTATATCGAGTATTCCGATGAAAAGATGGCGGATGTGATCTGCGAGGATACGGGCTGCGAAAAGCGCCTGTTCCACACCTGCCACACCGTCAGCGCCGAGGACCTGAAAAACGGCGCGACCTATCTCGGCCTGATGTGGGCCAACACCGAAAGCGTAAAGGAGGCGCTGGGCTGATGGCGATCCTGACATGTGAAAACGCCTCGTTCTCCTACGACGGCAGAACGGTGCTCGAGGGCGTCAATTTTGCGCTGAACGCCGGGGATTACCTCTGCGTCGTGGGCGAGAACGGCTCCGGCAAATCCACGCTGATCCGCGGGCTGCTTTCGCTCAAGGCGCCCGCGTCCGGAAAGATCACGCTCGGCGACGGCCTCAAGCGCAGCGAGATCGGCTATCTGCCGCAGCAGACCGAGATCCAGCGCGATTTCCCGGCCAGCGTGCGGGAGGTCGTGCTGTCGGGCTGCCTCAACTCGCTCGGGGGAAGACTGTTTTACAGCGACGAGGACAAGCGCCGCGCGCAGGAAAACCTCGAGCGCATGGGCATCGAGGACATTCAGGACGCCGGGTATCAGGAGCTCTCCGGCGGCCAGCAGCAGCGCGTGCTGCTCGCCCGCGCCCTGTGCGCGACGAAGAAGCTGCTGCTGCTCGACGAGCCTGTGACGGGGCTCGACCCGGTGGCGGCGGGGGAGATGTACAATCTCATCAAGCTCGTCAACCTCTGCGACAACATCTCCGTCATCATGGTCACGCACGACATCCACGAGGCCGTGCGCTACGCCACGCATATCCTCCATCTCGGCCATCGCCAGCTTTTCTTCGGCACGGCCGCGGAATACCGGCGCAGCGCCATCGGGCGGCGTTTTCTGGGAGGCGGTGCGATATGAGTATCCTGACGATGTTCTCCTACCATTTCATCCAGCGCGCGCTGATCGTCGGCGTGCTCGTGAGCCTCTGCGCGGCGCTGCTGGGCGTATCGCTGGTGCTCAAGCGCTATTCGATGATCGGCGACGGGCTCTCTCACGTGGGCTTCGGCGCGCTGGCCGTCGCCTCGGCCTTTCATCTCGCGCCGCTCGCCGTGGCGGTGCCGGTGGTCGTGCTCTCCGCGATCCTGCTGCTGCGCCTGCGCGGAAGCTCCCGCGTCAAGGGCGACGCCGCGATCGCGATCATCTCCTCGAGCGCGCTGGCTGTCGGCGTGATCGTCGTGTCCGTCACGAGCGGGATGAACACCGAGGTGTCGAGCTACCTCTTCGGCAGCATCCTCTCGCTCAGCCGCGGGGACGCGGCACTGAGCGTGATCCTCTCGCTCGCGGTGCTGGCGCTCTTCATCCTGTTTTATCCGCGGCTTTTCGCCGTGACCTTCGACGAGACCTTCGCCCGCGCCACGGGTACGCGCGCGGATCTGTACAACACGCTGCTCGCCGTGCTCACGGCGGTGACGGTCGTGCTCGGCATGCGCATGATGGGCGCGCTGCTGATCTCAAGCCTGATCATCTTCCCCGCGCTCTCCGCGATGAAGCTCTGCCGGAGCTTCCGCAGTGTGATCCTGTGCGCGGCGGCGATCTCGGTCGTCTGTTTCCTTGCCGGGATGGTCGCCTCCTACGCCTTCGAAACGCCCAGCGGCGCGAGCGTCGTCGGGGCGGATCTCATCGCCTTCGCCCTCTGCTCGCTGTTCGGACGGAAGGGCTGAACGACGGTCAAACGACGCCGGGCCGGAGCATATCTCCGGCCCGGCTTTGATTTTTATTCATAAGTTATTGAATAATCTCATATAAAATGAATATATACGAGAAAAATCGAAAAATAAAAGAATAAAATCTCAAAATTTACTTGACATTCATTCGCGCTTGTGCTATTCTCACAAACGTCAAGTAGTTTTCTTATCGCATCTGACGAAAGTGAGGGTAAAAACCATGAAAAAGATCTCTAAAAATTTGTGCATGCTGCTGTGCGTTGCCATGATCTTCGCGCTGTGCGCCTGCGGAAGCAAGCCGGAAGCGAAGCTCTCCGCCGCCTATGACAAGTATCTGGCCGGATTCAAGGCGGGCGGCGCGAACGGCACGCTGACGGTCGCCATGTCTCCCGACTTCGCGCCGATGGAGTTCTACGACGTAGCCAAGACGGGCGACGCCGCGATCGTCGGCTTCGACGTGCTGCTGGCCAACTATCTTGCCCAGGAGCTTGACATGCAGCTCGTTTTAAAGCCCATGTCCTTCGACGCCTGCCAGGCCGCGGTACAGACCGGCAACGTTGATCTTGCGATCTCCGGCTTCTCCTGGACCTATGACCGCTCGCAGAACTACGAGCTCTCCGACTGGTACGTCGCCGGCGAGAACGAGACGCAGCAGTCCATCATCTGCCTGAAGGAGAACGAAGGGAAATTCACCTCGCCCGAGGACTTTGTCGGTTACAAGATCGGCTACCAGGGCGCTTCGCTCCAGCAGGTCCTGGTCGAGGAGACCTTCGGGGACATGGACGTTGACATCAGCCTCGTGTACGTCGATCTCGGCACGGCAGTCGAGGCGCTCAAGGCCAAGCAGGTCGACTTCCTGGCCGTCGCGCACGGCAACGGCGAGTCCATCATCGCCAGCGCCGGCGACACGATCGCCTTCACCGGCTTCGACTTCGAGGTGGATGACATCTATAAAAACAACGTCTGCCTGCTCCAGAAGGGCAACACCGAGCTGCTTGAAAAGGTCAACGTGGCGCTGGCCAAGGCGCTGGAGAACGACTACTACTCCGGCTGGTATGACGCCTGCAAGGTCTACGCCGGCGTCTCCACGCTCGACGAGCTCGGCTTCGACGACGAGGGCAACAAAATCACGGGGTGATCCCGTAAGCGACAACACACAGGAGAGTTTTCTTCCATGACATTTTTCACGAACATCGCCAATATCATGGCGAAATACTGGAAAGTATTCCTGATACAGGGCATTGGCTATACGCTGCTCCTGTCAGTCATAGCCGTGGCCGGCGGCGCGTTTTTCGGCTCGCTGATGGCCCTGGCCAAGCGCTCGAAGCTGAGGATCCTCAAGGCCGTCGTCAACGTCCTTGTCGAGGTCGTCAGAGGGACGCCGGTCCTGCTCCAGTTATACATAGGCGTGTTCGTGTTCCCCATGGTCATCCCCAGGCTCTCCTCTCTGCCGTACATCTATTCCGTGTCGATCGTACTGATCATCAACTCCAGCGCCTACGTGTCCGAGATCATCCGTTCCGGCATCGAGGCCGTGGACATCGGCCAGATGGAGGCGGCCCGCTCGCTGGGTCTGACGCAGCGCACGGCGATGCTCTCCATCGTCCTGCCGCAGGCGGTCAAAAACATCCTTCCGGCGCTGGGCAACGAGTTCATCATGGTCGTGAAGGAGACCTCCCTGGCCTCGACCTTCTTTGTCGGCGAATTGATGACGGCCTATCTCAAGGTCAAAGGCTATACCTATCTGACGATGGAATGTCTTGCCATAGTGGGCGTGCTGTATTTCGCCATGACTTTCATTCTCTCAAAGCTGCTCAAGGGCATGGAAAGGAGGATGAAGGCGCGTGCTTGATATCAAGAACATCTACAAGAATTTCGGGGACCTGCAGGTCCTCAAGGGCGTCTCCACCCATGTCGAAAAGGGCGAGGTCGTCGTCATCATCGGCGTATCCGGCTCGGGTAAATCCACGCTGCTGCGCTGCATGAACCTGCTCGAGGAGCCGACCTTCGGCGAGGTGTGGATGGAGGGCAGGCTGATGACGCCGCCCGACCCCTATCTGCACCGGGAGGTGATCCGCGCCTCCAACACCTATAAAAAGCTGCTGAGCGAGGGACTCGACGACGATGCCGCGATCAAAAAGATCAAGGACGAGGACCTGCTCAAGGAGAGGCATCCGAGAGTCGAGGGAAAGGAATACGCCGCTCTGCTGAAGAAGATCTACGACGAGAACGGGATCGACATCAATCTGGGCCGCCAGAAGATGGGCATGGTCTTCCAGTCCTTCAATCTCTTCAACAACAAGACCGTCAGGGAGAACATCACGCTCGCGCCGATCAAGATCGGCAAGCAGCGGCTCAAGGACGCGAAGAAGCGCGGCGAGTCGGTCGATAAGACGCCCGACGATATCGTCAGGGCGGCGAACGAAAAAGCCATGAAGCTGCTCGAGCGCATCGGCCTGCAGGACAAGGCGGACGTGTATCCCTCGACGCTCTCGGGCGGGCAGCGCCAGCGCGTCGCGATCATCCGCGCGCTGGCCATGGAGCCGGACGTCATGCTCTTCGACGAGCCGACCTCGGCGCTCGACCCCGAAATGGTGGGAGAGGTGCTCGACCTCATCCGCGATCTCGTCAAGGACGGCATGACCTCCGTGATCGTCACGCATGAGATGGGCTTCGCCAAGGAAGTGGCCGACAGGGTCATCTTCATGCACGACGGCGTGATCGCCGAAGAGGGAACGCCGGACGAGGTGTTCAACCATCCGAAAAACCCCCGCTGCAGGGATTTCCTCAGCAAGGTCCTGTATTGAAACGATCATGCGGAGACGGAAACTATCCCGATAGTTTCCGTCTCCGTCATCGATATGAGGTGTTGAGATGAACGAGCAGAAGAAAAAAGCCCTTGCCTCGGTCGACGAGAACGCGGCGCTGTATGAGAGCATCGCGGACGAGATCTGGGAAAACCCGGAGCTGTCCCTGAAGGAGCATAAGGCGGCGGCGCTCTACTGCGAGACGCTGCGCGCGCTCGGCTTCACGGTGACGGAAAAACTCTGCGGGATCGACACGGCCTTCTGCGGAGCATTCGGAAGCGGAAGGCCCGTGATCGGCATCCTGGGCGAGTTCGACGCGCTCTCCGGCCTTAGCCAGGCCGCGGGGAAGACCGAGCCGGACGCGCTCGTGCCCGGCGGAGCGGGGCACGGCTGCGGGCACAACCTGCTCGGCGCGGGATCTCTGGCCGCGGCGGCCGCGGTGAAGCGCTATCTCGAGAAAAGCGGCAGGCCCGGCACGGTGATCTCGAGGGCCTGTGGAAGACGCTCGACGCGGCGCTGAGCTGGCACCCGGGCGACGTCAACCAGGTCGAGACCGGGACGAACAACTCCTGCATCCAGGTGCTTTACAAGTTTTCCGGCAAGGCGGCGCACGCGGCGGGCGATCCCTACGACGGCCGCAGCGCGCTCGACGCGGTGGAGCTGATGAACGTCGGCGTGCAGTTCCTGCGCGAGCACATGACCGAGGACTGCCGCATCCACTATGCGATCACCGACGCGGGCGGCGTCTCGCCCAACGTCGTGCAGGCGAAGGCCGCGGTCCTCTACATGGTGCGCGCCAACAAGGTGGCAGACTCTGTCGCGCTGCAGGCGCGCGTGGACGACATCGCCAAGGGCGCCGCGCTGATGACCGGGACGAGCTTTGAGCGCGTGTTCATCGATGGCACGGCCGAGCTGCTGCCGAACTTTGCGCTCGAGGAGCTGTTGTGGCGGAACATGGCCGAGATCGGCGCGCCGACATGCAGCGAAGAGGAGTATGCTTTCGCGGCGGAACTGAAAAAGAGTTTTCCGCCCGCGCGGTGCCTGCCCGGAACGGGCGCGCGCGCCGACGCCGCGATCGCGGAGCAGGTACGGGAGCTGACGGAAAACGGGCAAAGGCCTGTCAACGACTTTTTGATGCCGCCCTGTCACGGCACGCTCTTCACGCCGGGCAGCACGGATGTGGGGGACGTGAGCTGGCTCACGCCCACGGCGCAGATCAACACGGCCGCCTGGCCTTCGGGCATCCCCGGACACTCCTGGCAGGTCGTCGCCTGCGGCAAGAGCCCCATGGCGCACAAGGCCATGCTGTACGCGGCCAAGTCGCTCGCCGGCGCGGCGATCGATCTCTTCGAGGACGCGGCTCTGCTTGACGAGGCAAAAAAGGAATTCGCGCAGCGCGCCGCCTCCGGCTATGTCTGCCCGATCGAGGAGGGAGCCGTCCCGATCGCTCTGTGAATGAAAAAAGCTTTTCCCGCACAGAATAACCGCAGGTCTTTCCGGACCTGCGGTTTCTTATGCGCCGCCTTAGCACTCACAGACAACAAGTGCTAACGTTAACACTTTGTTCATAAATAAAGCTATATTTGTTCAAAAATGTTTGGTACTTTATATACAGAAACAGACGAGAGAAATAAATCTCCCGGCCAGAAAAACCATGTATATGGATTTAGGAGGTAATCATCATGTTTGAAATCGTTCCGTTCGATCGTCATATCCGTCATCTCGCCGCCATGGATCCCTTCCGTGAGTTCGACGAGCTCGAGCGCAGCTTCTTCGGCAACACGAGGAGCATGGTCTCGGCCTTCCGCACCGACGTGGTCGACACCGGCGACGCCTTCAAGCTCGAGGCGGAGCTGCCCGGCTTCGACAAGGACGACATCCAGGTCGACGTCGAGAACGACTGCCTGACCATCAGCGCCGAGCATAAGAGCGAGAAGAAGGAAGAGAACGAGAAGAAGAACTTCGTCAAGCGCGAGCGCTTCTACGGCTCCTTCACCCGCAGCTTCGACGTCTCCGGCATCAACGTCGACGGCATCGAAGCCAAGTACGAAAACGGCATCCTCACGCTGACGATGCCGAAGAAGGCCGCCGAGATCCCGGCCAGCCGCAAGCTCGAGATCAAGTAAACTCAACGCTCGAACACGCCCGATGCGATTCGCATCGGGCGTGTTTTTTTTATGCTTTATTTTTCCGAAGCCGCGGCTTCCAGTAATCGTCCCAGTAGACCAGCAGCTCCGCCAGCAGGCTGACGGGCAGGGCCGCGAGGATGTCGAGCACCGAATGCTGCTTGACGAAGGCCGTGGCCAGACAGATCAGCACGACCACGACGCCGAGAGCCCATTTCCAGCCGATCCCCAGTTCGCGTTTTTTCAGGGCCACCGAGAGGATGCCCATCGAGTAGGCCACGTGCAGCGAGGGGAACACGCCCGTGGAGGTGTCAAAGGAGTAGATAAAGGCCATCAGACGGCTCAGGAAATTGTCGCGCACGAAGACCTCGGGCCGCAGATCCTGCCGCGAAGGGTAGAGGATATAGACCGTCATCGCGACGACCTGCGTGATGAGGATGAACTTGGACAGCCGCGTGAGGCCTTCGATATCGTACAGCAGGCCGTAGATCAGCGAGCCGAAGACGAGCAGGTACCAGAAGACGTAGAAGACGGCGAAATACTCGCAGAAGGGGATCATGTCGTCCAGCGCGCAATGGATCGGATGGCAGATCTCCGCCGGGATCAGGTTTTCGGTGAGAAAGTAGAAGCTGAAGTAGAAGATCCAGCCGAAGATCGGCAGCTTCATGTGAGAAAACTGCGGCGTGTTGAGCCTGGAAAAGCGAAATTGGCGGTAATCAACGACCGGTTTCTTCATGCGTATATACCTCGCAGGGAATGTTTTTCGGATACAGACGCTTCGGGATGTTCCGATAGGGGACGACGGTGTGCTCCGGCAGCGAAACGGCCATCGCGGTGATCGCATCCTTGAGCGCGGCGCAAAGTCTTGCGCGCTCCCCGTCGATCGGCCGGGCCGGATCGAAGGGGATCGGATCGCCGATGATCGTCTCGTGCAGCGCGGGAGCGTTGTAGACCGGGACGAAGGAGAGCGCCTTGCCCGTTTTTTTGTAATAGAAGCGCGCAAGGTCGATGAACTTGTCCTGGAATTCGTAAAGGATGTTGTTCCAACGCTCGTTCTTTTCGGGAAAGATCAGGATGCTGGAGCCCTCGCGCAGCGTCTCGATCGAAGCGCGGTACGTCGTGACCAGGCGCGTGTCGTGGTACACGGCGATCGTGCGGGCGTTGTTGAACAGCAGCACCGACAGCGGCGTGATGAGATACGAAAGCAGTTTGAAAAAAGGGCGCTGCCAGCGCGGCTTGAAGGACCAGAAATCGGTGTAGGCGTAGGCGGGCACCTCTTTGAAGCGCATCATCTCGCCGGCGCACCAGATCGTGGGCTTGCCGGGAAAGTACAGCTCTCCGATGATCGGGCCGTTCATCTGCGTGTGGTTGCCCACCAGAACGCAGGGCTCTTCGGGCAGCTTTTCCGCGCCGATAAAGACGGGCCTGCGGTAAAACAGGCGGATGAGCGCGCAGATGAACAGAAAAAGGATATTGCGTTTTTTCTTTTCCCGCATGCCGCGCCTCCCCCGAAATGAAATGTATCAGGCAATGCAATACTATACCATCTTTTTTGCCAAATTCAACCTATAAAACGGAGAGAACTGTCCAAATTCACAGCCTGCCCGCGCAGAGAAAAAGGCCCGGAGCGACGCCGCTCCGGGCCTGAGATCGTATGGCGTTTATTCGACCGTGTTCCGCAGCTCGCCGATGCCTTCGATCGCGCAGACAACCTCGTCGCCCGGCTGCAGGAAGCGGCCCTCACCCGCGCCCATGAGCACGCCCTTGGGCGTGCCGGTGGCGATGATCGTGCCGGCGCGCAGCACGAAGCCCTGCGACAGCACGCTGACGATCTCATCGATGGAGTGGATCAGACAGTCCGTCCGGCTGTCCTGCATCAGCTTGCCGTTGAGCGTGGTATAAATGCGCTGCGCCGGCGGATAAGGAAACTCGTCGGCGGTCACGATACAGGGCCCCATCGGGCAGAAGCCCTCAAGGCTTTTGCCGAAGTGCCACTGCTTGTGACGGGTCTGCACCTCGCGGGCGGAGACGTCGTTGAGGATCGTATAGCCGAAAATATAGTCCCATACCTGCGCTTCGGGGACGTGGTCGGCGTCGCGGCCGATGACGACGGCCAGCTCGTTCTCAAAGTCCAGCTGCGCCGTGAGATCGCGGTGCGCCGGGATCGGCGCACCGCTGCCCTGTGAATAGTTCACGCGCTTGGAAAAGAAGATCGGCGCGGCCAGCTCGACTCCGAAGGCGTCCTGCGAAAAGCCGGAGGCCTCCTTCGCGTGCGCGGCGTAGTTGAGACCGAGACACAGCACGTCCTGCAGCGGGCGGGGGATAGGGGAGAGCAGCGTGATCTCATCCAAAGCCAGTTCCGGCCCCTCCGCGGCGGCCATGGCGGCGCGCTCTTTTTCACTTGAACGGCGGATCAGATCGTTCATGTCGGCGAAAGAAAAGCCTGCCTCGCACAGCGGGAGCACGCGTTCGCCGCGCAGAATGCCGAGCTCCTCTTTGTCGGAACCGCGCCGGATCAATGTGACCAGTTTCATAGAATTCGCTCCTTCGCTCGTCGTATCGACGAAAGCTCTCAGCCCTCGTCCGACTCCGTAATGAAGACCGGAGCCTGCATCGGGATCTCGTATTGGTGAAGCGGCCGTGTGCCGTCGCACCGCCATTGCGTGTAAAAAATGTACTGCCACCCGTTGGCGCAGGTATACATGCACAAACGGTCGTCTCCGCAGTCGAACAGAGAGCTGCCGTCCTCGTCCAGCACGTCCGTTTCGACGTTGCTGCCGTAGCCGGTCGAAACGCAGACGTAGCGGTGTTCCCGGCCGTTTTTGAAGATGCTGCAGCTATCGCCCGGCCTGATATAAAACAGCGCGGAGAAGTCCTGATTCACGTGGTCGCCGATCACGCCGTTGAGATCGCTGCGGATCTCCATCCAGCAGGCGCTGTCCTCCGCGTCCGCCAAAGCCTGCGCGTCTTCTCCGGAGAGATACAGCGCGACGTTGATCCCGACCGACGGGATGACCAGCCGCCCGGCCGTACCCTCCGGCCCGTATGGCGTCCGCCGCGGGTCATACGCTTTCCTGTGCGCCGCCGCTTCGGGATCGGCGGTCTTGGCGGCAAGCCCAGCCGATTCAAAAACGCGTCGCGCGCGGGCAAGCTGGCTTTTCTCATGGGCTTCGCCGAGCGCGCGGAGCGCCGTTTCACAGCAGACGACGGAAGACTGCGTCAGCGTCTGCCCCAGGCGCTGCGCCGCTTCCTCGTTTTGGCCGCAGGACGAAAGCATGACGGCCGCGAACAGCAGCGCGGCAAGCGCGGCGCGGCGGAAGATGGGAGGCCGCGGTCTTTGTATTGTCTTGTCCATCGTCCGCACGTCCCCTCCGTCTTTTTTCCCATCATAGCACAGTCGGCGCGTGAGGGCAAATCGAAAAATGAGCGGGACGTAAGGGGCGATGAAAAAAACAAAAACAAAGCCCAGCACAGCGGAATTCCGAAGTTGTCGACGAGGCATGGAGCTGCCGTGCGGCTTTGCTTTTGAAAGAAGGAGCGACGAAATGAGTGAGAGATGACTTTTAACTGCGAAGCATAAAAAAGTCGTCGCGAACGATATGCAGTCCGCGACGACGCGGTGGACTTGAAGGGGATCGACCTGCGCTGCGGCGCAGGCCGGGTCGCGGCTCTGAGGCGCCCCCGGCGCCTCATTCACTCCCGCTCCCGTTCGATCCCCCTGGGAAATATACCAAATAAGAGAGCCACCCCGTCGGGGCGGCTCTCTTATTTGGAAAATGTACTGCGTTTTGATAGAAAAACGCTTAGGGGGGTGCACCGCCTGTTCAGGGGGGTGCATTTCGTTTTAGGGGGGTGCAAATGTCAAAGGGGGTGCAAAATGAACGATAGAAACTGGAAGTTGTGCGGCTAATAACCGGCATATTGTGCAATCACACTCCTTTTCCATAGCTGAAATGCTTATATGCCAGTATTCCGACGGGGATAAAATACACGCACCAAAACAGCAACGCTATATCCCCTCCATTCCCGTTGCCGCCATCTGCCATATGTGTGAACATCCCGGTCATCGGCAGGATAAAGCAACTTAGAAAGAAAACCCCGTGGACGATCATCAGCCATTTCAACCACAGATCTGAATTGTTCTCTGGCTGAATCGAAAGACCGATGAAAAAGGTAGAAAGCGCCATCATTCCATAGCCCAGCAGGTCATAATTAAACAGTAGTCCGCCATTCTGATAGTTCAAAACTCTTGCGGCTTGATCGTTCAGTTCTTCCAGCCGGACTGTAGTCGTTTGCGCATAATACACCAAAAGAATCAGAACGGCATAGACTGCTGCCAAGATCAGGCCAATGTTTGCTGATACCCTCGTACTCTCAGCGCTCTCATGCTGGAAACCTGTGGACATCATGATATAACCGATCGGCAGGAACATGCATACAAAGTATGAGCCAAAGGAAAAATCACAGATGATGAATACTGCGAAAAGAAATACGGAAATCGTCACAATGGCTGCACCGAGTTTTGACAACAGCTGATTCATGAAAACTGACCTCCTCTATGAAATGAGAAAAATAGACCGTGATCCATAGACAAATACCGATTTGTCTTTTTGTTTCCAATTATCATCCAGCAGAGCAGAAAGGTTTGGGGCCTCGGCTACTCTGTCATTTTAGCACAAAAAACAAAGCACGGCAATTCTATCAAAATTACCGTGCTTTAATGGTGGACTTGAAGGGGATCGAACCCTCGAACCTCACGGATGCGAACCGTGCGCTCTCCCGCGCGTGTCGCATCCGGTCGAAAAATGGAGAAAAAAATAAAAACGAAAGAAAGGATAGAAGGATGAATTTGTTTCCCCTGTTCAACATGCAGGATAAATTAAACCTGCAGCGTTTTTATTTGAGGAAAAGCAACTCCAAATCACTCTCGGACAAAAGAGTTTTCTTGTCCGCTTAGCGGTGTCAAGGGATTTCTTGCCCCGCACAGTCCGTACAACGGGACGGGCTATGTGCTATCCTTGTATTATCAAAAAAGCGTGATACAATACAAGGAGAACAAGATGCTGAGTCAACATTACAAAAACTGGCTGTCGATCGAGGATGCCCGCCGCTGTAAACGCTGTGAGGAAATGCATGGGCAGATATATGAGATCGAGGAAGTTCCGATTCCGGAACCGCCACTTCACGAAAAATGCAGATGCTATATTGCCCGGATGGAAGCATTAACTGCCGGAACGGCAACGACCAAGGGGAAAAACGGAGCTGATTGGTGGATCGCAACCTATCATCAACTTCCGCCGTACTATATTTCCAAGGCTGAGGCAAGAGCGCTTGGATGGAAAGCCTGGAAAGGAAATCTTGCAAGCGTTGCACCAAACAAAATGATTGCGAAAAGCATTTATCGAAATGATAATGGACACCTACCAGAGTCGTCGGGGCGGATTTGGTTTGAAGCAGATATTAACTATATCGCTGGGCGAAGAGGAACCGAGCGCATTCTTTATTCCAATGATGGGTTGATTTTCGTTACCCGGGACCACTATCACACCTTTACAGAAATAGTTTCCATGCCTTCTGCTGGAAGTGAATCATAAAACATGGGAGGAAATGATTGTGAATAATAATAACATGTGGCGTTTTATTGCATCAAATAACATTCAGGTCGAGTTGTCCGACTGTAAATATGCAGAAGAAATCCACGAAGTTCTAAAAGATGCTTTCGGCTTCCCTGCGGATTATGGGAAAAACTGGAGTGCCTTTTGGGATTATCTTGATGATTTCTGTGGAGACAGAACATCGGAAACCACCGTTCATGTGGATGGCCTTAATCGTCTTTCAAAGGACTTGCGCAGCTATGCGGAGAAGATGGTAGAAATCATGCGTCGTGCGGAGGAGCAGTATCCGCTGGTTCATTTTGTGCTTTCAAAAAAATGAACCCAAAGCCGTCTTTTCGTAGTTATGAAAGCGGCGTTCTTAAAACTATGAACGTGTCTCACGGTGAGACATATTACCGAATCGGGTCATCAACAGAGATAAAAACAACCGCCACTCCCGACAAGTGACGGTTGTTTTACGGTTTAACCACGGATATTACTATTTGCACTTGAGGAGCTGACAGCGTATGCAGTTTGCTCTTCTTTGCTTATAAGATGCCGAACATAAGATGTTTGTCAATTAAAGAAGTCATAAAAAAGGAAGCCTGTTACCAGACTTCCATAAATGGTGGACTCGAAGGGGATCACAGCATTCTCTTTTCTCTTCGAAAAAGAGAATAAAGGTGTTGACCAGTTTTTGAACTGGTCAACGTACAGCCCACCGGGCTGTACGATTCTGATTCGATCCCCTTCAAGCCAAATGAAAGCACCCCAAAAGGGGTGCTTTCATTTGGTGGACTCGAAGGGGATCGAACCCTCGAACCTCACGGATGCGAACCGTGCGCTCTCCCAGCTGAGCTACGAGCCCATATTCGATTAAAAATGCTGATTTATCAATGCTTTCGACAAACGGATGTGAACCGCGCGGCTGGCGGCTGAGGTACATGCCCCCATGAGACAAGCAATATAACTGGCCCAGGCGCTCTCCCAGCTGAGCTACAAGCCCATATCTTTTTTCCAGGCCCTCTTTTCGAGAGCCTTATGTATTATATCACAGAATTTTTATTTGTAAAGAAAAATATTGATTATCTTTTCGCCCTGCGGTATAATATCTGCGTGACTTTTGACAAGGCTGTACTAGTCGGGGAGCCAGCGGTGCCCTGTCGCCTGCAATCCGCTAAAGCAGGGATGAATCCCCGATCGAGGAAGTTTTCTGTGTCGTCTGACCCCGGTAAGCAGTGATGACGGTCCGGTCTCGCGCAACGGAAACCCGTGAACCATGTCAGGCGGGGAACCGAGCAGCATTAAGCGGTGCTTTTCGTGTGCCGCGGGGTTGCCGGATCCGAGCCGGCTGCCGGCGTAACGGGCATAGAAAATGTTTCGGAATCGGGTGTACAGTCTTGTCAAGGGTCACATTTTTCAAAAGGAGGAGAGAGCATGTATCAGGCGCTTTACCGCAAATGGCGGCCGCAGACCTTCGATGACGTCATCGGACAGAAGCATATCACCGAGACGCTGAAAAACCAGGTCCGCACGGGGCGGCTCTCTCACGCGTATCTGTTCATCGGCACGAGAGGCACCGGCAAGACGACCTGCGCGCGCATCCTCGCCCGCGCGGTCAACTGCGAGCATCCGGTGGACGGCAATCCCTGCGGGACGTGCGCCGCCTGCCGCGGCATCGCCGACGGCTCGATCCTCGACGTGGTCGAGCTCGACGCCGCCTCCAACAACGGCGTGGACAACGTCCGCGCGCTGCGCGAGGAAGCGGTCTTCTCTCCCGCGGCGGTGAAGAAGCGCGTCTATATCATCGACGAGGTGCACATGCTCTCGCTCTCGGCCTTCAACGCGCTGCTGAAGATCATCGAGGAACCGCCGGAGCATCTGATCTTCATCCTCGCCACGACCGAGCTGCAGAAGGTCCCTGCGACGATCCTTTCGCGCTGCCAGCGCCACAACTTCCGCCGCATCGAGACGGCGGAGCTGTCCGACTACGTCGCGCACATCGCCGGGGAAGAACACTTTGAACTTACCCGCGAGGCGGCCGAGCTGATCGCCCGCCTGGCCGAGGGCGGCGTCCGCGACGCGCTGAGCTTGCTCGATCAGTGCTCTGCGCACGAAAAGATCGACGTAGACGCGGTCTACGCCACGATGGGACTTGCCGGCAAGCGGCGGATCGAGGAGCTGCTGGGACATATCGTCGAGCATGACACGGCCTCCGCGCTCAAGGCCTTTTCCGCCATGTGGATGGAGGGGAAGGACCCCGTCGCCATCCTCGGCGAGCTGTTCACGCTCATGCGCGACGTGCTGATGCTGCGCGTGGCGCCCAAGGGCGGGGCGGAACTGATCTCCGGCGGGCACGAGCTTGCCGCGCTGCGCCGTTTTGGACAGAGACTGACGAACGAGGAGCTCTGCGCCGGGATGGAGACGCTGCAGTCCGCGCTGATCGCGGCGCGCGCGTCGAGAAACCCGCGCAGCTCGGCCGAGCTGTGCCTGGTCACGCTGTGCAGCAGCCTGCTCAAGCTCGACATGCCCGATTTCAACGCCCGTCTCTCCCGCATCGAGGAGCAGCTGGCCCGCGGCGAATTCGCCGCCGCTCCCGCGCGGCGCGCCCCGATCGACGAGCCGGAGGAGGACGAGCGCTTTGACGAGCCTCCCCGCGGGGAGGAGCGCTTTTATGAGATGGAAGAGCCGCCCGCCCCGCCCCGGGAACGGCAGACGGAGGAGGAAGAGGAGCCGGACCTCGAGCAGTTTCACGAAGAGCAGCCCGAGGACGCCTTCCTGACGCAGAAGCGCCCGGAGCCGGAAGAGAAAAAGAGCGCGCCTCCCGCGGCGCCGCCCGCTCCCGAAGCGCCCGCCGAGGGCGGCGAGCAGTTCTGGAAGGAGCTCTGCGGCCGCGTCGTGCCGCGCCTGCCGATCGACATGCGCATCTACCCCGGCGACGGGAGCAAGTTCAGAGGCAGGCTCAAAGGCGGCGTGCTGACGCTGGAGGCGGAGAGCGGATTTGTCTACAACCGTTTCAACCGCTCGGAGATCCTGAAGAAATTCTCCGACTGCGCCGCCGAGCTGACGGGCAGACCGGTCAACACCGTGCTGCGCGAGCTGAGCGAAACGGCGCGTGAGACAAGAAGCCTTGATGAACTCAAGGCCTTTCCCGAAACAAGAGTGATCGGCTGAGCCGATCCGGAATGGAAACACAGGAGGAACACACCATGGCAAAAGGCGGATTTCGCGGCGGCTACGGCGGCAGCCAGGCCAACATGATGAAGCAGGCCCAGAAGATGCAGCAGGATTTCCTGAAAATGCAGCAGGAGCTGGAGTCTTCCAAATTTGAATTCACCGCAGGCGGCGGCGCGGTCAAGGCCGTGGTCTCCGGTACGCGGGAGTTTGAGAGCATCACCATCGACCCCGAGGTCGTCGATCCCGACGACGTAGAGATGCTGCAGGATCTGATCCTCGCGGCGGTCAACGGCGCGCTCAAGGCGGCCGACGACAAGACCAGCCAGTCTATGGCAAAGCTGCAGGGCGGGCTGGGAGGCTTCCCCGGGCTGTTCTGATCGAAAGAAAAGGGGGCCGTGAGATGAAAACACCCTGGACGGATACCGTTGACAGGCGTTCGCCGCTGCCTGAGTATCCGCGCCCGCAGATGGTGCGCGGACACTGGATGAGTCTCAACGGCGAGTGGGAATATGCGATCTCCGACAGCAAGGTGATCCCCGAGAGCTTCGACGGCACGATCCTTGTGCCCTTCTCGCCGGAGACGGAGCTCTCCGGCGTGGGCAGGCAGCTCGAGCCGGGGCAGTTTCTGTGGTACCGGCGCGAGATCGCGGTCCCGGAGGATTTCGCCGGCCGCCGGCTGATCCTGCACTTCGGCGCGGTGGACCAGACCGCGGACGTTTGGGTCAACGGACGGCAGACGGTCTCGCACACGGGCGGCTATCTGCCCTTCGAGGCGGACGTCACGTCTGCGCTCGAGGACGGAAAGCTCTCGATCGTCGTCCGCGTGACGGACGACACCGACCGCGGTTATCACACGCGCGGCAAGCAGAAGACGAAGCGCGGCGGCATCTGGTACACGCCGCAGAGCGGCATCTGGCAGAGCGTGTGGCTCGAGGCCGTGCCGCAGAGCTATATCCGCGCGCTGCGCATCACCCCCTTCTTCGACGACGCGGAAGTAGACGTCACGGCCGATATCGTCGGGGCGGAGAGGGCCTTCGCCCACTTCGGCGGCGAGAGCTATGAGCTGCCCGCCCGCATCCCCGTCCCGGACTTCGAGGCATGGAGCCCCGAGCATCCGAAGCTCTACGATTTCACCGTCAGCTGCGGCGAGGACGAGGTGCAGAGCTATTTCGCGATGCGCAAGTTTTCCGTTGAAAAGGACGCCGCGGGCGTGCCGCGGCTGTTTCTGAACAACGAGCCGTACTTCCACAACGGCGTGCTCGATCAGGGCTACTGGCCCGACGGACTCTACACCGCCCCGACCGACGAGGCGCTCTGCCGGGATATCCTCACGGCAAAGGAGAGCGGCTTCAACATGCTGCGCAAGCACATCAAGGTCGAGCCGCTGCGGTGGTATTACCACTGCGACCGGCTGGGCATGCTGGTGTGGCAGGATATGCCCTGCGGCGGCGGACGCTACAAGCCCGCCGTGGTCGCCGCGCCGCTCGTGACGGGGATCCATCTGCGCGACAGCGCCTACGGCCTGTTCGACCGCAACGACGCCGGCGGCAGACAGGAGTTTCAGATCGAGCTCATCGACATGGTCGCGCATTTATACAACTGCCCCTGTATCGCCATGTGGGTGATCTTCAACGAGGGCTGGGGCCAGTTCGACGCGGAGAAGATGACCGACGCGGTCCGCTTCGTCGACAACACCCGCACGATCGACCACGCCTCCGGCTGGCACGACCAGGGCGTCAGCGATGTGAAGAGCGAGCACGTTTACTTCCGGCCATACCGCTTCCGCGCGGACAAAAAAGGCAGAGCGGTCGTGCTCAGCGAGTTCGGCGGTTATGCGCGCGCCGTCGACGGTCACTGCTTCAGCCAAAAGAGCTTCGGCTATAAAAAGCTTGAGAGCGCGGAAAAGCTTGAGAGCGCGCTGGAGGAGCTGTATCAAAATCAGATCCGCCCGGCAAAGGAACGCGGCCTCGCCGCCGCGGTCTACACGCAGCTGAGCGACGTCGAGGACGAGATCAACGGTCTTATGACCTATGACCGCGCCGTCGTCAAGACCGATCCGAAGCGCGTGCGCGCGATCGTTGAGATCAAATAAACGGGAAACAGGGGCGTTGTTCAACGCCCCTGTTTGATAAGGAAAGCCATGCTGAAACGAGTTTATCTGGAGATCACGAACGTCTGCAACCTCGCCTGCAGCTTCTGCCCCGGCACGAAAAGACAGAAGCGTTTCATGAGCGAGGCGGAATTCGCCGCGCTCACGGAAAAGCTGCGCGGAAAGACGCAGTATCTCTATTTCCATCTGATGGGCGAACCGCTGCTGCACCCGCTGCTCGGTCGCTTCCTTGCAATCGCCGGCGAGAAGGGCTTCCGCGTCATCCTCACGACGAACGGCACGCTGCTGCCAATGAAGGGGCAGTGTTTGCTGGACGCGCCCGCTTTGTATAAAGTCAACCTCTCCCTCCAGTCCTTCGAGGCAAACGAGGGCGGGGAGCTTGAAAGTTATGTAAACCAATGCGCCGCTTTTGCCGCTCAGGCCGCCGCGAAAGGAAAGATCTGCGAGCTCAGGCTTTGGAACCGCGGCGGGCGCGAGAGCCTCAACGGCGCGATCCTGCGGCAGCTTGAAGCGAGCTTCCCCGCGCCGTGGGAGAGAGGGGCACGCAGCGTCAAGCTCGCAGAGCGGGTCTTTCTGGCCGAGGACGACAAATTCGACTGGCCCGCGCTCGACGCGCCGGACAGGGGAGAGAGCTGCTTCTGCTATGGCCTGCGCGATCAGATCGGCGTGCTCGTCGACGGCACGGTCGTGCCCTGCTGTCTCGACCACGAGGGCGATCTGGCGCTCGGGAACCTCTTTGAGCAGGATTTTGATAATATTATGTCAACTGAAAAAGCGCGGCGTATTTATAACGGTTTTTCACAAAGGACAGCCTTGGAGCTGCTTTGCCGCCGCTGCGGATACGCAAGAAAATTTACATAAAATCATTGACATAATATTATTTACATAATATAGTTTACTTAAGTTATTGTCTCGGATCGACGCTGGTTTTTCTGAAAAATCCTTAATCATCCCCCGTCTCGCTTTTCTTCCGCGCCGAACTGTGGTAGGATCGATGGTGCGGAAGAGGAGTATTTCCCTGAAAAACCGCATATCGTTTTATCTCCGGAAAGGAGGAACGCCGTTTGAATAAGAAAGCATTATCTCTCATCCTCGCCCTCGCGATGACCTTTGCTCTTGCCGTCCCCGCCTGCGCCGCGAACGAAAGCCGCGTGGTGATCGGCGCGGATCTGACCGAGGAGCAGATCGATACGGTCTATCAGATCTTCGGCATCGAGCGCGGCAGCGTGGAAGAACTGAAGGTCACCAACGCCGAGGAGCGGCGCTATCTCGAGGGCCTTGTCGAGGAGAGCGTCATCGGCAAAAACGCGATCTCCTGCGTCTACGTCCAGCTGCTCGGCGAGGGCGCCGGTCTCACGATCGACACCTGCAATATCAACTGGTGTACGGCCGAAATGTACAGGAACGCGCTCGCCACGGCGGGAATATCGGACGCGAAGATCGTCGTCGCCGCGCCATTCGAGGTCAGCGGAACGGCCGCCCTGACCGGCATCTACAAGGCCTATGAGCACATCACCGGCAGCACGCTCGACGAGACCGCCAAGTCCGTCGGCACGCAGGAGCTGACCATCACCGGCGAGCTGGCCCAGCAGATCGGAAGCTTTGACGCCACGAAGATCGTCTCCGGACTCAAGGAGCTGCTCAGCGAGACGGAGAAGATGAGCGACGAGGAGCTGCGGCGGGAGATCGAGAGCATCGCGGGCAAGTACAACGTGACGCTCAGCGACAGCCAGATCCGGCAGCTCATCGACCTGTGCCGCTCGATGGAGAAGCTTGACCCGGGCGAATTGCGCGAGCGGGTCGAGCAGGCCCAGGAGACGATCCGCCGCATCGGCGAGGCGAAGGACAAGGCGGTCAGCTTTTACGAGAAGCTCAGGCTCTTCTTCGGATCTGCCTCGGACTTCTTTGAAAAGCTGAAGGGGCTGTTCGACCGATAAGCCAAAAAAAGGAGCATGGTTTTTGAAAACCATGCTCCTTTTTTGTGCCGCAGGGGATCAGGCAACGCTTCTCTTCAGATTGTCGATCGTAGCCTGATCGATCCGGATGTGAAGCACCGTGCCGTTGGCAAGCGGGATCAGCAGGAAGCCGTCCGCGTCGGCCGTGATCTCGGTGCCGTCCTTGAGAACGAGCGTCAGCGCGCCGTCGACGAACTTGAAGGTGCCCTCGATGCGCGTCGTGCTGCCGTTTTCAAAGGAGAGCGCAACTTCGAAGGTCTTGTCGCTAAAGAAAGTGACGTCGACATCGACGTTGATCACTTTATTGCTTTCATCCACGACCGAAACGCTGATCGGCTCTTCGGCGGGAGCTTCATCCCCGGAAGCATCCACGGGAGCTTCTTCGGCGACAGACTCGGTCTCCGCCTGGACGATCACGGTCTTGGCGGGAGCTCTGGGGACCCGGTACACAACGGGAGGCTCTTCCGGGATGGGGATCAGGGACAGGTCGGCGGTCAGATAGACGCCGCCGCCCCTGGGAACGACGAGGAAGTAGTTGCCGTCGTCGTCGCGGCGAAGCTCGACGCGGGTGCCGTCGCCGTTGTAGGCGCCGTCAAGCTGGTAGCCTTCAGCCACGGTGACGAGCAGATAGACGCTTTCGCCTTCCTTGGCGACGTCAAAGTCACCGCTCTTCGTCGTGCCGGAGAGAGAGAGCGTTCCGCCGGCCTTCGGCTGTTCAAGCTTGATGATGTAGAGAATGTTCTGCTCTGCCTTTTCGGCAACTGCGGCGTAATCCGCGTTCCTCTCCGCGATCTCCTCATCCGTCACCGCGGCGGGGACCTGGTCTCGGACGACCGTCTCGGGCGTGACAGCGTGTCCGTCCTTGTCGAGTTCTACCTTCCAGACCGTCAGCTTCAGCGCGTCGGGGTCGCTGTCGCCATTGACCATGATAGAACTCTCTTTGCCGGAGATCGTGCCGTCAACGGTGATTTCGACCTTCGATGAGGCATTGATATCGGAGGGCGTCGCAATAAAAACGTTGAGAGCGGTCCCAGAACTGTTGATATCGCCGGTCATTGTAATATCGACCGAGGCGTCGTCATAGGCGCTGACGCTCATGCCAAGGGCACTGCCATCCGCATCCGAGGCCTTGACGTCAATAGAGCCGTCGAGAACAAGAACAAGGCTGCTGCCGTCGCCGATACTGGTCTGGATGCCATCGACGTAGCGCTTGCCCTCTGCACTGATATCGCCGTTGATGATCGCCTCAACTTCAGAATCGCTGCCCAGGAAAGCTCTCACGGCGACAGCGCTGTCTGCGGCGACGACGACGTCGCCGCCCACGCTCACGTCTATGGTGGAAGCATTGTATGCCGATGCGTTCATGCCGGTGGCCGTATCCGCGGCAGTCGCGGAAAGAGCGCCGCCGATCGTGACCTCGGTGCTGCCTCCGTCATTGGAGAAGGCCATCGCACCGGTGGCGTCGCCTGATGCGCTGACCGTGAGATCGCCGCCGACCTCAGCGGCAGCGCTGCCTGTGGTGGATACGCTTCCGGACATAAAGGAAGCCTGAGCGAAGGATACGACACCGATGGCATCACTGGCATCGCTGGAGACGGTCACGTCGCCGTCTACGGTGACGCTGGTGGATCCGCTCGTACCGAGGAGAGTTGAGCTGAAGCCGTTTGCCGAGCCGTCAGTTCCCGACGCTTTTGAAAGAAGATCTCCGCTGACCGTGACGCTCGTCGTTCCGCCGTCGGTAGTGTCCGCGTTGACGCCGAAGACAGAGTTGGTGGCATCGGCGGTGACGTCGCCGTCGATGTTCACGGTGGCTTCTCCGCCGCTTCTGACGGAGGCGTTCACAGCTCTTGCAGAGGTTCCGTCGGTCGAGGAGCCAAGCGCCTCAACGCTGCCGTTCACTTCGACCGTAAGGCTTCCGTTGTTTTCAACAGTAGAGTACACGCCGTCCGCAGCGGGGGCGGAAGAGGAAATGTCGCCGCCGACGGTCACGTTCGTCGTGCCGCTGTTCACGGCGCTTGCGAAAACACCGGTAGCTTCGGAAGTGCCCGTCACGGTAATATCGGAGCCGACGCTCACCGTGATTTCGGCCGTAGTGGGATCGTATTCGATCTGCTCGCCGTTCTCATAATGATACGGGTAGTTTTGCGCACTGACGCCGGTGGCGGAGATCCCGCTCGCGACGATCTCGCCGCCGACCGTCACGCTGGAAAAGCCGGCTTCCCCACTGACGACGGCGTCAACGCCGCCGGCGAATCCCTGCATATAATAGCCGTTTTCATCCACCACAGGCTCTGCGCCGGGTGTTTGAACGGTAACGCTTCCGTCAACGTTGACCACGGAATTTCCACCATTGGAACCCTGGCTGGATACGCCGACGGAACTATCCAGAGAAGAAGCCTCGACATTGCCGGAGACGTTTACCGTCGCAACGGATCCCTGATCAAACGATAAGCTGTCGACGGCGGTCGTATAGGAGTCGTTTTGGTGAGAGACGTCGCCTTCCACGTTGAGCGTCGCGCTCCCGCCGCTGTTTGCGTCGACATAGACGGCGTCGTCGGCGATGCTGGTCACGGTGACGTTTCCGACCGTTTCCGTCTCGCCCGTGCTGACGACCACGCGTTCGGTCGCGTCCTCCGCCGCGAAGGCCGCGGGGGCGAGAGATACCAAAAAGCAGATGACAAGTATGCTGGAGAGAACACGTTTGAGATCCTTCATGTTTTTCCTCCGTTTCCGTACGCTGCCCGCGGAAAAAAGGCGCTTCCTTTCGATCCGGCGGGCAGAGACGATGATTACATATTATATATGGAAAAGATGCCTCAGTCAATGAAAAATGTCGTTTTCTTCAAAAAAACGGAACTGTTTTCCAACAGTTCCGTTTTGATATGAGCGTTTTTCAGATCCGCTTCCACTTTGCGCCGTGCGGGATGTCCGTCACTTCGATCCCGGCGGCCTTGAGCTCGTCACGGATGCGGTCGGCCTCGGCAAAGTTTTTGGCCTTCTTCGCGTCCTGGCGGGCGCGGATCTTTGCCTCGACCTCGGGGTCGGACTCACCGCTCTCGGAAAGGATCGTGAATTCCCCGGCGACGAGCGCTTCTTTTTTCAGCTCCTCGCGCTTCTTCGCGGCCTTGTCGATCAGGCTCAGGCTCAGCACGCGGTCAAAGTCCGCGATCGCGGCGAGCTTGGTGAAGTCGTTGGTCGGGACCTTCAGCACGTCGTAGAGCGCCGTCACGGCCAGCGAGGTGTTCAGGTCGCTGTCGAGCGCCTTGCAGAACTTCTCCTTCATGGACTTGAAGGCGGCCTCGTCGAGCTCGCCGTCGTCGGGCTTCAGCGCGGCGATGCGCGCGAGGAGCTTGTTGTAGGCCAGCTGCGCGTTGTCGAGGTTCTCCCAGGTGAAGACCAGGGCCTTGCGGTAGTGGCTCTGCAGGCAAAAGAAGCGGTAGGCGAGGGGATCGTAGCCCTTCTGCTCGAGCAGCGAGACCGTCAGGAACTCGCCCTTGGACTTGGACATCTTGCCGTCGTTGGTGTTAAGGTGCAGCACGTGCATCCACAGGTTGCACCAGTGGTGGCCGAGATAGGATTCGGACTGCGCGATCTCGTTGGTGTGGTGCGGGAAGGCGTTGTCGATGCCGCCGCAGTGGATGTCGAGGTCCTCGCCGAGGTGCTTCATCGAGATGCCGCTGCATTCGATGTGCCAGCCGGGATAGCCCACGCCCCAGGGAGAATCCCACTTCAGGGCCTGGTCCTCGAACTTGGACTTGGTGAACCAGAGCACAAAGTCGTTGCGGTTGCGCTTGTTCGTGTCCTTGTCCACGCCCTCGCGCACGCCCACGTCAAGGTCCTCGGCGTTGAAGTCGTTGAAGATGAAGTAGCGCTCGAGCTTCGAGGTGTCGAAATACACGTTGCCGCCGGCAAAGTAGGCGTAGCCGGTGTCCATCAGCTTCGAGATGATCTTGATGTACTCGTCGATGCAGTTCGTCGCGGGTTCGACAACGTCCGGCGTGCGGATGTTCAGCTTCGCGCAGTCGGAGAAGAAAGCGTCGGTGTAGAACTTCGCGATCTCCATGACGCTCTTGTGCTCGCGCTTGGCACCCTTGAGCATCTTGTCCTCGCCTTCGTCGGCGTCGGAGGTCAGATGCCCCACGTCCGTGATGTTCATCACACGCTTGAGGTTGTAGCCGGAGTAGCGCAGATAACGGTCGAGGATATCCTCCATGATGTACGAGCGCAGGTTGCCGATGTGCGCGTAGTGGTAAACGGTCGGCCCGCAGGTATACATCTTGACGATGTCGGGATGGTTGGGGACGAAAAGCTCTTTCTTGCGGGTGGCGGAATTGTAGAGATACATATCTATCGCTCCTTAATCGACGTGGCGGAACACGTCGCGGTTTTTCCAAAAGTATTCGACGCCGGAAAAGACGGTGGTGATGAGGATCACGGCGGTGGAGAACTGCGCGACAAGATCGGGCGCGGAGTCCCCGAGCTGCGGCGGGCCGATGAGAAGCATCAGACACAGACAGACCATCGTCGCGGCGGTTTTGATCTTGCCGGACCAGGCGGCGGCGATCACGCGGCCCTGCTCGACGGCGACAAGACGCATGCCGGACACGGCGAACTCACGCAGCAGCACGATCGCGAGGGCCCAGCCGGGCATTCGGCCGATCTCGACGAAGTAGCACATCGCGGCCATCACGAGCACCTTATCGGCGAGCGGGTCCATGAATTTGCCGAAATCGGTGATTTGATTGTAATGCCGGGCGATATAGCCGTCGAGCATGTCGGTAAGGCTGGCGATCACAAAGACCGCGAGCGCCCAATATCTCTGCCCCGCGTAGGCGAGCAGGAGAAAGACCGGGATGAGCACGACCCGGAAGATCGTGAGTTTGTTGGCGGTGGTCATGCTTCAACCTCCTTGCCGTACAGAAAACCGTCTTCGGCGGAGTCGACGAGCACGTCGCACATCTCGCCCGGAGCGCAGGAGCCCTCAAAGAAGACCAGCCCGTCGATATCGGGCGAATCGGCGTATGAGCGTCCGACAAGCAGGCCGCTGTCCTCGTCGAAGTCCTGACAGAGCACGCGCAGCGTCTGACCGATGCGGCTCTCGCAGAACTCGTCCATGATCCGCGCCTGCAGCTCCATGACGAGCTCGGCGCGGCGCTGCGCCGTCAGCGGATCGGGATGCTCCATCGCCGCGGCGGGGGTGCCCTCCTCGGGCGAGAAGGGGAAGACGCCCGCGCGCTCGATGCGCGCCTGCTTGAGAAAATCGCACAGCTCCTCGAATTCGGCCTCACCCTCGCCGGGCAGGCCGGTGATCAGGCTGGTGCGCAGCACAAGACCGGGGATGCGCGCGCGCAGCTTTGCAAACAGCGCGCGGATCTCGCCGCCCGTGCCGCGGCGGTGCATGGCCTTGAGGATGCCGTCGTTGATATGCTGGATGGGGATGTCGAGATATTTGACGATCTTGTCGTTCGAGGCGATCTCGTCGATCAGCTCGTCGTCGAAGGCCTCGGGGTAGAGGTAGTGCAGACGGATCCACTCGACGCCCTCGATCTGCCCCAGCTCGCGGCAGAGCGCGGCGAGACAGCGTTTGCCGTAAAGGTCGGTGCCGTAGCGCGTGATGTCCTGCGCGATCACGATCAGCTCTTTCACGCCGTGCGCCGCGAGCTCGCGCGCCTCCTCGACGATGTTCTCCATCGCCCGCGAACGGTAGTGCCCTCGGATGTAGGGGATCGCGCAGAAGGCGCAGTAGTTGTCGCAGCCCTCCGCGATGCGCAGATAGGCCCAGGCCGGGCCGGTGGAGACCACGCGCGGGATCTCGTCCACCGGAGCGCTGCTCGAGGCGAAGCATCTGATCGCACGGCCCTCCATGACCGCATCCGCGGCCTTGACGATATCGCCGAAGCTGCCGACGCCCAGGACCGCGTCGATCTCCGGAAGCTCCTCCAGGATCGAGTCCTGATAGCGCTCGGACAGACAGCCCGTGACGATCAGCGCGCCGAGCTTTCCTTCTTTTTTCAGCTCCGCCATTTCCAGGATGACGTCGATGGCCTCGCTCTTGGCGGCGTCGATAAAGCCGCAGGTATTGACCACGGCAAAATCCGCGCCGTCCGGCTCCGGCACCATCGTATAGCCCGCTTCGCTGAGCAGGTAGAGCATCTGCTCGCTGTTGACCAGGTTCTTGGCGCAGCCGAGCGAGATCATCGCAAAGGTCTTTTCCATCAGTCTTCCTCAGTCTCTGTGTCGAATCGCCGCAGCGCGGCGCGGATCTCCTCCCAGGAATATCCGCGGCGGAACAGCGCGGCGCCGATCTTCCGCACGCTGTCGCGGTCCTTCGGATCGCTCAGGCGGCGGGCGATAAAAGCGTCGATCTTCTCCGTATTTTCCGGGAGCGCCTCAAGCGTCTCGTCGGCGAGCTCGCGCTCGATGCCGCGGCGGCGCAGCTCGCTCTTTACACGGCCCGCGCCGTAGCCCTTGGCGGTATAGTGCCGCGCGACGGCGCCGGCGTATTCGCCGTCGTCGAGAAAGCCGTGCTCGTCGAGCCAGGCGATGCAGTCCTCGACGCTCTGCTCGTCCGTGCCGCGGCGCAGCAGCTTGTCCTTCAGCTCCCGGCGCGAATAGGGACGGCGGGAGAGCATTTCAAGGGCCTTTTGACGGTCAAGAGCCTTTGAGGTGCTGCGTTTGAGCGCCTCAAAGGCTTCCTCGTCCAGCTCCATCCCGACGTACAGCCGCGCGTCGGTCACGGCCTCCAGCGTGGAGCGAAGCGTTTCGCCGCCGTCGAACTCCACAACGAAGCGGCCGGGAGAGCTTTGTTTGATAGCGGTGACGACCATGTCGGCGTCTTAAGAATCAGCCCTCGTCAAAGTCCGCGGCGCTGACCTCGACGGCGCGCCCGGAGACGCGCGCGGCTTTCTGCGCCTGCGGAGAGAGCAGCTTGAAGGAGTTGTCGCGGATCGCCTGCTCCAACCGGTCGCAGTATTCGGGATTGGCCGTGAGGTATTCCTTCACGGCGTCCTTGCCCTGCAGCCGCTGGCCGTTGACGGTGAACCACGCGCCGCCCTTTTCGATCAGCTCCAGCTTCACGGCCAGGTCGATGATCTCGCTGATGCGCGAGATGCCCTCGCCGTACATGATGTCGAACTCCGCCTCGCGGAAGGGAGGAGCGACCTTGTTCTTGACGACCTTGGCGCGCGTGCGGTTGCCGATCATCTCGCCGTTGGCCTTGAGCGTCTCGATGCGGCGCACGTCGATGCGCACGGAGGCGTAGTACTTCAGCGCCAGGCCGCCGGGCGTGGTCTCAGGGTTGCCGTACATCACGCCGATCTTCTGACGGAGCTGGTTGATGAAGATCACGGTGCAGTTGTTCTTCGAGATCGCGCCGGCCAGACGCCGCATCGCCTGCGACATCAGGCGGGCCAGCATGCCGACGACCGTGTCGCCGACCTCGCCTTCGAGCTCGGCGCGGGGGATCAGCGCGGCGACCGAGTCGACGACGATCACGTCGATCGCGCCGGAACGCACGAGCGATTCGGTGATGTCGAGCGCCTGCTCGCCGGTGTCCGGCTGGGAGATCAGCAGGCTGTCGATGTCCACGCCGAGGGCGCGGGCGTAGGCGGGCTCGAGCGCGTGCTCCACGTCGATGTAAGCCGCGTCGCCGCCGTTCTTCTGCGCCGAGGCGACGATGTGCAGCGCCAGCGTCGTCTTGCCTGAGGCCTCGGGCCCGTAGATCTCGATGATGCGCCCTTTGGGCACGCCGCCGATGCCGAGCGCGAAGTCCAGCGACAGCGAGCCCGTGGACAGCGCCTCGACGTTGACGGAGATATCGTCGCCCAGACGCATGATCGTACCCTTGCCGTAGTCCTTCTCGATCTTGGCGATCGCGGTCTCCAGCGCTTTCTTTCTGTCGCTGACCTCAGGCGCGGCCGCGGTCTTCTTTTTCTCTGCCATAAAGCGTTTCCTCCTCTCGAAACGGCGTGGCGCCGTCCCGATCTATTTCCATTTTTACTTAATCAACTACATTTTGCCGATGACGACGCGCTCGACGCCGATCGTATCGAACCTTGAGCTCACGCTGCGGAAGCCGCCCGTGAGCAGCATTTCCTTGACGCTCTCGGCCTGGCCCTCGCCGACCTCGAAGAGCAGGTAGCCGCCGGGGCGGAGCACGCTCTTCCAGTATTTGATGATGGACTTGTAGAACTTCAGACCGTCCTTGCCGCCGTCGAGCGCCCAGGAGGGCTCAAAATCGCGCACCGAGCGGTCGAGCTTCTTCATGTCCGCGCTGCGCACGTAGGGGGGATTGGACACGATCATGTCGAACTGCCCCATGCTCATCGGGGGCGAGGCGGTCGCGTCGGCCTGCATGCAGATCACACGCGAGGACAGACGGTTGACGGCGACGTTCCTGCGCGCCACCTCGAGCGCTTTGGCGCTGAGGTCCACGGCCACGATCCGCGCGGCGGGCATCTCGTGCCCGATGGCGCAGGCGATGCAGCCGCTGCCGCAGCACAGGTCGAGCACGCGCGCGTCCATCTTGCGGCCGTTGAGCAGCTCCTTGGCCGCGTCGACGAGCAGCTCGGTGTCCATGCGGGGGATCAGCACGTCGGAGGTGATATACATCGGCAGGCCGTAAAACTCCCACGCGCCGGTGATATAGGCCACCGGCTCGCCGGAGATGCGCCGCTCGGTCAGCGCGGCGACCTTGTCGGCCATCTCGGGGGTCGTATACAGCGAGAGGTCGCGCAGCAGCTCCTGGGTCGTCTTGCCCGCGGCCGTGGCCACGAGCAGGCGCGCCTCCAGGGAATAGCCCTCGATCCCGTGATCGCGCAGCGCGTTCCTCGCCTGCATAAAAATGTCGTTGTAGGTCTTCATATTTCGCTCCTTACCAGGCGTCGCTGCCCTTTTCCTCGGGGATGACCAGTTCCAGCGCGCGGATCGCGCAGGCGATCATGTCGTCGTCAGGCTCGTTGGTGGTCATGTGCTGCAGCCATTTTCCGGGCGCGGAGAGCACGGCGGACAGCCAGTTGTCATGCCGGCCGCACCAGCGGTTGATCTCATAGCTCACGCCGACCACGACGGGCAGCAGCAGCAGATGGCAGCCCATGCGCACGAAGCTGTTGGACAGGCGCACGACGGAATTGACCAGGATGCTCACCACGATCACGACAAGCAGAAAGCTCGTGCCGCAGCGGGGGTGGAAGCGGCTCTCCGGCCGGACGTTATCGACTGTGAGAGGCTTGCCGTGCTCATAGCAGAAGATCGTCTTGTGCTCGGCCCCGTGATAGGCGAAGAGACGCTTGACGTCGCCCACCTCGCAGATCAAGCGCATGTAGACGAGCAGGATCACGATCCTCAGCGCGCCCTCGGAGAGATTGCGCGCAAAAAAGTTTTCCTTCAGCGGGCCGATCAGCCCGACGATAAAGGCGGGCAGGAAAATGAACAGGAACAGCGAGAGCGCCACGCCCAGCACCACGGCCGTGCCGATGATGAGCTTCTGGGCCTTTTCGCCCTCGAAATGGGCCTCGATCCACTGATCGAGCTTGTCCGGCTCGCCCTGCTCCTCAAGCGGGACGAGCGAGGCGGAATACGTCAGCGCGGCCATGCCCTTGAAGAGCGAGTCAAACAGGGTCACGACGCCGCGGACGAAGGGCAGACCCAGCATCGGGTGCTTGTCGCGGATAAGCTCGAGCTCCTCGACCTTTTCGACCAGTCCGTCCTTCGTGCGGCAGACGACGGCCTGCTTTTTCGGCCCGCGCATCAGGATGCCCTCGATCAGGGCCTGGCCGCCGATGCTGGTGCGGAACGAGCAGTCCTCAGTTTTTCTTTTCATGGCTCTCTCCGCCGCGGAGCGGGAGCGAGATCGTGACGCGACAGCCGCCGCCCTCCGCGTTTTCAATGATCAGCTTGCCCCCGTGGCGCGCGACGATTTCGTCGCAGACGGACAGACCGATGCCCGTGCCGCGGTTCTTCGAGCTGCCTTTGTAGAATTTTTCCTTCACATGCGGCAGCTCGTTCGAGGGGATGCCGTGGCCGTGGTCGCGGATGCGGATGAGCACCGCCTGGCCCTCGGCGGAAATGGACACCTCGACGCGCTTGCCGTCGCCGCCGTGCTTGGCGGCGTTGTCGAGCAGGTTGAGAAAGACCTGCTTGAGACGCTCCGGATCGCCGGGGATCATGGGGATGGGCTTGCCCGGCTGCTCGTAGCTGACCTCGATGCCGGCCTGCTTGAACAGTTCGCCGTAAGTGAAGATGGCGTCTTCCAGCTCGGCGGCGATATCGATGTTCTCAATGCGCAGATTGAAGCGCCCGTCCTGGATACGGGCGAATTCCAGCATCTCCGAGACCATGCCGGTCAGCCTTTCGGCCTCCTTGGAGATGATCTGAACGCCGCGCAGCGAGTCGCCCTGCACGGCGTCGTCATAGGCGATCGTCTCCGCCCAGCCCTCGATGGCGGTCAGCGGGGTGCGCAGCTCGTGCGAGACCTGCGAGATGAACTCGGTCCGCGTCTTTTCCGCGACGGCGACCTTTTCGGACATCTCGTTGAGCGCGTCGGTGAGATCGCCGACCTCGTCGTCGCTGAGCTTTTCCACCTGGATGCCGTAGCTGCCCTCGGCGATGCGCCGGGCGATGTCCGTGAGGTTTTCCATCGGGTCGGACACGCGCGACCAGAACCACAGCATCACGCCGATGATGTAAAAGCAGACGAGCGTGATCAGCGCGACGGCATAGAGCGGATAGCCGCGGGTGATGAAATACACCGCCGTGAGCAGCAGAATCAGCGCGCCGATGCCGGAGACGATCAGTTGGTTTTTCAGCCTTGTATTCATAGATTACCGTAAATGCTTTCTGTATAAAATGCGCGGCCGTCGGCCGCGCGGGAAAAACGGGCGTGGAAGAAGCGCTCAGTAGCCCCACTTGTAGCCGTAGCCCCACACCGTGGTGAGGTATTCCGGCTCGGTGGGATCGCTTTCGATCTTGATGCGCAGACGGCGGATGTTGACGTCCACGGTCTTGAGCTCGCCGGAGAAGTCGCCGCCCCAGACGGCGGAGAGGATGTCTTCGCGCGACATGGCTTTGCCGGGGTTCTCCATAAAGAGCTTCATCAGCAGATATTCGATCTGCGTGAGCTTGAGACGCTGGCCGTTCTTCTCCAGCGTGCGGTTGCGCGTGTTGAGCACGAAGGGGCCGCTCGTGATCTCCACGCTGGATTTCTCGTCATCGTCCACGCCGAGACGGCGGATCAGCGCGTCGACGCGGGCGGTGAGCTCGGCGGGGGAGAAGGGCTTGGTGACGTAGTCGTCCGCGCCGGTCATCAGGCCTGTGACCTTGTCGATCTCCTGGCTCTTGGCCGTCAGCATGATGATACCCATTTTCGAGCCGGTCGCGCGGATGCGGCGGCAGACCTCAAAGCCGTCGATGTCCGGCAGCATCACGTCCAGCAGCGCCAGACAGATGTCGGGATTGACCTTGAGCTTTTCCAAGGCTTCCGCTCCGTTTTCGGCCTCGATCGGCTCATAACCGCTGCGGCGCAGATTGATGACCACAAAGCTGCGGATATTGGCTTCATCCTCGAGCACAAGGATCTTCTTCATGAAAAAAGCCCCCAATTCTTTATTACGGTACGGGCATGGTTCGCATGCCGCAATATGAGATACTAAATTATAACATAGCTTTTACAAAATTGGTAGTCGTAGTTGCAAAAAAAGATGAATTCTTTCTTTCCTGCAATAAGAAAGGCGCAAAACGAACCGAATGATACGGAAAAGTACCCGAAACGCCTTTTTTTATAAATTTTACTGGCTTTTGTCCGCGCGGCCTGTTATACTATGGTGCGTGATTTTTCAAACCGGAGGCGCCGTCATGAAAGAGCGTTCACTGAAAGAAAAGAGCATGGAGGTCAACCGCCGCAATCCCTTTGTGCAGCTTCTCGGCGTCGAGATCGCGGAGGTCGGGCCTGACCGCTCGCTCCTGCGCCTCGCGCTTCGTCCCGAGACCCTGAACCCGCACGGTCTCGTTCACGGGGGCGCGCTCTTTACATTGGCGGACAACGCCGCCGGATGCGCCGCAAGCACGGACGGCCGGACATATGTCACCCAGGCGGGCGACATCCATTTTCTGCGCGTGCAGGCCTCCGGCGCCGTTCAGGCCGAGGCGCGGGTACGGCACCGCGGCCGCAGCACCGTGCTGGTCGAGGTCACGCTCACCGGCGAGGAGGGGAGACTTCTGGCGACGGCGAGCTTCACCTACTTCTGCGTGGACGGCTCCGAGATCGCGCGCAACAGCCCCGCCGCGGCCTGCCGCTCTTGAAAAAGGCCCGCCGTGATGATACAATGACACGCGCAACAGACGTTCTCTCCAGGGAGGAAGAAATGGCCGTAAGAAAGCACGGAAAGAAAAAAAGCGCGGCTCCGCTGATCGCCATGCTGCTCCTGATCGCGATCGTGATCGGCGCGGCCGCGTATGTCTATACGCACTACAACATCGCCATGGGCTCGTTTTTCCCCAAGGACGAGCCGATCGACCTGCGCGGCAAAACCGTCAGCGTCAGGCAATACCGCGAGATCGTCCGCCGCTATCCCGACGCCGTCGTCCTCTGGGACGTGCCGATCGGACCGTGGCGCTACGACTGCCTCTCCGAGGCGATCGCGGTGGAGAACTTCACGGCGGACGAGGTGGAGAACTTTTCCTTCTTCCCCTCGCTGCGCCTGGTGGACGCCCGCTCGGCCGACTGCAGCGACGAGATCATGCAGCTGATCGCGGCGTACCCGTCGCTGGAGCTGCGCTGGATGGTGCCCGTCGGCGCTCAGCGCTTTGACAACCGCTCCGAAGAGATCGCGGTCGGCGATTTCACGCGTCGACGCCACGGCGGCCTCCTGCTATGGCGAGATCATGGCGATGCGCGAGCTGCTGGGCGAGGACGTGGATATCAAGTGGAACGTCGTCATCGGCGGCGAGAGCTTCCCGCACACGACGAAGGAGCTGACGCTGCCCGAGGGCGTGACGGCCGAAGAGCTGGGCGAAAAGCTGCAGTATCTGCCGGCCACGCGCATGGTCGACACGACGAAGGCCCAGTATGACAGAGCCGAGCTCGGCGCTCTCCGCTCCCGCTACCCGAAGGTCCGCTTCCTCTTCAAGGTGACGATCGCGGGCGAGAGCATCCGCAGCAACACCGAAAACATCAACATCCCCGAAAACGCCGCCTTCGACCTGCAGGAGCTGCTCGACCACGGCGGCGACTTCGAGGAGCTCAAGATCATCAATTTCGGCGCGCGGCAGCTTGAGCTTGACGATGTGATCGCGATTCGCGAGGCCTATGACGGCGTCGAGGTGATCTGCCGCACGCTCGTCTGCGGCAAGCTCTGCTCCACCGACTGGAAGGAGCTCGACCTGTCCAACCGCCGGATCGAGGACCTCGGCGAGGCGGAAAAGGCGATCGCGGCGATGGCGCAGCTTGAAAAGCTCTATCTCTGCGACTGCGGCATCGACGATGAGACGCTCGCCGCGCTGCGCGAGAAGTACGCGGGACAGACCGAGATCGTCTGGCGCGTCTATCTCAACGGCGTCGCCTGCCGCACCGACGCGGACGCCTTCTGCATGTCCAAGTTTTCCAACGAATGGGGCTATCTGCCCTATGAGAACGCCGCGCCGATCCGATACTGCAGCGACATGGTGACGCTCGACCTGGGCCACGGCAACTTCGACAGGATCGATTTCGTTTCAACGATGCCGCATCTGAAGTATCTCATCATCTGCAGCGCCCCGGTCACGAGCCTGGAGCCGCTGCGCGATCTGCAGGAGCTGTATTACATCGAGATGTTCTTTACGGCCGTGCGCGACCTTGAGCCGATCCAGAAGCTGCCGAATCTGCGGCATCTGAACATCAGCCACTGCCGGCTTGACGACTACACGCAGCTTTTCGAGATGAAACAGCTCGAGCGGCTCTGGTGGGTCGACAGCGGTCTGAGCGAGGCGCAGCAGCAGGAGCTGCGCGACGCGCTCCCGAATACGAAGATCTGCTTCTGGGCCTGGGAGGACAACGCCGTGGGCAACTACTGGCGCGACGACCCCAGCTACCGCGAGATGCGCGACAACCTGGGCATGAACTACAACGTGATCATTTAGGGGAGAAAGAACATGACGGCACTCGAACGCTTTTTGACCTATGTAAAGATCCATACCGCCAGCAGCGAGCGGGACGACCGCACGCCCACCGAAGAGCGGGAGTTCGACCTCTCGCGCGTGCTGGAAAAGGAGATGCGCGCGCTTGGGATGGAGCGCGTCTTCGTCGACGAGCACGCCTACGTATACGGTTTCCTCCCGGCCACGCCCGGCTGCGAGGATCGGCCCTGCGTCGGCTTCATCGCGCACCTCGACACGATCCCGGATTTCTCCGGCGAGAACGTCAGACCGCAGCTGATCGAGAACTACGACGGCGGCCCCGTCGC
>ONQJ01000061.1 GCA_900319935.1 uncultured Eubacteriales bacterium | reverse complement strand
CGCCTGCCGGAGAACAAGCGCGTTTCGCGCTACAACATCCGCCTGAGCATGGCCGCCGGCGCGTCTCTGGGCGTGGACGTGCAGTACGATTCCGACGGCGTTTGGCACAGCGCGGGCAGCGTCACGGCCTCCGGCGCGGGAACGGGCCATTTCCTCTTTCCCGTGCGGCCGCACCGCTGCGACCATCTGCAGCTGCGGCTCTCCGGGCAGGGCGAGATGCGCCTGCTGTCGATCTCGCGCATCCTGGAGACGGGGAGTGACTACCGATGAGCTATGAACTCCCTCCGCAGGCGCGGGGCAGCGTCGAGGAGCAGCTTGCCGCGCTGCGGGATTATCTCGTGCGCCTGGCGCAGGAGCTCGAGCATGTCGAGCGCGGCGGGATCGCCGCTGTGGGCAGGGAAGCTCCCGCCGTGCGCAGGCAGGACGTAATATCGCTGCGCGAGCAGGCCGCCGCCCTCAAGGCGCTGATCATCAAGAACGCCGACGAGATCACGTCGTACGCCGACGAACGTTTTGACAACCTTTCCTCGACCTATCTCGCCGTCTCCGATTTCGGCACGTATCGCGAGCAGATCGATACGGAGATCCGGCAGACCGCGCGGGACACGGTCGAGAGCTATCACTACGCCGAGAGCATCCAGGCGCTCGAGCGCTATATGACCATGCTCAACGGGCAGATACGCCGCGGACTGATCGAAGACCCGGAGACGCACGAGATCCACCTCGGCATTGCCATCAGCGAAGCGCTGTCCTTCACCGGTCAGACACAGACCGTCGGCGGAGCGACCTACTTCGAGCTCTCTCCCGGCCAGACCCTCGGGCTGTATACGTCCTCGGGCTGGCAGTTCTGGATCAACGGCATGAAGAGGGGCTGGTTTTCGTCTGAGGACAGCATGCTGCATGTGTCCAACATCGTTGTCGAAGACAAGCTGAAGCTCGGGGCCGATTGGGAGATGACCACGTCCGGCGGCTTCGGTCTGAAATACACGGGAGGCTGATATGGCAAGCGGTTATTCACAGGAATGGTCGAAATCCGGAACGCTCAAGGCGTATATCCGTTTTTATTATTCGACCTCGTTCAACGCGTCGGCGAACACCTCGACGGTCACGATAACGCCGCAGTTCAAAACAAGCGCCAACTGGGGCAACGACTACCGCTTTTACTCCTACGGCGTCGACGGCGCCGGCATCTACGTGAACGGCAGCAGAGTCTACACGTTCGGCAACAACTACGGCTCCGGAAACTATCTCTCGTGCGGATCGGCGCACAACGGCTGGACGAGCCTGAACTATTCCACGTCCTTCACGATCCGCCACGACGCCGACGGCAGCGCGTCCTTCACGGTCGGCTTTCTCGGCTCTGTGCGCGAGATGATGGAAGGTCATATCGCAAGCCCCGTCGGCGGTACGGTCTCCACGGCGATCACCATCCGGGAAAACGCGGCTTCCGCGATCGCCTCCTGCAGCTCCGCCGTGTCGACAGGCGGCAGCTTTTCGCTGACGATGAGCCGGGCCGCATCGACCAACTACCACATCGCCGTATTCAAACGCGATTCGGCCACGCTGTATACGAGCGGACGCTTTGACACCGCGCTGAGCTTTACGGTGCCGCGCTCATGGTTTACGAACTATCCGAGCCTTTCGTCGCTGTCTCTTACCGTTTCCGTACAGACCTATACCGGCGGCGGTGCGGCGGTCGGCAGTCCGGCGGAAAAGCCGCTGACCGTGACGGCGGACGCGGGGATGAAGCCCTCCGTTTCCTCCGGCTGGGTGAGTCTGGCAGCCTACAACGCCAGCACTGCTGCAGAGAACATCTCGGGCTATGTCAAGGGCTATTCCAAGGCGAAGGCCACCTTCAGCCCGTCAAAGATTTCCCTGGCGAATTCTCCCGGCGCGACGATCGCTTCCTATTCCGTCACCTGCCAGGGAGTGACCGACCAAACAAGCCCCTATCTCACGCCCGTTCTGAACTCCGCCTCCGTGACCGTCACCTGCCGGGTGACGGACTCGAGAGGAAGATCTGCGAGCCAGGATCTCAGTCTCCGTCTTCCGCTGCGGAAGCGGAGGAACGGCATCGGAAAGCGGAACGTATATTAGCGTGAAGGCAACGCGCTCGTTCTCCTCTTTGAACGGGCAGAACGCCTGCACGCTGAAGGCGGCGATCGCGCCCTCCGGCGGCTCCTACGGCTCGGAGACCGCGCTCACCAGCGGGACGGCGAAAGTGTTCAGCGGCTTTGGCGCGGATACGAGCTACACCGTTCGGATCCGGGCAACGGATTCGCTCGGGAACACGGCGACCTACTACGCTGCGGTGCCCACGAGAAAGTGGGCGATGAAGTTCCGTTCGAACGGAAGCGGCGTGGCCTTCGGCAAGGCGGCGGAGACGGACAATATCTTCGAGGTCTCTTCAGACTGGGCCGTTAAATTCGGCCGACCGCTCCCCGTCTCCAGCGGGGGCACGGGAGCAGGTACAAAATCCGGGGCCGTTCGGAATCTGTGTGTAAAGCCTCTTGGGTATGTAGAGGACGAAATACCGGAAAACACAGATATTGATACCATTACAACACCCGGAACCTATAAGATTCGTCTTTCAGCATCGGCAGCGACCATGACGAATCTGCCTGTTCAGCAGGCTGGGGTTCTGTATGTCTACGCAAGCATAGGCGCGGATATCACGGGTCCTGCAACATGGACATATTTGGTTGCAGAGTATCAGACGTATCTGGGGCAAAGATACCTTCGGTGCGGCGAAAGCGGCTCCGGGACAACTATAACCTGGCAAAACTGGCGTCGCATCATTACAAGTTACGATCTGCCTCTTTCCGTTTCAAACGGCGGCACGGGCGCAAGCTCCGCCGCCTCCGCGCGGACAAACCTGGGCGCGGCGCCGATGCCGACCGTCGTCGTCGACAGCACGACCTTTACCGGGGATACCGTCAGCAAGGACTACACGGTCAGCGGCAGCGGGATCGTGATCGCCTATGTCGGTTCATACAGCGATTCCACCAGCGATTACGGCACTTTTCAGGCCTCTGTCTCATACGACGGCACCGTCGTTATGGGCGAAGGCACGCGCTGGGCTACGGAGGGCGCCTTCCGCTGGGGCGCAAGCACGAGCGTCCCGATCGCCGTGACAAACGGCAAGAAAATCAATCTCTGGGTCCGGAACACGAAGGACGGCACGAAGTATCTGTACCGCCGCTTTCTGTGTTTCGGATGTACGGTAAGCTGAAAGGAGAAAAAGGATGTATCTTGTGATCGAACTGCAGAAGCTGTCAGACGCTCAGGTCGCGGTCCCGCCCGTGATCCAGAAGGAAGACGAGCTGGAAGCCGAAAGCGAATACTGCCGCATCCGGTCGATCGCCGCCGTTTCCGACGTGCCTCAGCACACAGTCCTGTTCGTGAGGGACGACGGGTATCTATACGACTACAAGTGCTATCGCCACGCTGCGGAGGAAGCGGGCGGCGCATGACGACCGAAGAAGCCAAACGAAAACTGATTGCCTGGGCCGAGGCCCAGATCGGCACGCGCGAGGGCGCGAACAACTGGAATCGCTACGCCAAGGGCATGGAAAAGCTCTACGGGCGGCCTGCCGCTACTCGGCCCAGTACTACAAGAACGCGGGGCGCTGGTTCCCCACGCCGCAGCCGGGCGACCAGATCTTTCTGTACGTCGACGGCGGCGTCAACCACACCGGCATCGTTACGGCCGTCGAGGGCGGGCGCGTCACCGCCGTGGAGGGCAACAGCTTCGACATGGTCTCGCGGCGCGTCTACGCGCCGCAGGCGCTCAACATCGCCGGCTACGGCCGCCCGAACTGGGCGCTGGCCGCGAACGGCGGCGCGGCAGGCTCCTCCCCCGCCGCCCCTCCGGCGAGCGCCGCGCCGGAGACGCCGGTCCGCTACGCGCCGTACGAATACGACGTGAAGATCGCCTTGCTGCGGCAGGGCAACAGCGGGCCGCAGGTGCGGAGCGTGCAGACGCTGCTCAACGCCCTCGGCTTCGACTGCGGAACAGCCGACGGCGCGTTCGGCCCGAAAACGGCCGCGGCGCTGCTGGCTTTTCAGCGCGCGCACGGTCTCGGCGCGGACGCGGAGTTCGGCGCGCAGAGCTTCACCGCCCTTTGGAACGCACAAAAAAAGGAGAACTGATGACATGAACGCACCCGACAAGGCCACGGAGATCCGCGCGCTCGTCACATTGGTTTTGAGCTTTCTCACGGCGCTGTGGGGATGGCTCGGCTGGGCGATCGCGATCTTCATCGCGTCGATGGCCGCCGATTACGTCACCGGCACCTGGGCGGCGCGCGCCAGAGGGACCTGGTCCAGCGCCGCTGCCCGGCAGGGCCTGTGGCACAAGCTCGGCGAGATCGCCGCGCTGCTGGTGGCGGCGCTGTGCGACATCGCCGTTCAGGTCGTGCTGCACAGCGCGGCCGCGCCGCTCGCGGCGCAGGTCGAACTGCCGCATTGCCTGACGATGATCGTCGCGATCTGGTACACCTTCACGGAGCTCGGCAGCGTGATCGAGAACGCGGGGCTCCTCGGCGCGCCGATCCCCGCATGGCTCAAAAAAGGGATCGCCCTGCTGCGGGACAAGACCGCCGGCGGGAAAACGGAAGAATAGAAAAAGGGTGTGAAGCTTTCGCTTCACACCCGTGTTTTTTTCCTCCTGCAGCCCGAGAGCTATCTCAAAGAGAACTCGCAGCCGCAGTAGTTCTGGCGATAGAGGCCGTACTGTTCGGAAAGGCGCTGCGAGCGCAGCTCGCCGCCGCGCTTTTTGAAATCCGAGGGCAGCCACTTCACGCCGAAGGCCTTGCCGATCTCCCGGCCGAGGGCGTTGATGCGTTCGGCGTCCTTGTGGCGCGAGACCGTGAGCGTCGTGCAGAAATAATCGAAGCCGTACTGCTTCGCCAAGCGAGCGCACTCCGTCAGCCGCAGGCGGAAGCATTCCGTGCAGCGCTTCCCTCCCTCCGGCTCGGCCTCGAGGCCCTCGACACGGCGCAGATAGTCCTCGTGCTTCCGGCTCTCGGCCAGGATCGGGACCTCCTCGGCGAGGCCCGCCTTTTCGATGAGCTCGATCTGCGTGGCCAGGCGCCTGTCGAATTCCTCCTGCGGGTAGAGGTTGGGGTTGTACCACAGCAGCGTCACATCGAAGTATTTCGTTAACAGCTCCAGCACCGAGGACGAGCAGGGGCCGCAGCAGCTGTGCAGCAGCAGGCGCGGGCGTTTTCCCGCGCTTTCGGCGGCGATGGCGTCGAACTCGTGCATATAATTCGTCTTGCTCATGGTTTCATCATATCACAGACCGGCGGGAAATGCTACATTGACTTGCCGCGGGGCGGCAGATATAATAGAAGCATCAATCCATCGGAGGGATTTCTTTATGGACAGCCGCACCGACAAACAGAACTACTATCTCGACATCGCCGACTCCGTGCTGGAGCGCTCCACCTGCCTGCGGCGCAAATACGGCGCGATCATCGTGCGCAACGACGAGATCATCTCCACCGGCTACAACGGCGCGCCGCGCGGACGGCGCAACTGCTCGGACATCGGCAGCTGCACCCGCGAGCTGCTGCACATCCCCTCCGGCGAGCGCTATGAGCTCTGCCGCAGCGTCCACGCCGAGGCCAACGCGATCATCTCCGCCTCGCGGCGCGACATGATCGGCGCGACGATCTATCTCGTCGGGCGCGACGCGCTGACGAACGAGCTCCTGCCCAACGCCATGTCCTGCTCGATGTGCAAGCGCCAGATCATCAACGCCGGGATCGACAAGGTCGTCATCCGCTCTACGCCGACGGAGTACCGCACGATCGAGGTGCAGGAGTGGATCGACAACGACGATTCGATCTTCGATCTGAGTCTGTAAAAAGGAGAGAAAACATGAGCAAAAACGTCATCTTCTGCTTTTCCGGCACCGGCAACTGCCTGGATATCGCCAAGAACATCGCCCGCTCCCTGGGCGACACGGACATCGTGATGATGCGCCGCGCCCCCGCCGTGCGCGACGTGCACGAGGCCGAGCGCGTCGGCTTCGTATTCCCCTGCCACGCGGGCGGCCTGCCCGGCGACGTGGAGAAATACGTCCGCAGCCTCTTTATCAGCGCGAAGGCCTATACCTTCGGCGTGGTCAGCTACGCGGGCTATCCCGGCGTGGGGCTGGCGAAGATCAACGAGATCGTGCCGCTGAGCTATCACGCGGGCATTTCGCACCAGAGCGCCTGCATCTGGCTGATGCCGCATACGCTGATGTTCCCCCCGCTCACGCCCGAGAAGGCGCAGAAGCGCTCGGAGGAGCTCGCCGCGAAGATCGCCGAAGACGTCAAAAACGGCGTGCGCTCGGAAAAGGCGCCCTCCGCGCCGCTGTTCAACAAGCTCGAGAGCTCCGTCTGGCCGAAGCTGGCACCGAAGAAGGCCGCGAGCTTCACCGTCACCGGCAAGTGCATCGGCTGCGGCCAGTGCGCTTCGCTGTGCCCGAAGGGCAACATCAAAATGGTCGGCGGCCGGCCCGACTTCGGCACCGACTGCATCCAGTGCCTGAGCTGCCTGCAGTTCTGCCCGCGCGAGGCCATTAACATGGGCGGCCCGACGGAGAAGCGCGAGCGCTGGCACAATCCGAACGTCGGCGCGCTGGAGCTCAACGAAAAGATCATCCATATCGACTGAAGCCCAAACAAGAGAACACGCCGCTGTATGAACAGCGGCGTGTTTGTTTTTGGGCGGGATGCGAATCAGGCGATCGGAACGATGCCGGCGCCGGTCTGCCCGTTATAGGCGTCGACCGCGCCGTTCTGCAGCGCCGCAACCAAAGCCAGGATCTCGGCGCGGGTCTCGTCGCCGCGGCGGACGGCGATGATGTTGGCATAGGTCTGAGCGGCGTCGCCGGAGGCGTCCTCGATGGCGAGGGCGTCGCTGGTCCTGAAGCCGGCGCCGAGCGCATAGTTGTAGTTGATGACGGCAACGGTGCCCTCATCGGCGTTGGCGAGCAGGCTGGGAATCGCGTCGGCCTGGGCAGCCTGGATGTCATAGCCCTTGGCGTCGACGATGTCAAGCACGCTCACGCCGTTTTCAACGGAAGCGCCCTCGGGCAGGACAACGAGATCCTCCTGGGCCAGGAGCAGCAGCGCGCGGGTCTGGTTGGACTCGTCGTCCGGGACCAGGATCGTGGCTCCGTCGGCGAGATCGGCAAGAGCGGCTACGGTCTTGGAGTAGATGCCGAAGGGCTCATAGTGGATCAGACCCGCAGAAACGAGATCGGTGCCGTTCTTTTCATTGAAGCTGTTCAGGTACGGGGTGTGCTGGAAGTAGTTGGCGTCGAGTTCGCCGTCCTGCAGCGCGGTGTTGGGCAGAACATAGTCGTCATAGATGACGATGTCGAGCTCGATGCCCTGCTCGGCGAGAGCGGGCTTGACGAGTTCAAGCAGCTCGGCGTGCGGGGTGGAGCTGGCGCCGACCGTCAGCTTGACGGATTCGGCGGCAGAGGCAGCGGCCTCGGCGGCGGGAGCGGCCTCGGCGGCCGGAGCAGCGGACTGGCCGCAGGCGGCGATGCTGAGCGCGAGAAGGGCGACAGCAAGGACGATGGCGAGTTTCTTTTTCATGGTTTTTTCTCCTTTTCTTTCCTTTTCGGTTTTGCTTACTCTTTGATCCGCTTATCGCTGCGGTGCGCAATGGCGGTCCCCAGCTCCTGAATAATCTGGACGATTAATACAGTCAGAAATACACAGATCCACTTGATGTCGGGATTGAAGCGCTGATGGCCGTAGCTGATCGCGATCTGGCCCAGACCCGTGCCTCCGATCGTCGACGACATGGCGGAATAGCCCAGGATCGTGACCATCGAAATGACCGCGCCCATGATCAGCGAGGGCTTCGCCTCCGGCAGGAGGACCTTGCAGACGATCTCGAAATTGCTCGCGCCCATCGACTGGGCCGCCTCGATCACGCCGCCGTCGACCTCCTTGACGGAGCTTTCGACCATGCGCGCGATATAGGGCGAGGCCGCGATGACGAGCATGACGATCATCGCCTTGTTGCCGAGCGAGGTGCCGACGATCCAGTTGGCCACCGGCAGCATCGCGACCATCAGGATGATGAACGGGATGGAGCGGAAGAAGTTGACGAAGATGCCGAGCAGCCGGTTGAGCCAGGGGATCGGGTGCAGCCCGCCCCTGTCCGTGACCGTCAGCACGACGCCGAGCGGCAGGCCGATGACGTAGGAGATCGCCGTGGAGAGCACGGTCATATAGATCGTCTCCCAGACGCCGCGCTGCAGGATACCGTTGTTCCACAGCTTCAAAAACATTTCACTGAGCATTTCTTATTCGACCTCCTTCCAGCGGATGCCGCTGTTTTGCAGCCAGAGCAGGATCTTCTCCGCCTGGTGCCCGTCTTTCGGCAGCTCGATGATCGTATAGCCGTAGATCACGCCGTCGAGCTCCTTCGTGCTGGCCTGGAGGATGCTGACGGGCGCCTGGCAGGCAAGGATCATCTCCGCGATGTGCGGTCCCGCGGTCGTCTCGCCGTCAAAGGTCAGACGCAGGCGCTTGCCGCCCTCGGTCTCGAGCACGGTGCGCTCGCGCGGGATGATCAGATCGCGCGCGATCTGTGAGCGGGGATTGGTGAACACCTCGCTGACCTTGCCCTCCTCGGCGATGCGGCTGTGGTCGATGACGGCGACGCGGTCGCAGATCTGGTCGATGACCTTCATCTCATGCGTGATGACGATGATCGTGACGCCTAAGCTTTCGTTGATCTCGTGCAGCAGCTCCAGGATCGCGCGGGTCGTCGTGGGGTCGAGCGCGCTGGTCGCCTCGTCGCAGAGCAGGTATTTCGGCCGCGTCGCAAGCGCACGCGCGATCGCGACGCGCTGCTTCTGGCCGCCGGAGAGCTGGGAGGGATAGGCCTCCGTCCGGTCGGCCAGACCGACGAGGGAGAGGAGCTCCATCGCCCGCTCTTTCGCCTCTTTTTTCTTGACGCCCGCGATCTCCAGCGGGAAGCAGACGTTGCGCAGCACGCTGCGCTGCTCGAGGAGATTGAAGCCCTGGAAGATCATGCCGATGGAGCGGCGGAGCTTTAGAAGCTCTTTGCGCGGCAGGGCGGTGATGCTCTCGCCGTCGACGATCACCTCGCCAGCGCTCGGCTGCTCGAGCAGATTGATGCAGCGCACCAGGGTGCTCTTCCCCGCGCCCGAGAGACCAATGATGCCGAAGATCTCGCCGTCGCGGATCGTGAGGTTGATGTCCTCGAGCGCGACGATATCCTTGTCGGCGGTGCGGTAGGTCTTGTTCAAGTGTCTGATTTCTATCATGCTGCTTCCTTCCGATATTTCAGAATGCGCCGGGCCTGCCGGGCGAAATGCTGCGAGAGGGATCTGCGAGAGGTTTTTTGCTGCAGAGAAGGCGGAAAAGCGCCGGCATATTTTGCGTATCTCATGCCTTTCCGGCAAAGCTGCGGCGAAAAGCGTCCGCAAAGCGCCGGGCAGCATTGCGTGAGCTGAGCCAAAAGAAAAACCGGGGAGCCCACAGGCTCCCCGGTTTGAAATACAAATAAAATCAAGCGGGTATGCTGTCGGTGAGCGGAGACTTTTTGGCGCGCATCATCATGCGCATGCTGCACATGCACATCATACCCATCATGCTGTTGCTGATCGTACGGGTCATGGATGCGGTCTCCTTTCACACTGATTGCTTTAAATTATAGAAGCATCCAAGCGTAAAGTCAATTGGTGAAACTGGATGAAATGTCCTCTTCCGCCGCGGCCGGGCTTGTCGTCTCTTGCAAAAAAAAACGCTCTCTTTTCCCACATCGGGAAAGAGAGCGGAGACTGCGGACAAACCCTTGCGGAGACTGTCGGACAGGCAGGGGGAGAGCGAAGAGAGGGGGCGGAGAGCCCCCTTTCTTCGTACGATCATGCAAAAACGGGAACTCTTTTGAAAGTTCCCGTTTTTGTCGCTCAAATTACTTGAGCGTATCGAGGTAGTCGCAGATGCGGCCGACGGTGTCGAGCTTGACGGCGTCCTCGAGCTCCATGATCAGCTCGACGATGTCGAGCGAATCGGCGCCGATGTCGTCGATGAGGTTGGTCTCGCGGGTGATGGTCTCGGGATCGAGCTCAAACTGCTTGGCCAGCACGTCTCTGATTTTTTCAAACATGTTTTATTCCTCCGAAAGTGTTATCGTTTTTCAAGTGTTCAGGTTTGTCGGAACGATTAAGGTAAGCGCGGATCGGGTCGGCAAGAGCGGATCGTGAGAGGATTTGTGTCCCGGCAAAGGCTTTTTTTCGCAGGCATACTTTGTGTATGTCAAGAAAAAAAGACGAAGGCGGGGCGCAAATCGGCCGCGAGACGCCGAAGACGAGCCCGGTCGGCGCTTGCCTCGATCAAGCCCATTCGCGGCTCTGCGGCTTGTTGTCGCTCGGCTCGGGGCGGACGTAGCTGACCACGACGCGGCGGTTGGGCTCGACGCCCGTGGAGGAGGTCGTGACGCCCTCGTAGTTCTGCAGCGCGGTGTGGATCACGTGGCGCTCATAGGAGTTCATCGGCTCGAGCGCCATGCTGCGCTTGTACTTGATCGCCTTGTTGACGACGTAGTTGGTCAGGTGCTGGATCGCGTCGAGCGTCTCGCCGCGGCGGCCGATGATCGCGCCCATGCCGCTGCCGGAGAGGTTGACGTTGATCCCGCCGTTGTCGCGGCGCGAGATCTCGATCTCGGCCTCGACGCCCATGCGCTCCATCAGTCCGGAGATAAAGGCGCGGACGGCGGCGAACTCGGCGTCCTCGTCGACGGGGGCGGGGGCCTCCTTCTTCGGAGCGGGCTTCTTTTCCTCGGTCTTTTTCGCTTCGGGCTTTTTCTCTTCGGCCTTTTTCGCTTCGGGCTTCTTCTCCGCCTTCTTCGGCGCGGGAGCTTCCTTCTTCTCCGCGGCGGGTTCGTCGGGGACTTCGTAGCTCACGCGGATGAGGGCCGGCTGCGCCCCGATGCCGAGGAAACCGCTCTTGGCGCGCTCGAGCACCTCGACGCTGATCTCCTCCTCGCTCCTGCCGAGCTCGGCGAGGGCGGCTGCGATGGCGTCTTCCATCGTGCGGCCGGATTTTTCCAAATATTTGATCATTCTTTAATTACTCCTGTTCGTTGACGGCGCTCTCCTCCGCGGCCGTTTCCTCGACGGCTTCGGCGAAGACGCTCTCCTCGGCGACGCTCTCGTCGATGGAGAGATTGCCCTCCGACTCCGCCGCGGCGGCCAGCGTGGCCTCCTCGGCTCCCTCGGGGTTGGTGAAGCGATCCGGCACGTAGGCGTAGCGGCGGTTGCCGACCTGGGAGGCGGGCTTTTCGGGCTCCTTGATGCCGCGCATTTCACGGCGCGCGGCGCGCTCCTCCTTGGCGATGGCGGCGCTGCGCTCGGCAAGGCGCTGCTTCTCGTTCTGCTGGATCTTCTTCTTGCTGGTGTTGGCGTTCTGCTCGGTCTTGCCCTCGGCGCGCAGGCGCTCGGTCTCGATGCGGCGCTCTTCCATCTCGCGCTCGCGCTTCTGACGCTCGGCGTTGCGCACGGCGTCCTCGGCGTCGAGCTTCTTCTTGTAGTACTTGGTCAGGATGAAGTCGCGGATCATGCCGAAGACGCTGTTGCCGATCCAGTACACGCCCATGGCGGCGGGCATGATGAAGCAGAACCACAGCGACATAAGCGGCATCATCAGGTTCATGCTCTTCATCTGCGCCTGCTGCTGGGTCTCCACGCCGGTCTGCGGGTTGGCCATGTTGGCGACCTTCATGCTCAGCCAGGACAGGCCCGCGGATACGAGCGGGATCAGCGCAAGGCCGATCGTGGCGACGCTGACGACGGCGGTGCCGGCGAAGATCAGCTTCATCGTATCCCAGGGCACGGTGCCCAGGTTGATGCCGAGGAAGCTGAAGTCGAGGTCGACCAGCTCCTTGGTGGAGAGGCCGAGGCCCTGGAGATGGGAGATCGTCTCGTCCCAGTGCTCATGCACGATGTTGGCGAGCTTGATCTCCATATAGGCGTCCGTTTTGGCGGGGAGCGTGTACCAGCCGTTGTTCACGCAGAACTCCTTGACCGCGTCGAGCACGCCGTCGGCGGCGAACATCATGCGGGAGAAGGGCTGGCGGATGACGCTGTAAAGTGCGATGAGGATCGGGAAGGGGATGAGGGACCAGAGGCAGCCGCCCATGGGATTGACGCCCTCCTCGCGGTAGAGCTTCTGCATCTCCTCGTTGAGCTTCTGCTGGTTGCCCTCGTGGCGGCGCTGCAGCTCCTGCAGCTTGGGCTGCAGGCGGGTCTGGCGCATCATGCCCTTCTTGCTCTTGGCCATGAAGGGCGTGAGGATCAGGTTGACGGCGAGCGCGAAGAGAAGGATCGCGGCGCCGTAGTTCCCCGTGAGGTTATACAGCCAGACAAAGAGCCACGCAAAGGGTTTGGTGATCGTTGCCCACATAGGAACTATACTCCTTGCTTTTCATTCGTAGTCGGTCACGGTACGGGGTCGTAAATGTCATAATCCTTCCCGTGAAAAGGATGACAGCGGCAGATGCGCCGAAAGGCCAGCCAGCCCCCCTTGAGGGCGCCGTATTTTTCGATGGCCTCGACGGCGTACTGCGAACAGGTCGGGATAAAGCGGCAGCAGGGCGGACGCGCGGGCGAGATGCGCCTTTGGTAAAAGCGGATCGCGGCGAGCATGAAAGCTTTCATGTCCCATCGTCCCGCAGCAGGCCCAGCGCAGCGCAGGCGTCGCGGTAAGCGCGATCGAGCTCGGCATAGGCGGCGTCCACGGCGCGGGCGCGCGCGACGACGACGATGTCCCAGCCCGTTTTCAGCGCCGGCATGTTCAGCCGCGCGATCTCGCGCAGACGGCGCCGCACGCGGTTGCGCACGACGGCCCCGCCGAGCTTCGACGATACGGTGTAGCCCATGCGGTTCACGCCGCGGCCGTTGCGCCGGCAGTAGAGGGCGAGACAGCGGTTGGCGCTCTGCTTTCCCTTCGCGTACAGACGGCGGAAATCACTGTTCTGTTTGAGCGTGAAGCGTCCGTTCATCGCATAAACACCTTTAGGGCGGATCTCTCCGCCCTGAAAAACCTTATCGATCTGTCGACCTGTCCTTCAAAGCTTCCAACTCAGTAGGAAAGCTTTGCTCTGCCTTTCGCTCTTCTGCGGGCGAGGACCTTGCGGCCGTTGGCGGTAGCCATTCTCTTGCGGAAGCCGTGCTCTTTCTTGCGCTGCAGCTTCTTGGGCTGATAGGTACGAAGCATCTGATTTTCTCCTTTCAGATATGATACTCAACATTCCGCCCCGTTCGGAACGGGAAGTAGTTGACTGTTTCGGGGCATAAAAACCCACCCGGCGGCAGGGCCGCCGAGTGGTTATTATATAGTATAAGAAAGCGTTCTGTCAACAAAAACCTTGTCTTCAGGCCTTGCGGAGATCCTCGCCGCGGAAGTACTTGCCCAGAGGCTTGTTGAGAAGCGCAAAGACAAGCAGGCAGATCACGACGTTCGGCAGCATGTAGGCCAGGTTGTAGAGCAGCGAGTAGAACCAGGGCGTGTGCATCGTCATGCCGAAAAATTCCTCCGGCATGTATTCGGCCCAGACCGTCGCGCCGACGACGTAGTGCACCAGAAAACGCGCAAGACCGCCGATGATCGTGCCGGTGAAGATGCCGTTCTTTTTGCCGCGGCACAGTCCCGCGAGGCCAAGGACCGTGAAGGCCACAAGATAGTCGCCGAGGATGGACTGCCAGCCGATGGCAAAGCCGCCGTCAAAGGTGAACTGCAGCACACCGAACACAAAGCCCGCCAGCAGGCCGGGCCCGAGTCCCCAGCGTACGGCGTAGACGAACAGCGGGATCATGGCGAGCGTGACGCTGCCGCCCCAGGGCATCTCCCAGAGCTTGAGCATGCTCAGTACCTGCGCCGCGGCGACGAAGATCGCGCCCTCGGTCAGCGCGCGAAGGGTCAAGTTGCTTTTTTTCATGGTTTTTTCCTCCTTTTTCTTTCGGAAGAAGGGATGCAGAAAGCAGGTCCAATACGAATATTGAACCTGCCGTACATGCATTCGTGCTTCCTACGCCGGCATTATCCGGATCAGGTTCCAGGGTCTGGAGCTTCGATTCGCTCTCTCTCAGCCGGGAATACCCAGCTCCCCTTTTTCGTTTGTGATTATAGCCCCGTGCGGGGAAAAAGTCAAGCCGACCGGCGCAGTGGAAACGCTCCCCTTTTCTCTTGCTTGTCCAAGAGAAAAGGGGAAGAAAAGAGAATGACACAAGAGGGGGAAGATTTCGATTTCTTCCCAACACCTTGCCGCGAAAGCCGTTTGCGCTCAGGTGTCCTGACCTGATACGCAAAACGGCGCAGGAGACGCTCCCCTTTCTCTTGCTTGTCCAAGAGAAAGGGGGAAAGAGAACGACACAAGGAAGGGGAAGATTGCGATTTCTTCCCCTCCCTTGACCCTCCCTAATTGAAACGCCTCAAGAGGGGGATACCCCCTCCTTTAACACATTTAAAGTGTCTTTTTAGTCGATCTTGCCGACAAAGCGATAGATGATCTCGATTTCCTGGTCCCGGCCGCCGAACTCGCCTTCGGTGGATTCGTGGATCAGGATCTTTTCTATCAGCGTGTTCAGCATTTCCGCCGTCAGCTCCGTGGGCGCTCCGATCTCCCGGATCAGAGAGATCCACTTCTTCGCATTCTCGACAGACTCCTGCTTGGCAGAGAGGGCTGCCTGCAGCTCCCGGATTTTCTTGTCCAGCTCCTCCTGCTCCGCCTGGTACTTCTGGGAGAGCATATTGAAGTTGTATTCCGTGATGCGCTCCTCCGCCCAGTCCTCGTACATTCTGGTGAAAGCGCGATCCACCTCGGCCTTTCGCTTCTCGGCTTTCTTCAGCTCCGCAGTCTGTTTCTTCGCCGCGGTCTCGCGTTCCTTGTCACCCGTCTTCAGCAGATGCTCGAGAAGCTGATCTTCTCCCTGCATGGCCTGCCATGCCCAGTGCCGGATACGGCTGAGGACATAGGTGTACAGGATCTCATAGCGGATATAATGGGACGTGCAGCTCCCGCGCTTTCCGTAGAGCTTGTAGGTCCCGCAGTTGTAGAACCGGTACGGCTCCTCATTGCGATAGATGCCCGTGTAATGCATGGCCTTGCTGCAGTCCGCGCACTTGAGAAGCCCGGCGAAGATCTGAGGCGTTCCGCTTCGCTGCTTCCTGCGCCGATTGTCGATCTGCTCCTGTACCCGGTCAAAGACATCTTTCGAGATAATGGGCTCATGCGTGTTCTCGATCCTGACCCACTTCTCCGGAGGGTTCCGAACGTGCTTCTTACTCTTGTAGGAGACTTTCGTCTGCTTATAGTGGACGGTGTTCCCGATATAGGTCTCACTTGTCAGGATCTTCTTGACCTCCTTGATCGACCAGACGCCGGGATAATCATCTTTATCCTCATAGATATGAGCAAAGGTCCCGTATCGTTTGTAGTTCATCCACCCGGGCGTCGGGATGCCCTCTTCGGTCAGAACAGACGCGATATGACGGGCGCCTGACCCATGCACGGCCAGGTCAAAGATCTTTTCGACGATCCACCGGGTCTCCTCGTCGATCACAAGAGCGTTGGGCGTATCCGGACTGCGTTTGTAGCCGAGCGGCGCGTGCGTGAACACGATCTCGCCCGCGAGAAACTTCGCTTTCTGTGCGGCCTTCACTTTCCGACTGGTGTCCTTGGCGTACCACTCGTTGAAGAGATTCTTGAAGGGAACGAAGTCGCTCAGGCCTTTTTCGGTGTCCTCGTTCTCCGCGACGGCGATATAGCGGATATGTTTTTCCGGGAACAGGAACTCCAAATAATAATCCATCATCACATGCTCGCGTCCGAAGCGAGAGAGGTCTTTCGTGATGATGCAGTTGATCTTCCCCGCTTCTACATCATCCATCATGCGCTGGAAGTCCGGACGATCAAAGCTCGTTCCGCTCCATCCGTCGTCCACATACTCGTCCACGACATGAAAGCCGTTCTCTTTTGCAAACTGACGGAGGATCGTGCGCTGCGTCTCGATGGAAATGCTGTCGCCGTAATTCTCGTCGTCACGGCTGAGTCTCATGTACAGTGCGGTATTGTACGGTTGCTTCAATTCATAAATCCTCCTTCGTGCGAAACAACCCACGCTTACAATACTTCCCGAGGAAAGTATACGATAAGCGCGGGAGAGAATCAATTGTGGGATTTGACGATTTAGTGCGCGAAAGTTCAGCTATCTTTTTTTGCTTCCCGGATGATCAGGTCCGTAAGAAGCTCGTTCATGGATGGGCCTTCCTTTGAAAAACTCTCTGTGATTTTGATCCGGGTATTCCCGCAGCAATAGTACTCCGTCCCGTCTTCATCTATCATGTAGAGTGCGGACTCCGCAAGCGTCGGTTCCCGGTCTCCCGGCTCGATGAACTCTTCGGGAACGGGCTCGGTTGGCTCATAGCACGCGCACAGATCGTAGGGATCTTCCTTTTTTCTTTTCGCCATGTGTATCTCCTCTCCTGTCTTTTTTCGATGGGAAGCTTTTTTCTTCCCTCACTATTAACCGCTCTTTCCATATTCTTTTTCCACCGCGCGATTGAAATCGTTGATCGAGATGTCGAGTGTTGTAAGGGTTTTTCTGATTTCCTGCAAAAGAGCGTCGCTTATTTCTCCGCCCTCGTTAAGATGCCGTGCGGTTTGATTAAGAATATTTCCAAGCCCATTGATATTCGCATTAATATTCCGAAGTGCTTGTGCGATCTCTCTTTCATCGTGAATGATGATCGGGAGTTTTTTGATTGGCTGGTTGAGCAGCAGTCGGCGACAAAACTCAGATATGGATAAGCCACTTTTTTCTGCTTCGTAGGAGATCAGTTCGTGCATAGCCTCCGTAACGCGAATGAAGATCTTCTTTTCTTTTGCTCCGAATTCCATTTTCTTTCTTCCCATTTTCTTCTCCTTTTGATTTGCGAAGCGTAATCAAAACTGTGTTTGCTGCAAGCAGACACCGCAACGATTGTTGCCAAAATACACGAGGGATTGGGGAGCGGAATCCCCAACAAGTGCATTGTCAGAAAAATGATTTTTCATTTTTGTCTGACAAGGCGAAACTTGCTCTAAAAGAGTCGGCGCCTTTTTTGAAAGAGTTCTTTCGTATTGCATTTCGGACATAGTTCGTTATTTGAAAAAAGGTCTTCGCTTTGTCGATCCGAACTTACAAAAACATACTATCATATTCGCTGTCCAATAATCCTCCCCGTGAATCACATCTAACCTAATGCGATATTAAAACTTCCGCTTCAATAAATAATATATCAAAAAATAAGATTGACTTTATTTGCTGTCAGGTTATACTGTAGGTATAGAAAACTATCCGCTTCAAATATCGATCCAGCACAAACTTGAAGGGTGAGCACAATGCGAAATGTTGAAATGATCCGTGCGGTTTTCAATTCCTACGGCGGCATGATGCGTACAGGAGAATTGAGCCGCGAAAAAATCTATTACGCCGACATCCAGTGGCTGATCCGCGAGGGATATATTGAAAAAGTCCGGACCGGGTATTATCAGTGGATAAAAAACGCCGATCCAAGCGAACTGAGCACGCTTGTTCGGCTGTTTCCCGATGCGATCCTGTGTATGGATACCGCGCTGCGGATATACGGCTACAGCGATCGAACACCGGCAGAATGGCACGTTGCGGTAAGCAAGGATTCAAACAAAACGCGCTTTCATATCGACTATCCGTTTGTAAAGCCGTACTTTGTAGAGCCGGACCTCCTCGAGCTTGGCCTCACATCGGCGGAGATGGAAGGGCTCTCTGTTCGCATCGTGGATAAGGAACGCATGATTTGCGACTGTCTTCGATACCGCAACAAAATGGATCGGGAGATCTTCAACAAAGCGATCCAAAGCTATATCGCCGATCCGGAGAAAAAAATACCGAACCTGATGGCGTACGCGAAGAAGCTTCGCGTCGCAAAACCGGTTCGAGATCTGATAGGAGTGTGGCTGTAATGACTGATCAGGCGGCATCGGTACTCGCAAGACTGAAAAATAAGGCGAAGGAAAGCGGCATGAGCTATCAGCAATGCCTTCAGCTCTTCTTCCAGGAGGAGTTCCTGCGCAAGCTGGCAGCGTCGCCGTATAAAAACAACTTTATTCTCAAAGGCGGTCTCTTCATTTACACGTTGACCAACTTCGAAAGCCGCGCAACGGTCGACGTGGACTTTCTGCTGCGCGGATTGAGCAACGATATGGCGCGCATGGATGAGATCATCTCTGAGATCCTCGCCGTCCCGACAGGAAATGATTTTGTCCGTTTCGAGGCAAAGCCCACCACCCCGATCGCTGTGCAGCGAGAGTATCACGGGATCAGCACGCAGATCACAGGTTACATCAAAAACGTCCGCGTTCCCTTCTCCGTGGACATCGGCGTGGGCGACATTATCGTTCCCGGCACATCAGAGCGCGTCATGCAGACGCAGCTGGATGGATTTGCTGCGCCGGAGATTTTGACCTATTCTCTGGAAAGCACGATCGCGGAAAAGCTGGATGCGATCCTGCAGCGCTTTGAGCTGACTAGCCGCATGAAGGATTTTTACGACATTTACTATCTCTCTCGGGCCTTCGACTTTGAGGGCGAAGAGCTCAAGACCGCGCTGCAGAAAACGCTTCAGAACCGCGGGACGCCCTATGCGGAAGACAGCTTCGAGCGCGTCCTCGCGCTGGCCGAGGATGAGGACATGAATATCAAATGGCGGCATTTCTTGCGGACGCTTGGCAGCCCGGAGATCACCTTCCGCTCTGTCACGGACGCCATCGGCGCATTTTTGCAGCCGGTGTGGGACGCGATGATCCGGGGAAAAGAGCTGCCGCTTCGCTGGAGCGCGGAACAGAGTAAATGGTATTGAGAAACCGTCAGGAGAGAGAGAATGGATAACAGAAGCATTCGCAAACTGGAAGCCGAGCTGTGGGAGTCGGCGGATTTGCTGCGAGCGGGGTCGAAGCTGACCTCCAACCAATACTGCATGCCCGTGCTGGGGCTGATTTTCCTGCGCTACGCCTACAGCCGCTTTAAGCTGGTGGAGGCCGAGATCCTGAGCAACCGGCCCTCCCGCGGCGGGCGCGTCCTGCCCGTGGAGGCCAGCGACTTTGCCGCCAAGAGCGCCCTGTTTCTGCCCAAGGAGGCGCAGTACGACTATCTGGTGAACCTGCCCGCGAACATTGCCGCGGCGGGACTTCTGAGCCGTGACGGCCACCCGATGAACTCTCTGGGCGAGGTGGTCAACAACGCCATGACCCTGGTGGAGGAGCAGAGCGAACAGCTTGCCGGCGTGCTGCCCAAGGACTACACCATCTTCTCGGACGAG
>ONQJ01000019.1 GCA_900319935.1 uncultured Eubacteriales bacterium | reverse complement strand
GGCCGCGGGGATGATGTTGCGCGCGTACAGCGCGTTCTTGAGCTGCTCGGGGATCGGCGCGTCGTCGAGCTGCAGGGGCAGCACCTTGTCCGCCCCCGCACCGATGAGGCCCAGCAGCCTGTCCGTCAGATCCTTGTCCTTATAGAAGGCCTCCGAAAGGACCGCAAGGACGATATCGTCCTTCCCCGCCGCGTCATTCCGCTCCGAAACACGCAGACCTCTCCGGTTCAATTGAGCAAGCAGCGCTTGCAGCTCTTCCCTGTCGTCCGGGGAGATCAGCAGGCCGATCCCGGCACTTTTTCTCATTCAAATCCCTCGCTTTTTCAGTCCGTGACGATCAGCGTGAAGCTATAATCCGTTCCCTCAAGGCTCGAAGACGCTTTTGTCATATCGCGGCTGAGCGTGACGGATTCGAGCTTTTCAAGCCCGGCAAGGCATTTCAGATCGCTCACCTTTGTGTGGGAAATATCCAGCGTACGGAGCTCATAGAGATTCTGCACGCCCTGGATCGAGGCGACAGGCGAGGCCTTCAGGCTGAGCTCCGTCAGGCTCTGCAGCGTAAAGAGCGCGGAGGCGTCTCGCAGCTCGCCGCAGTATTCCGCGCGGAAGCATTCCAGGGAAGAGAGCTTTTGAACACCCTCGAGATCCCGCACAGGCTGGCCGCAGAGCGAGAGCTCTTTGAGCCCGGTCAAGTCGGAGAAGATCGAAAGATCGTTTACTCTTCCCTGCCCGAGTTCCTCTGTGCCGCCCGTGTCCCGGTCATACAGGACGAGACCGTGCGCGGGATCTTCCGCGACCTCAAAGCGTTCGGGATCGATGATCCTGTCGCCTGCCACGCAAAGCATGCTCACGCGCCGCAGCAAAGCTTTCGGAAGCGTCTCGAGCTCGTCGAGGCCGTTCAGCACGAACACAGAGTCGTCGATGTTCCAGCCCCCGCTCGGATACTCCACGCAATATTCGCCGAAATTGCCCGCTTCGACGAGATCCTCCGCCTGCTCTTTCAACTGAGGCGGGACGCTGAGATGATCGCCGCGGAAGCGGCGCAGGGGCTCAAGGCTGCTTATCCCATCAAGGCCGATCAGCTCAAAGCTGCAGGGCGAGGACGCGTCCATTTCGCCGAGAAAATCAAGATCCGTCAGATCCTCCACGTTTTCCAGCCGAAGAAGCTTCAGATGCAGGTTTCGAAACGAGGGGATCGAAAAGCTGCCGTTGATTTTCAGGGAGTTCAGGTCCAGACCGTTCAGCGCGCTCCAGTCCGCAAGCCGCGGGCAGTGATAGATCTCAAGCTTCCCCTGTCCCGGGGCGCAGAAGGCGGAGAGCTTTTCAAGCCCCTCGAGCGAACGGAATCCCGAACATTCATAGATCTGGATATACTGCGCCGTCCAGCTCTCCGGAACAGAGGAGAGGTCGCCGCAGTCGCATTCATATACGAGCAGGCGATCCGTTACTTTGGGCAGAGCGGAAAAATCCAGGTCGGACAGACGCCGCAGATACAGATACGAAACGGTGATATCCTTCAAGCCCTCCGGAAGCTGTCCCATGCTCCCGCCGTAGAGGTCGATCCCGAGGCGGTCATAGTGCCTGATATCGGCCAGCGCGGAAAAATCGCGGACGCCGCCGGAGAAATTCAGGGCGTCGATCGATTCGCGTACCCGTCCCAGCTGCGTCAGGAAGCCCAGGTCGGGCAGATCGATGCTGTATAGCGAGATATCCCGCAGCTCGCTCAGTCCGCCGAGGAAGGAGGCGTCCCGCAGACGCACGTCCCAGCCCGGGTAGATCATCACGCTCTCAAGCGCAGCGCAGCCTCCGACGGGGCTGAAATCCCGCACGGCGGGACAATCATCGATCGTGAGAGCGGTCAGTTTTTTCTGTGTGGACAGCGCCGAGATATCCTCCAGCTGAAAGCCGTTCACGACTTCAAAAGCTTCAAGCTCCAGTTTTTCCAAGCCCGACAGGCTCATCAGGCCTTCCGGATTCAAAAGCTGCAAGCTGCGCAGATCGGAAAGATCGGACAGTGAGGACAGATCCTGCGTCACGGAAAAGGCCGCGTTCCACAGGGAGAAGTTGTGAAGAGCCGGCGGCGCAAAGGACGAAAAAGATGTCTCGGTATCGGTTCCGTGCATATCCACATGCAGCGTCCCGAGCTTTCCGCACGCTGTCAGCGCGCCGAAATCGCGGATCGGCGTAAAGCGTATCTGCATCTGGCGGACAGGCGCGCCGGCGAGCCAGTTCAAATCGTCGATGCCGCAGCTGAGGACCGCGACGCCCTCGAGCTTTTCCGCTCCGCTCAGATCCGGAAGTCCGTCCGCCGCTACGTCGACCAATACCAGAGACAGATAACGCAGGTTGGGCATCAGGCTCAGAAAACGAAGATCATCGTAACGGGCTGCGGCAAGCTCCTGTCCGTTTTCCATGCTGTACCAGCGGATCTGCCCGTCGGGTGAATTCTGATCCAGCACGGCGTACAGATCCGCGTCAAAGAAAATGAACGGAGCCTCCTCGCCCGGATCGAAATAATCCTGCACGCTTTTCATGGCGGCGTCCAGTTCTTCGCCGTTGAGAAAGATCATACGATCTCCGATGATGAGCGCGTCCTCGATCAGCGCAAGATCCTCCGCGGTCCAGCCCTCAGGGATCACGACGGGCGATCCCTCAGTCCCCATGGCCGCGGGGATGATGTTGCGCGCGTACAGCGCGTTCTTGAGCTGCTCGGGGATCGGCGCGTCGTCGAGCTGCAGGGGCAGCACCTTGTCCGCCCCCGCGCCGATGAGGCCCAGCAGCCTGTCCGTCAGATCCTTGTCCTTATAGAAGGCCTCCGAAAGGACCGCAAGGACGATATCGTCCTTCCCCGCCGCGCCGTCGTCCGCGCGAAGGCCGCGGCGGACAAGCTGTTCCTCGATCGGTTTGAGCGCTTCTTCGTCTGCGCCGCAGCGAAGCAGCCGGATGTGTTTGCTCTTGTTCATGTCGATCCCCGTCCCGGTATGATTAATTCAGCTGAAAATCGAAGTGATACTCCTGCCCCTCGATGCTTGCGATGGCTTTGGTCATGCTCCTGTCGATCGTGAAGTGCCTCAGATTCTCCAGACCGAGCAGCGGCGTGAGATCCGTGACCTTCTCCGCCCAGCCGAACCACATCGATTCCAGCTCGGGATGATCCGCCGCGAAGGCTGCGAGATCCTCGTTGGTGCGGAAGTCCCCCGCCGCGCCTATCCCGCGGATCTCGCAATCCGCCAGCGCGGGGATCCATACGGCCGGGTCGGCGTTGGTAAAGTTGATGTTGTTGAATACTCCGATCGATCCCAGCGCCCTGAAATCCTCCTCGGATAACTGCAAATCGTTGGCGCTGAAGCCAAAGCCGCCGTTCTGACAGGCATACGTGAAATCGCACTGCGCCAGCGGCGTCAGGTCGCTGACCTTCGTATGGTCGATATGCAGCCGGCACAGCTCCGGCAGGTTCTGGACGCCCTGGATCGAGTCGATCTTTGTGTCGTTCAGGAAGATGTACTTCAGCCCCTGCAGCGTGAAGAGCGCCGAGGCGTCGGAAAGCTCCGTGCACTGCTCGGTATCGAAGGTCTCCAGCTCCGAGAAGACCTGGATCCCGTTGAGATCCTTCAGCGGCTGACCGTAAAGGTCCAGCTCGCGCAGGCCCGTCAGCTCTGAGAAGACGCCGAGATCGCTCAGCGTCCCCTTTTCGAGCTCGCTCTTTTCACCCGTCTCCCGGTCGGTGATCATCAGCTTCGGTCCGCCTCTGCCGCTCCAGTCGGTCCAGACGTCGTAGCGTTCCGGGTCGATGATCCTGTCGCCCGCCACGGTGACGCTCGTCACGTGCCGCAGCAGGGACGGCGGCAGGGTCTCGAGCTCTTCGAAGCTCTGCAGGCTGACCTTCATCTGGTCCATATCCCAGCCGCCCTGCGGGTATTCGATATGATAGCTCCAGAAATTGCCCGCCTTTACCAGATCCTCCGCCTGCTCGGCGAGCTGCGGCTGGACGCCGAGCTCCTCGCCCTTGAAGCGGTAGAGGGGCATGAGGCTGGTAAGCTCATCCAGGCCGACAAGCTCAAAGTTGCAGTTGCCGGTGTTCTTCATGTCCTTGAGGAATTCCAGATCCGTTACGTCCGCCACACTGTCGAGTCGGAGGTTGGTCAGCCAGAGCGTCGAGAAATCCGGCAGCGAATAGCCGCCCGTGATCCTCAGCGAATGCAGGTACATGCCGTCCAGCGCGCTCCAGTCGGTCAGCCTCGGGCACAGATAGACGTCCAGGGAAGCTCCGCCGTAGCCGGTAAAGGCTTTGAGCTTTTGGATGCCCTCCAGAGAGCTGAGCTTTGAGCACTTGTTCAGGAGAAGCTGAGAAAAAGCGCGGCCCTCGTCGAAAGAGGAAAGGTCCGTCATGCCGCAGCGGTCAAGCTCCAGCCTTGACATCACCTTGGGGAGCAGCGACAGATCCGGGTCGGCGAACCGGCGCAGCGAGAGATTGTAGACCGTCGACTCCGCGAGATAAGGCATGATCTGATCGAGCGGCCTGTGGTCGCCCGGGTCGATGTTGAGGTTTTCATACAGCTTGAAAGCATCCAGGCCGGAATAATCCCCGATGTTTCCCGTGATGCTGAAGTTCCCGATCTTGTCGCGCCCCGCGGCGATCGAACGCAGGAAGTCGAGATCCCGCATCGCGACGTTCTGCAGAACGAGATCATCCAGCTTGCCGAGCGGCTCCAGAAAGGAGGCGTCGAACAGGCCATTGTTTCCCCAGGTGCAGTAGCTGAAAAGCTTCAGGCGCGTGCAGTTCGAGAGCGGAGAGAAATCTTCGATCGCGTCGCAGTCCTCGATCTCCAGTTCTTCCAGGACCGAGATGCCGCCCAGCGCGGAAATATCCCGAAGGCGATTCAGGCCGCGCATCTCCACCCTTCTGAGCAGACTGCTCCCGATAAAGGAGAGATCGCTGATCGGCACGTTGGAAAGGGCCATGCTCTGCAGTTTTTCGCAGCGGACAAGACCGGACAGATCCGCCTGTCTGACGTTGTGGCAGCAGAGATCAAAGTGCACCAGGTTCGGCGGGGAGAAGTCGGAGAGGTCCGCGCCGGTATCCGGATAGGCGTCGATGCTCAGCTTTTTGAGATAGGCGGCCCTCGCCAGCGGCGAGAGATCGACGTGCGAGCGCAGGTTCATCTCTTCGATCTCGGATTCGGCCAGCCACCCGATGTCCCCGAGTCGGCACTCATTCGCCCAGAGGACATGCAGATGGGCCATTTCGCTCAGATCGGGCGCTTCCGCCACGTCCACGAGCGCCATATGCAGCTCCTCGAGATTGGGCAGCAGCGAGAGAAAACGCAGATCGTACGAGGTCAGCGAGGCCTGCGAGCCGTCCTCGTTCCAGTACCAGTCCGCGCCGTCCTCGCCGCGGTAGTCGCTGTTGCCGAGCCAGAAGAGCATCTCGGGCCAATGGGTGTCTCCGTGAAAGACGTAGTCGTTTTTATCCGCAGTCGTGAAGACCTTCATGTGCTCGCCGATGATCACGACGCAGCGGACCTTTTCCAGGTCTTCCGGCGAGATCCCCTCGGGCAGGTCGTAGTCGATCGTGATCTCTTCGATCACAGGCTCCGCCGCCTCCGTTTCGGGTTTCTGTCCGCCTTTCCAGATCAACAGTCCGACGACGGCAAGCAGCAGCACGCCGGCCGCGGCCAGGATGAGCGGCAGGCGGCTTTTCTTTTTCGGCAGCGCGGCCACGATCCTCTCCGCGATCTGCGCGGCGTCTCTTCCGGCCGCGGGGATGATGTTGCGCGCATACAGCGCGTTTTTGATCTCTGAGGGGATCGCGGCGCCGTCGAGCTGAAGAGGCAGCACGTTCTCCGCCCCCGCGCCGATAAGGCCGAGCAGCCTGTCCTTCAGCGCGTCGTCGGCGAAAAAGCCCTCCGACAAAACGGCAAGCACGACTTCCTTTCCATCCGCTCCGGAGCCGAGCTCCGAAACGCGAAGTCCCTTTTCCTTCAGCTGCGCGATCACCGGCGCGAGCGCCGCGCGGTCGGCGTCGGAGCAAAGCAGTCTGATCTTTTTATCCATGCTCATATCCTCCGTCTTTTTCTATGTCAGTCGACCAGTATCACACGGAAACCGGCCTTGTCGTTCCATCTGAGCGGCAGCATATCGCGGCTGACCGTCACCGTTCTGAGATTGGGAAACGCCTCGAGGGAACTCAGATCGCGGAGCGGCGTGTGCTCCAGATGCAGGACCTCCAGACTGGGGAGCTCCTTCAGCGATCCGATGTCCTTTACCGTGCTGCCCGCAAGACTGAGCTCTCGAAGCAGCACATGTCCGCTGATCGGAGAGAGGCTTCCGAGCGGCTGACAGACAAGCGAAAGCTTTTCCAGATACGCCGCGCTCTCGAGAAGGCTCAGATCCGAGACCTGGCCCATAATGACCTGCGCGCCGTTTACGCGGCATGCGCCGTTTTCATCGAAGCTGACGTTTTCAATGCCGTCAGTCACCATGTTCCCGCAGAAATGCAGCTGTGTGATCTGCGCGAGCTGCCAGCGGTAGATCGCCTCGTCCGGTATCCCGAGCGCGCGCCGGACGCCGCGCTCGGTTTGTTTATCCGGAAAGCTGATGGCAAAGAATCGCTCGGCCTCGCCGAGATCGACTACCGGCGGAGCTGTGACGGGAACGCTGCTTTCAGCGGGCAGCTCCTGCGTGATCTCCGGTGCCGGGACGGGATTCCATTTCCCGCTCGCCAGCGCGCCGAGCGCTCCCGCGGAAGCGAGGAAGAACAGCAGCGACGCGGCCAGACCGAGAGCCCGCCAGGAGACGCCCTCAAGCAGAGAGCGGTGATAGCGCCGCGGCAGGAAGCCGGAGCACAGGATCGCGTCGGCACGTTCCTCCGCCGTGTCGAGCAGCGGGACGACCGGCTTGTCATGAATCAGCTCCTGCCAGCGCTCGTCCGGCCTGGTATCCTCAAGACGGACCACCAGGATGTCCTTGCCCATACGCACGGCGGTACGCATCTCGCTGTAACAGTTCTGCGATTCCATCGCGCGCTGCGACAGGAAGAAGAGTACGCGCTCACAGTTCTGCATATGCTGGGCGATATTGGCCGGCCAGTCGCTTCCCGCGGGGATGCCCTCGTCGTACCAAAGGCGGTATCCCTTTTCATGCAGGATCCTGATCGTGTCGATCACCGCGTCCGACTGTCGATGGGCATAGCTGACGAAAAGGAAGGGGCGCGTGCCCTCATAAGGCTTGAAGAAGCGGCTCATGCCCCGTCACCTCCGCTCAGCTCGATCGTATAGTCGCCTTCGGGAAGCGCGCCGCCGTCGACGAGCGCCTGCTGCGGGATCTCGATGCGCTCAAGCGCCGGCAGCGAGGACAGATCGTCCCAGTTCTCCGGCATGGCGTCAAGACGCAGCTCGGTGAGTTCATCTGCAAGCTGCTCCGTGATCGGGCCGCCCCGCGCCGCCTTTCTTACGGCTGAGACGATTACGGGATCGTTCAGCGTCACCTCGTCGAGAAGCTCGGGCGTGAACCAGTGGAAATAACGAAAGCCCGCAAAGGCAAGGGCCGCGAGCAGGATCGCCAGTACGCACAGGACCGCGCTGATCCTGCCGAGGACGTTCCCCGCGGCGATCTTGACGGGCTCGCCGATGATATCCTGGGAAAAACCATCCGCGTGGATAACGGCGTCCTCGATCTCTCCGCCGCCGCGAAGGCTGTACAAGGGGACGTGGGGGACGTCTTCCCGCAGGCCCATTCGCAGGCGGCGGTCGGTCCCGTCCGGGTCAAGACAGAGGATCGGTCTGCCGTATTTCTGATTGACGAGCACGTTGCTCTTGGTGTCCTTGTCCGCGCAGGCTGCGTCGGTGAGAAACAGCAGCGTCAGCGCCGCGCCGGAGGATCGCTCCTGATCGTGCAGCAGCCTGTCCGCTCCGCCCGCAGGGCCGAAGCGATACCACACGCGGCAGCCGCGCTCGAGCAGCGGGCGCAGGTAATTCCATACCTTTTTCTCATCCGCGTCCGCAAAAGCGAAATACAGATAGGGCTCCTCGCCCTCGTAGGGCGGGAAAGATCTGTGCCAGTTTTTCATAGCGCCGTCATCTCTTTTTCCGAAAAGAAATTTGGGTTATACTCACTCAAATCTACTATATCACGCAAGAAAAACAATGGCAACGAGGGATTTGCTTTTCAGGCCCGGAATAACAAAAAAACTCCGCCGCGGGCGAAGAGCATGAAAAAAAACGGACGCCGGTTCGTCCCGGTGTCCGTTTTGGTTTTATCTGCGGTAAAGGCCGCCTCCGACGATCGCGCAGTTCACGTCTCCGGCGGTCGAAACGCTTCCGCCGACGTTGCCGCAGTTGACGTCGCCGCCCGTGTTGACGCTCCCGATGACGGAGCCGCAGTTCACGTCTCCGCCCGCGCGGACGTCGCCGCCCACGTCTCCGCAGTCCGCGTCTCCGCCGCAGCTGACCGTTGAACCGACCTCTTCGCAGCTCACGTCGTCGCCTGCGTTCACATTCCCGCCGACGGAGGCGCAGTTCACGTCCCCGCCCGCCTCGACGTTTCCGGAGACGTCCTCGCACTTGACGTCGAAGAAGCTGAACACATTCAGCGCTTCGCCGCTGTACTCGAGCGTGACTCCCCTGCCGAAGAGCTTTCTTTCGATCTCTTCCGCCGAGACGAGCTGCCGTCCGCGGAAGAGCACGGCGCGCAGCGTGTTGTCGTCGTCCCAGGGCAGAAAGGAGTCGTCGTCATCGTAAGACGCGCTCCTGTACGGAGACGCCTCGATCGGCTGGGCGATCTCCTCCGTTTCGTCTTTGGCGGGCGGCGCGGGCGCCTCCGCCTCTCTTTGCGGCAAAAGCTCGAGGCCGAAGAGCATGTCGATGCTCACGCCGAAAAACTGCGCGAGCAGCTTGATGTTGGAAATATCGGGGGAAGAGACGCCGTTTTCCCATTTGCTCACAGCCTGATAGGAGATGTTCAGCTCTCTGGCCAGGTCCTCCTGCGTCATGCCCTTTTCTTTTCTTAAACGGGCGATGTTCTCGCCGAGTATGTTGTTCATTTCAGATCCTCCTGTCGATTTGTCCGCGGCTCTGACAAAATACTAAACACAAAAAGCGGCTGCTGCCAATAACTTTTCAGTTGAAAAGGCAAACTCAACCGTCAGTTGAGTTTGCCTTGCTGTTTTCAAAGTATTCCCGTGCCGTTTCGGCATCGCGGGCGATCTGCGAAGAGAGCTCTTCGTAGCTGGCGAACTTGACCTCGCCGCGCAAGAAGGCGTAAAACTCCACCCGCACCCGGCGGCCGTAGAGGTTGCCGGAATAGTCCAGCAGATGGCTCTCGACGCTCAGCGCGTTATCGCTGCCCGTCGTCGGACGCACGCCCACGTTCGTCACGGCGCAGTAGCTCTCGCCGCTGTCGAGGCATACGCGCGTGGCGTAAACGCCGTGGCGCGGGACGAGCACGCCTTCGGGGAAGACCATATTGATCGTCGGCGCCCCGAGCTGACTGCCCAGGTGGCAGCCGGCGTGTACCGTGTCGGTGAGGACGTGCGGGTGGCCCAGATAGCGCCGCGCCTGTTCCATCTCGCCCTTTTCGATCAGCGTGCGGATATAGCTCGAGCTGACGGTCCGTCCGTCGAGCGTGACGGCCGGGATCACGTCGCAGCCCAAACCGTGCGCGGCACAATAGGCCCGGAGTTTTTCGGCGGTTCCTTCCCCATGATAACCGAAGCAGAAATCGTGCCCGACCACGACATGCGCGATGTTCAGCTCTTTTGACAGCGAGCGGATGAAATCCTCCCACGGCATCGTCATCAAATGACGGTTGAAGTGCAGGAACACCACCTCGTCGATGCCGAAGAGCCGCCGGATCAGGTCCTCACGTCCGAGCGCGCTGTTGATCAGCTTGACCTCGCCGCCGAAGACCAGATTGTCCGGATGGACGTCGAAGCTGATGACCGAAGGGATCGCTCCGCACTCAAGCGCGCGCTGTTTTGTTTTTTCCAGCAGCGCCGCGTGACCGATATGCACGCCGTCAAAAAAGCCGATAGCGGCGGCGCGTTTGATCTCTGCCATGTTCTATACCTCAAAAAAGCTTTTTGTGGTTGACATAATATTATTCCGGATGTCTCCGAGCATCAGAAGAGAGCCGTTCGGGCCGTAGACGAGCGCCGGTCCGTCCTCCTCCGCCGTTTCGACGGGGTTGCCGCAGCGGATCTTCTTCTCACTTTCCGAATCCGCGACGACGTGCCTCATACCGGGGAACAGCGCGTCGATGCCGAGAAGAAGTTCCTCGATCTTCCCCGCTTCCGCGGCGGCGATCAGCTCGTCCACGGTGTGTGCGTTTTCCACGGAGAAGTCCCCGACTTCCGTACGCCTGAGCGCGCTCAGGCATGCTCCGCAGCCGAGGCGCTGCCCGATATCGTGGCAGAGCGTACGAACATAGGTGCCCTTTGAGCAGCGGACGTCCAGCAGATAGTCGCCGTTTTCATCACGGCCGAGCAGCTCGAGACTGCGGATCGTGACCGGGCGCGGCTTTCTTTCCACCTCGCCGCCGCGGCGGGCAATGTCGTAGAGCCGGCGACCGTTGACGCGGATCGCGCTGTACATCGGCGGGATCTGTTCGATCTCGCCGCGAAAAGCGCGCAAAGCCTCCTCCAGTTCCTCCGCCGTCACGGAGCACGCGTTGTTTTCGAGTATATTACCCGTAATATCCTGCGTGTCGGTGACAAGGCCGGGTCTGAGGGAGGCGATATAGCGTTTGTCATGCTCCTCCGCGAAGGGCACGGCGCGTGTGGCGCGGCCGAGGAACATCACGAGCAGTCCGGTCGCCATCGGGTCGAGCGTGCCGGAGTGTCCGATCCGCCGCGTTTTGCAAAGGCCCCTGAGCTTGGCGGCGACGTCAAAGCTTGTCCAGTCACGCGGTTTGTCGACGAGCAGGATGCCGTTCATCTCCAGACCTCGTCTATGACGTCGAGCAGCATGCGCTTGGCCTTTTCCGGCGGCGACTGGATCGTGCAGCCGGCGGCCATCGCGTGGCCGCCGCCGCCGAAGACGGCGCAAATTGCGCTGCAGTCCACCTCGGGCGAGGAGCGCAGGGAGATACGGCTCTCGCCGCCCGGCTGCTCGCGCACGGTGACGCTCAGGATCGCACCCTCCGCCTTGCCGGCCAGTCCGGAGATATCGTCGAGATCTTCCTCGCTCGCCCCCGCCTCGCACAGCATTTCCTGCGTGATCGTGGCCAGCGAGATCTTCCCGTCGCGATAAAACTCCATGCCCGAGAGGATCATTCCCTCGATCTTCATCCGCGCGCGGGAGATCTTGCGGAACAGCTTGATATTGAGCGTCTGATTGTCCGCGCCGAGATCGAGCAGCTCCGCCGCCGCGCGCAGCGTGTCGGCCTTCGTATTGGCGTACACGAAGCAGCCGCAGTCGGTGGAGACCGCAACGTAGAGCAGATTGGCCTCCTCCTCGGAAACGTCGCCGTTGAGCGCTTTGATAAGCTGCAGCACGATCTCTCCGCAGGAGGCCTTGCTCGGCGCGATGAGGCTTTTGGGCGTGTAGTGCGTGTTGGAGGGGTGGTGATCGATGCAGAAATCGACCTTTCCGAAAAAGCCGGGAGGCAGAAGCCCTTCGGCCGCGATATCGACGGCCACCGTAAACGAGGGCTCAAATCCCTCGCGGGCGTGGTAAGGCTCGGCGAAGGGGCGGTATTTCTCCGTCATCTCGGCATTGGGGAAGAGAAACGCCGTTTTTCCGGCGCGGCGCAGCGCGCTGCACAGCGCCGCAGCGCTGCCCAGCGTATCGCCGTCCGGATTTTTGTGCGTCAGCAGCAGAAAGTTGTCCCGGGTGCGGAACAGCTTTGCCGTTTCACTGGTCTTCATGCTCCTCATCCCCGTCGTGTGGAATATCGAGGCTGTTGATGACCTCGTTGATATGCGCGCCGTATTCAATACTGTGGTCGCGCAGCCCGCGGCGGAATTCCTTCTCGTCCCGCATGCCGAGCACGGACAGCCAGATCTTCGAATAGCGCAGGTCTCCCGTCGTCTCCACGCGGGTCACGCTGATCATCCCCTGCTGCACGCGCGGGTCCTTGACCTCGCGCAGCAGTTTGGAAATGACGAACTGGATATCGTCGTTTGTTCTTGCTAATTTGTTGGAAGGCATGGTGTTCTCCTGAACCTCTGTCAGATCTGCTCCATCACGAAGCATTCGATGATGTCGCCGACCTTCACGTCGTTGAACTTCTCGATCTGCATGCCGCACTCGTAGCCTGCGGCGACTTCCCTGACGTCGTCCTTGAAGCGGCGCAGCGAAGCCAGCTCGCCCTCGTGGATGACGATATTGTCGCGCAGCACGCGCACCTGGCAGCCGCGCTGGATCTTGCCGTCCTGGCAGTAGCAGCCGCAGATCGTGCCGACCTTGGAAACCTTGTAGGTCTCGCGCACCTCGGCATGGCCGATCACGTTCTCGCGGAACTTCGGAGCGAGCATGCCCTTCATGGCGGCTTCGATCTCGTTGATGCAGTCGTAGATGACGCGGTACATGCGCATATCGACGTTGCTCCGCGCGGCGCTGTCGCGCGCGGCATTGTCCGGGCGGACGTTGAAGCCGACGATGATCGCGCCGGAGGTGGCGGCAAGCATGACATCGCTCTCGTTGATTGCGCCGACCGCGCTGTGGATGACCTTGACGCGGACCTCCTCGTTGGAGATCTTCTCCAGCGAGGACTTGACCGCCTCGGCGGAGCCCTGCACGTCGGCCTTGACGATAAGGTTGAGCGTCTTCATCTCGCCGGCCTGGATCTGGCTGAAGAGATCCTCCAGACTGACCTTCTTGGCGGCGGAGGAACCGGAGGACTGCTGGATGCGGCGCTCCTCGGCGAGTTCCCTCGCCATGCGCTCGTCCGCGACGGCGTTGAAGATATCGCCGGCGCTCGGCACTTCGTTCAGACCGGAGATCTCAACAGGCGTGGAGGGGCCCGCCTCGGTGACGCGCTGGCCTTTGTCGTTGATCATCGTGCGCACGCGGCCCACGCAGGTGCCGGCGATGATGATGTCGCCGAGCTTGAGCGTGCCGTTCTGCACGAGCACGGTCATGATCGGGCCGCGGCCCTTGTCCAGGCGCGCCTCGATGACGGTTCCCTTCGCGGCGCGGTTCGGATTGGCGCGCAGCTCGAGCACCTCGGCCTGCAGCACGAGGTTTTCCAGCAGATTGTCGACGCCCATGCCGGTCTTGGCCGAGATCGGGCAGACGATGGTCTCGCCGCCCCACTCCTCGCTGACGAGGTCGTATTCGGTGAGCTGCTGCTTGATGCGCTCTGGGTTCGCGCCGACCTTATCCATTTTGTTGATCGCAACGACGATCGGGATGCCCGCCGCCTTTGCGTGGTTGATGCTCTCGACGGTCTGCGGCATGATGCCGTCGTCGGCCGCGACGACCAGGATCGCCACGTCCGTGACCATCGCGCCGCGTGCGCGCATGGAGGTGAAGGCCTCGTGGCCCGGCGTGTCGAGGAAGGTGATCGGGCTGCCGTTGATCTCGACGGTGTAGGCGCCGATATGCTGCGTGATGCCGCCGGCCTCGCCGGAGGCGACGTTGGCATGGCGGATGTAGTCGAGCAGCGAGGTCTTGCCGTGGTCGACGTGACCCATGACGACCACAACGGGAGCGCGGGGAACGAGCTCCTCCTCGGTGTCGGCGCGGTCGTCGATCAGCTTTTCCTCGACCGTGACGATGACTTCCTTCTCGACCTTGCAGTCGAGCTCCATCGCGACGAGGGCCGCGGTGTCGTAGTCGATCACGTCGGAGACGGAGGCGAAGACGCCCAGCTTGAAGAGCTGCTTGATGACCTCGGCCGCGGTCTTCTTCATGCGGGAGGCCAACTCGCCGACGGCGATCTCGTCGGGGATCTCCACCTTGAGCTGCTGCTTCTTGGCGATCTCGAGCTGGAGGCGCTGCATCTTGTCGCGCTCCTCCTGACGGCGCTTGGCGGAGGTGACCTGCGCGGTCTGGCGCTGCTTGTTCTTGCCGCCGATCTTTTCTTTCTTGCCGCTCGGGCCGTTCTTGAGGCTCTTTCCGCCGCGGGAGCCGGCGAGATCCTCGAATTTCTCGTTGTATTTTTCGATGTTGACCGCTGCGCCGCCTCTGGTGTCGACGACGCGTTTCTCCGCGACCTGGCGGGGCACGTGCGGCTTGTCCTTCTTTTCGGCCTTCGGCTGCATCGGGGCGGGCGCTTTCGGGCCGGGCGCGGGAGCCGCGCTCTTTGCGGCGGGCTCGGTCTTCGCGGCGGGAGCGCTCTCGGCCTTTTTCTCCTCCTGCGGAGGGGCGCTCTTCGGCTCGACCTTGAAGATCTCCTCCAGGCTCTCGACCTGATGGTGCTGGGTAATATACTCAAAGATCACGTCCAGCTCCGGGGTCTCCAGCACCTGCATATGGTTTTTCGGAGTGGCGACGTAGTCCGTCAGGATCTGGGTGACCGCCTTGGTCGGCATACCGAAATCCTTCGCTACCTCGTGCACTCTGTATTTGATCATACTCATCTGTTCTTCCTCCTCGTTCCGTTCGTCTTCGCGTGCCCTTTTGTCCCTTTTTCACTGCGGCGGCGGCGCATTTTCTCCTGCTTGTCCGCCAGAGCGGCCGCCGCATCGGCAAATCTCTCCGGGTCCCGGTCAGCGAGCAGCCTGACAAAGGCCACCGCAAACCCCATATCCGTGATCGCCGCCATCGTGCAGTCGCCCACGCCCAGTGCGTCGGACAGCTCATCTCTTGTGAAGGGCAGCTTCAGATCCGGCGCGCTCTTTCCCTCGAGCGCGTATCCGGCCTTGCGCAGCGCCGTCTCCGATGCGTCGGAGGCGAGCAGCAGCGCTCTGGCTTTGCCGGCCCGCACCGCCTCGACGGCACGGTCGGTCCCGATCTCGATCGCGCCCGCCGGGCGCATCAGACCGAGCAGCTTCAAGGCTTTATCCGTCATCTCCGACCTCCATTTCCCGCTGCAGTCTGTCGTAGACGTCCTGCGGGATCTGCGCGGAGAAGGCCCTCTCGAGCGATTTGCTCTTCACGGCCTTTTTCAGGCATTCGCCGCTGCGGCAGAGGTATGCTCCCCTGCCCGGGGCCTTCCCTTTGAAATCCAGGGAGATCAACCCTTCGGGCGAACGCACGACGCGGATCAGTTCCTTTTTCGGCTTCATCTCGCGGCAGCCGAGACACTGCCGCATCGGTATTTTCTTCTGCATGGTCTCCGCCACCGCACGGGCGTTCTGGCCCTCCTTGCCGATGGCGAGGGAAAGCTGGTTGTCCGGCACGACGACGCGGCAGCTCTTGCCGTCCTCGAGCATCGTGACGCTCAGGACCTCGGACGGAGAGAGGGACGCGGCGATATACTCCTCGGGGATCTCGCTGTACTTGATGATGTCGATCTTTTCTCCGCCCAGCTCGTTGACGATGCTCGCCACGCGGCCTCCCTTGGGGCCGACGCAGGCGCCGATGGGATCGACGTCGGGATCGTTGGACAACACGGCCATCTTCGTACGGCTTCCCGCCTCGCGGGCGATGGACTTGATCTCCACGGTGCCGTCGTAGATCTCGGGGACCTCCAGCTCGAAAAGACGCTTGACGAGGCCGGGATGGGTGCGGCTGATGAGCACCTGCGGGCCGCGGGTGGAGTTGCGGACCTCAACGACGTACACCTTGATGCGGTCGCCCTCGCGCAGGGCCTCGGTGCGGATCCTCTCGTTCGGGGCCAGCATGGCCTCGGTGAATTCGCTGTTGGAGGAGATGCGGATCGACACGCTGCCGTTCCGCGGCTCGACATGGGAGACGACGCCCGTGAGGATCTCGTGCTCCTTGGAGGTGAACTCCTCGTAAATGATGCCGCGCTCTGCCTCGCGGATGCCCTGGATGATGACCTGCTTGGCGGCCTGGGCCGCGATGCGCCCGAACTTCTTCGTTTCGACCGGGATGGGGATGATATCGCCCATTTTCGCGCGCTTGACGACCTTCTTCGCGGCGTCGAGCGTGATCTCGTGGTCGGGATCCTCGACGTTCTCGACGACGGTCTTGTTCACGACCATCTCGATGCGCTTTTTATCCTCGTCAAGGATGATCTCGACATTGTCCTCGCAATTGGGATTATCGCGGCGGAAGGCGGCAAGCATGGCCTGCCGGATCTTGTCGTACATATACTCGCGCGGGATGCCCTTTTCTTTTTCGAGCTCCTCGATGGCCTGGAAAAATTCTGCGTTCATTGTTTTATACCCCTTTTTTATATCGTTGCGTGCAGTCTTACCTGCGCGGTCTGTTGCTTATTGAAGCGGTACGGCTTGCCCTTGACCTCGATCTCCGTGACGCCGTCGGAATAGGAGACGAGCCTGCCGATAAAGGCCTTCTGGCCGTTCACGGGCTGGTAGAGCTTCACCTCCACCTCGCTGCCGAGAAAAGCCTCAAAGTCGCCCGGACGCTTGAGCTCGCGCTCGATGCCGGCGGAGCCGACTTCGAAAACATAGCTCTCCGGGATTGGGTCTTCCTCGTCCAGGATCGGATCGAGGCGGCGGCTGATGCGCTCACAGTCGGCGATATCGACGCCGCCGGGCTTGTCGATATAGATGCGAAGATATCGCGAACCCGCCTCGCGCACGTATTCCACGTCCCAAAGGCTGCAGCCCTCTTCTTCCACGATCGGTTTGGCCAGTTCCGTCACCTTATCGGTTATTTTACTCATATGCTCTCACCCCGCGGAGTCTGCCCGCTTTTTCTCACAAAAAAGAGTGGGCGTCGACCCACTCTTTTCTAACCATAATCCTTACTGTGTCAGTATACTACCGTTTGGAAGATAATGCAAGTCTTTTTTTCGCATCATCACAAGGAAAATCAGCCGTATTTGAATCCGGGATGGTAATGAGCGTAAAACTCCTCGTAACAGATCCCGTGCTCCATGATGAAAGTCGCCGCCTCCACCCCGACGTAGCGGTAGTGCCAGGGCTCATCCCAGCCCGTCAGCAGCAGCTTGCGCGTCGGATAGCGCTTGATGAAGCCGTATTCGGCGCAGTGCGCGTCGAGCCAGGCGAACATCTCCTGGTCCATGTTCTCATAGACGAGACGGGAATAGTTCTTATCCATCAGATCGACCGCAAGGCCCAGCTGATGCTCGCTCGTCCCGGCCTCCATAACGATTTTTCTCGCCTCTTCCGCCGCCTTCTGATACTCGGGGTCCAGATAGGCCTCCTTACCCGTGAGCCCCATGCCCACGGCGATCTGGCTGGCCTTGCTGTTGAAAAGATTGTTCTGATAGGAATAGGAGCGGAAGGCCGCCGTGACGTAGACCGTGAAGCCGGCGTCGCGGCAGTCCTGCAGCATCTGTTCAAGATAAGGCAAAGCCGTGGCGTCGAAGAGCTGGTTGTTGGTGCCGCTGATCTTGCCGGACTCCGCCGGCGCATAGGCCGCGCTGAGGAAGTTGTCGGCGTTGACGATCATGTACTGCGGATTGTCGAAATCATCGAGATCAAGCTGCGGCCAGATATCGACGGTAGGCTCGGGCGTCTCCACGACGGCGTTGGGATCGACGAAGGTCAGGCTGTCGGATTCGACGAAAGCCCCGTCTATACCGCCGAGGATGACGCTCGTCTTGTTGTCGCTGCGCATGACGACGATGGTATAGAGCAACAGGCACAATGCGCCCGTGAGTAGGATCCATGCCAGCTTGTTTCTTCTCATAAGCGCCCGACCTGCCTTTCAATAAAGAATTCGTGAGAGAGATTATAGCACCAAATTATGAACAAAACAAGTGCTCGCATCCCGGTTGTTCGCCAATCGAGGACCGGGACGGTACCCGGCTGCGTTTCAGTCTTTCTTTTTCTCCCGTGTCAGGAAGCGGATCGCCTCCCGGTAGCCCTCGAAGCCCTTGCCTTCGATGGTCTTTTCGCAGGCCGGCGAAATATAGGAGATCTGCCGAAAGCTCTCGCGTCCGGAAAGGCGGCTCAGGTGTACCTCGACGGCGGGCAGCGCGACCGCGCGAAGCGCATCGAGGATGGCGACGCTCGTATGCGTATACGCGGCCGGGTTGATGACGATCGCGTCCTCGGATCCGTATGCCTGCTGGATACGATCGACGATCGCACCCTCGTGATTGGACTGGTAAATCTCGCACGCCGCGCTCTCTTCGGCGCAGCACGCATCGATAAAGGCGCAGAGCTCGGCGTAGCTTTTCTCGCCGTAGATCTCCTTTTCCCGGATGCCCAGCATGTTGAGATTCGGTCCGTTGATGACGAGGATCTTCATCTTCCGCGCTCTCCTTCCTTGTTTTTATGTAATTCTACCACCGCCGCGGCGTTTGTCAAGCTTCCAGCGCGCGGCGCAGCTTTTCGAGCGCATGCTTTTCCAGCCGCGAGACGTAGGAGCGGCTGATCGCGCACAGCTCCGCCGTCTCGCGCTGGGTGTGCGTCTGAGCGCCGTCGAGCCCGTAGCGCAGCGTAAGGATGCGCCTCTCCCGCTCGTCGAGCGTGCGCTCCATCTCCCGGCGCAACTGCGCGCAGAGTTCCCTTTCACAGATGCGCTCCGAAAGGTCCTGCTCCTCGGATACGACGTCGAGCAGCGAAAGCCCTCCGCCGTCGTCCTCGGTCTCGATCGCGTCCGAAAGGCTGAGCTCACCCGCACACTTGCGTCGGCTGCGGAAGAACATCAGGATCTCGTTCTCGATACAGCGGCTGGCATAGCTGGTCAGCCTTACGCCCCGGTCCCGCCGGTAGGTGTTGATCCCCTTGATCAGGCCTATCGTTCCGATCGAGATCAGATCGTCCGTTTCCTCCGTCTGCGTATAGTATTTTTTGATGATATGGGCGACGAGACGCAAATTGTGCTCGACAAGCTTGTTCCGCGCCTCTACGTCCCCCTTTTCCCATCGGGCGAGATATTCCTCCTCCTCGGCGCGGCTGAGCGGTTTGGGAAACGAATCTCCCGGCATGATGCGAAGGGTCAGCAGCAGGCTGTTCATGAGAAGCCAGAACGCGCTCTCGATCATTTCCATCACCTCTCTATCATCCTATTCTCCGCTCCCTCGTCCGATAACGACAAAAAGACCGATGCGTCCGGGCACCGGTCTTTTTCTCTCTGTATGAAAGCTGTCTTACTCTGCCGCTTCCGTCTCTTCGGCGGCCTTGATCTTGGCAAGCTCCTCTTCCTCGAGCTGACGGTAGGCGACCTTGCCGACAAGCGTCTTGGGCATGTCGTCGCGGAATTCGATGTCGTAGGGCATGGCGAATTTGGCGATGTTCTTCCTGCAGTATGCCAGGAGCGTCTCCTTCGTCTCGTCGTTGGCCGGAACGCCGGCGACGAGCTTGACGAAGGCCTTGACCTTCTGCATCCTGTACGGATCGGGCACGCCGATCACGCAGCTCATCTGTACCAGCTCGTGCGCGTCGAGAATGTTCTCGAGCTGACCCGGATAAATGTTGTAGCCTGAGGAGATGATCATGCGCTTGGCGCGTCCGCGGAAATAGATGAAGCCTTCGTCGTCCATCGTGCCGAGATCTCCCGTGTAGACCCAGGTGAGCCCGTCGGCGTGATGACGGAGCGTGCGCGCGGTCTCGTCGGGATGCTTCATATACTCCTTCATCACGGTCGGGCCGGCGAGCAGGATCTCGCCTTCCTCTCCGTACGGAAGCTCCCGGTCGGTATCGGGCTCGACGATCTTGATATAGGTGTCCGGGAAGGGCACGCCGATGCTGCCCTCCTTAAACATATGCGGCGGCGTCAGACAGCAGGCGGTGACGGTCTCGGTCGTTCCGTAACCCTCCCGCACCTGGATGACGGCTTTGTGGTCGTAGAGGAACTTGTCGAATTTCTTCTTCAGCTCGATCGACAGCGAGTCGCCGCCCGAGAACACGCCCTTGAGACAGCTGAGGTCCGCATTTTCCATGCTCTTCATACGCAGCATGGCCTCATAGAGCGTCGGCACGCCCGCGATGAAGTTGCAGCGATTCTTGACGACCTGTTTGGCGTAATCCTTGGGATTGACGCGCGGGATCAGGATGCAGCAGCCACCGCACTGAAGGATAGAGTGGATGCACACGCCCAGCCCGAAGCCGTGGAACATCGGCATGGCCGAGAGCATCTTGTCTCCGGGACGGTACATCGGGTTCGTCGCGACGATCTGCGCGCCGAGCGCGTTGAAGTTCATATTCGTCAGCACGATGCCCTTGGTCTTGCCGGTCGTGCCGCCGGAATAAAGGATGACGGCGGGATCGTCGCTCTTGCGCTCCACCTTGTAGTTGTAAAAGCAGGCGCGGGAAAGGCGCATGAATTCGTTCCAGCGGATGACGGGCGCTTCCTTGGGGATCTTTTTGATCTTGCGGCCCTCGGTGAGCATATAGCCTGCCTTGAGCGGCTGGGAGAGAGCGTCCTTTACGCTGGCAATGATGATGTTGACGACCTTGGTGTTGCTGCGGACGTTCTCAAACTTATGGTAAAACTGGTCGAGGGTGATCGCCGTCACGCTGTCCGACTCATTGAGATAGAATTCAATCTCCTTCTCGGCGGAAAGCGGATGGACCATGTTCGCGATCGCGCCGACGAGGTTGACGGCGTAGAACATATAAATCGCCTGCGGGCAGTTCGGCAGGGCGATCGTGACCTTGTCGTTCTCGCGTACGCCGATGGTCTTGAGCGCGCGGGCGCATTTCTCGATCTCCCGGATCATTTCACGGTAGCTGGTGCCGCGCCCCATAAAGGTGAAAGCTGTGTAGTCCGGATACTGGTCGGCCGCCTTTTTGACGGCGTCGAACATCGATCCTTCAAAATACTCCAGATGTAAGGGGATATCTTCGGTGTGCCCCTTCCAGGGCATCTTTGCAGTGATCTCTTCCATGGTTTACTGTTCTTCTCCTGTATGTACGGATTACTTGTATTCAAAGCCGCTCGGCTCGCCGATCGGGAGATCGAGCATTTCGGGATGCGCGAAAATATGGCGGACCAGCTTGAGGCTGCGGGCAAAATAGAAGCCGTCGGCGATGCGCTCGTCGAGCGTGGCGCCGAAATCCACCATGTCGCGGATCTGCTTCGAGCCGTCCGGCATGATGACCTCTTCCTTATGGATCGTGCCGATCGTGACCATGAAGCTGTTCGTGCCGTAATTGTTCAGATGGTGATACACCGCCGGGCACTTGATGCTGCCGAGATTGCTGAGGAACACGGAGGTGAAGTTCGGGTCGCCCTCGGTCAGCGATTTCGGCACGAGGCCCCAGAAATCGAGCCAGCGGATGCAGCGGATGACGAACATCAGCAGCAGACGGGGGATCTTGGCGAAGGCGTCGATCGCGGAGTCTACGCCGCCGGTGGAATGCTCGCTCTTGCGCATCTGGGTCGTGTCGCCCACAATCTTGCGGCTGATTGTGTCGAGCGAATCCTCCGCAGTCGGCGTGAGGACCATCAGCGACTCCTCCGCTCCGTCGGCAAAACGGCGCTTGGCCACGAAGCCCAGGGAGATCTCGTATCGTTCATAGGTGCGGCGCCCCTGGATAAAACGGTTGAGGAGGGGTCTCTCGTAGACCATCTTGCTTACCGCCGCAAGGATGCAGTGGAACATCGTGGTCTTGTAGTCGGGATGCTCGGCGTTTTTCTTTTCGATATACGGCAGCAGCTCGGTCACGTCGATCTTGTCCTGCAGGCAGACCTCGCAGTCGGTCCTGTTCGGCATGAGATTGCTCATGATGCACTGCAGTCCGGTCACCTCGCGGACCCAGCGGCCGTCGCGCCTGTCGCCCCATCTTCTCTTTCTGTCGGCCATTTTTCGACACTCCGTTTCTTCTGAAAACTTAAAATTTTTAATGCGTCTTGTCATACTATACACCATAGCGCGGCCGTTGAAAAGCCCGATTTTGCGTTTTTTAGACCGTCGGAGCCGAAAGCGGGCCGGCGCGCCGCGGCCCATCCTTTACTTTTTCCGGCCGGGCGGCTATAATGATCGTCGAATGAAACAAAAGGACGGTGTGGGCGGTATGCAGAAAAAGCTGTTTTTATGCGGCCCTTCCGGCTGCGGCAAGACGACGATGATCCGCGCCGCGCTCGGGCAAAAGCTGGCGGAGGCCGGCGGCTTCGTCACGGAGCGCCGCGTCGACGGCGACGGCCGCGTCCTCGGTTTCGATCTGCTCCCCGCGGCGGCCGCCGCCGGGATCGAAGGCTTCACTCCTCTGCGCTTTCTCGACTATACGGCTGAGTCGCCGCGGCGCGACAACGAAGTCTTCCGGGACGAGGCCGTGCGCCTTCTGCAGGAGGCGGAATACTATCCCTTCGCCGTTCTCGATGAAATCGGCGGCTTCGAGCTGGTCATCCCGCAGTTCCGCGCGCAGCTCGCCTCCTTTCTCTCCTCCCCCGTCCCCTGCGTCGGCGTGCTGAAAGCGCCCGCCGGCGTCGAAGAGCTGCGCGAACGCTTCGGTCTCGGAGAAAAGTACACGGCGCTGGCCCGGCGTCTGCGCGCCGCGCTCGACGAGGACCCCGATACGCTTGTGCTGGACATCTCCGGCCGCGGCGATGAGCGCGCCGAGCGCGCGCTGCGCGAATGGGCGGCGTGCTTTGCACGATAAAGGCCTTGCGATTTTTTGTTTTTTGTCTTATAGTATGGTAAAGCGTTAAACAGAGAGGAAGAACACGCATGAGCGACGACGTTTATTATCATGACCACGGCGACGGAGTGGTACACGCGCACCACCTTGACGGCGAGCACGGTCATTCCCATACGCATACCCATCCACATACGCAGACCAAAGCGGTGCTCAATCGCCTCTCCCGTGCGATCGGTCACCTCGAGTCGGTCAAGCGCATGATCGAGGACGGACGCGACTGTACGGAAGTCCTGGTCCAGATCGCGGCAGTACGCTCGGCGTTGAGCAGCACGGCCAAGGTGATCCTCAAGGATCATCTCGAGCACTGCATTTCGGACGATCAATCCGCAAGCGAGCAGCTGCAGGCGCTCAACGAGGCCATCGACAAGTTCATGTAAAACACAACAAAAAACCGCCGGTCTGCCGACCGGCGGTTTTTCATATTCATATCACTTGGAATTGAAGATCTTGAAAATACTGTCGAAGGGATCTTCCTCCGCGGCAGGCTCCTCGGCGCTCTTGGCAGCGGGAGAAGGAGCGGGCGTCGGGGCGGCGGCAGCCTTTTCGACCGCGCCGGAGAACAGGCCCTGCGGCTTGGAGCCGACGGCTACGGGACGCACGGGAGCGGCTGCTGCTCCGGCGGCGGGAGCGGCGGCGGCAGCGTTCTCGTCAAAGCCGGTGGCGATGACCGTGACGCGGATCTCGTCCTCCATGGAGGGATCGAAGCTCGCGCCGAAGATGATGTTGGCCTCGGGATGAGCGGCCTCCTGCACGAGGCTGGCGGCGGACTCGATGTCGTCCAGGCCCATATCCTCGGAGCCGGTGATGTTGATCAGCACGCCGCGGGCGCCGTTGATGGAGGTCTCCATCAGCGGGCTGGCAACGGCCATGCGGGCGGCCTCCTCGGCCTTGCCCTTGCCGGCGGCATGTCCCACGCCCATGTGCGCGTAACCGGCGTTCTTCATGATCGTGGTCACGTCCGCGAAGTCGAGGTTGATGAAGCCGGTGTTCTTGATGAGGTCGGAGATGCTGGTGACCGCCTGATGCAGCACGTCATCGGCGATCTCGAAGGCGTTGGCCAGCGTGATCTTCTGATCGGTGGCGAACTTGAGCCGGTCGTTGGGGATGATCAGCAGGGAGTCGACCTTTCCAAGCAGCTCTTTGATGCCGTCATTGGCCTGATCCATACGGCGCTTGCCCTCGAACTTGAAGGGCTTGGTCACGACGCCGACGGTGAGGATGCCTGCCTCGCGCGCCAGATCGGCCACGACAGGAGCCGCGCCGGTGCCTGTGCCGCCGCCCATGCCGGCGGTGATGAACACCATGTCGGCGTTCTCGAGCGCAGCGGCGATGTCGTTGCGGCTCTCCTCGGCGGAGCGCTTGCCGATCTCGGGATCGGAGCCCGCGCCCTGGCCGTGCGTCATCTTCTCGCCGATCTGGATCTTCTGATCGGCATTGGAGACGCTCAGCGCCTGCTTGTCGGTGTTGATCGCGACAAACTCGACGCCCTGCGTGCCGGACTTGACCATTCTGTTGACAACATTGTTGCCCGCGCCGCCGATACCGACGACCTTTAACGTCACGACATTATCGGGACCGTTTTCTGCTTTGAAATCCATTGTATTGCCTCCCTGTTTTTATCGAACAATATATCTGACAAGAAGTCGTAGTTCGCTATGTAAAGCTATATTATTACATTTCTCACTCAAGGTCAAGCTGTTTTTTCATTCTTGTGAAAGTAATTGTAATCTTTTTGTAAATAGTTTAATCACTGCGGGATGAAATGTGCGGTCGAGCCGTCGGAAACGTTGATGACGCCTCCGTCGCCCTCCTTGAGCTGTTCCAGAACGGATTCGAGCATGGCGAATTTGTGGTTGACCTCGCTCTTTCCGCCGATGATCACCGTGAAGCGGGTCCCGTACTGCATGCTCGCGCCGAGAGGATCGGAGAAATCAAGGCTCAGGATATGCTCGGCGAGATTGCGGGCCTGGATCTGGTAGAGCACGTCTGAAATGAAGTCGATGATCTCCCCGCTGCCGTCCGCGCTTGTCAGCCGCTCGCCGATCAGCAGCGTGCCCGGGTCAAGTCCCTCGACGCGGATCAGCGCGCCGAGCTCGTCGTCCGTCGCCTTGCCGAGCACCTTGCAGCTGCGGTCGATCGTCCAGTTTTCGTCGCCGACGGCGATATAGGCCAGCGCCTTGCATTCCTGGACGGTGATGATCACCTTGTTGGGCAGCTGCCGCTCCAGCGAAACTTCCTCGACGTAGGGGAGCTTTGCGAAAACACGGCTGATCGCGGCGAAACGGTCAAAGAAGAACAGGTTGTCGCCCTGCTCGATGTCGATGGCCTTGATGATCTCTTCATCGGTATAGTGTTCGTTGCCTTTGACGCTGATATCCGAGATGCGCAGAAAAACGCTCATCAGAAAGACGATCGCGATCACGACGACCGCAAAGGTCAGTATCGCGCCGCTCACCGAGCGCTTGCGCGGTTTTTTATACTCGCCGTGCTTGCTGGAAGGCGGCTGGTTGATCCGGTTGGCTGGCATCTTCGTATGTTCCCTTTCCTTTGTGTTCGATCCAGACGTCCGCGCCGAGAGCGCAGAGCCTGTCGTCAAAGCTCTCGTATCCGCGGGCGATGTGTCCCGCGTCGACCACGCGCGTCTCGCCGCGGGCGGTCAGTCCCGCCACGACCATGGCGGCTCCCCCGCGCAGATCGGGCGCTGTCAGCGTTTCGCCGCGCAGCTCCTTCACGCCGCGCAGCACGGCCTGCGTGCCGTCGACGCTGATGTCTGCGCCGAGTCGGCGCAGCTCGCTGACGTGGCGATAGCGGTTCTCGAAGATCGTCTCCGTAAACTGCGTCGTCCCCTGCGCGCGCAGCAGCGCGGCCATGAGGATCGGCTGCGCGTCCGTCGGGAATCCGGGGTACGGAGCCGTAATGACGCTTCCCGGCGCGCGCAGCACGCCGCTTGAGCTGATCTCGACGATGTCGTTAAAGTGTATTATATCACAGCCCGCTTCATTTAGGAAGTGGAGAACCGTCAAAAAATGCTCGTAATTTACCCCGGACAGGATGATCCTTCCTCCCGCCGCCGCGCAGGCGCAGGCGAGCGTCGAGGCGACGATACGGTCGCTCGGGACCGTGTAGTCCGTGGTCTCGCGCGCCGAGGCGCCGCAGATGACGATCCTGCCGCTCCCGGCTCCCGAAATGTGCGCGCCGAGAGAGCTGAGATAATTCTGAAGCGCGACGATCTCAGGCTCGCGCGCCGCGCCGTGGATGGTCGTCCTCCCCTCGGCGGCGCAGGCTGCGAGCATGATGTTTTCCGTCGCGCCGACGCTCGGAAAGCGCAGATCGATCTCCGCTCCGTGCAGTTTGGCCGCGCGGCAGAAGATATCGCTGCCCTCTTCGCTGATCTCGGCTCCCATCGCGCGCAGAGCGGACAGGTGCAGGTCGATCGGCCGTTTGCCGAGCTGGCAGCCGCCGGGAAGACTGAGCCGGGCCTCGCCGCAGCGAGCGAGCAGCGCGCCCATGAAAATGACCGACGAACGCATCTCGGCCATCAGCTCCCGCGGGATGTCCGCATCGGCGACCAAGCCTGAATCTATGTACAGCTCGTTTTCCTCTCTCCCGACGCTGCAGCCCAGGTGGGAGAGGATGCTCACCGCGGCGTCTGCGTCTCTCAGCCGCGGTACGTTTCGGATCCGGGAGCGGGCGGGAAACACGATGCTCGCGGCCAGCACGGGAAGCGAGGCGTTTTTCGAGCCCTGTACGCGACAGCTTCCGAACAGGCGGTTGCCGCCTCTGATGTGCCAGATATCCATAAAAAGAACCCCCCGCGCATCGAAATCAGAACATTCTATGCCCGGAGGGTTTTTGATGTGATTTTGTATCCTTCTGTCAATGCAGCGTCTCAAGGATGATCCCGCAGATTCTGTCCGTCGCATCCGGGACGGACAGCGCGAGCATCGCCTCGCTCATCGCGCCGAGCTTTTCGCCGTCTGAGAGCAGCTCCCTGATCCCGTCAAACAGGCTTTGCGCGTCGAATTCGCCCTCCAGCAGGACCTTCGCGCCGCCCGCCCGTTCGAGCACGCGCGCGTTCTTTTCCTGGTGGTTGTTCGTCACGTTCGGCGAGGGGACGATGATTGCAGGTTTTCCCAGATAAGTCAGCTCCGCGAGGGAGGACGCTCCCGCGCGGCAGAGCACGAGATCGGCCGCCGCCATCACGCGCGGCATATCGTAGATATAGCGCCTCACTTCCGCGCCGAAGGTCTCGTGATCCGGCGCGCTTTTTTCAAGCTTTTCGCAGAGCTCGTCATAATAGGCGCCGCCCGCGGCGTGGATAAGGTGAAAGCTCCGATCGTCTTTCATCATCGGGATCAGCTCCGCCATGACGGCGTTCATGTGTCCCGCGCCAAGCGAGCCCCAGACCGAAACGACAAGAGGCCTGTCGTTCGGGATCCCGAGTTCCTTCTTCGCCGTTTCCTTCGTATACCTTGAAAAACTGCCGCGCACCGGCGTGCCGGTGACGGTCACCTTTTCCGGTCTGGCATAATGCTCCCGGCTGTCCTCGAAGCCGACCATGACCCTGTCCACCTTCTCGGCGAGCAGCCTCGTCGTCAGACCGGGAAGAGCGTTGCTCTCATGCACGAGGGTCGGAATGTGCAGCTTCGCCGCCGCCGTCAGCACGGGAAAGCACACGTAACCGCCCGTCCCGATCACGGCGTCGGGTCCGAATTCCCGGATGATCCTTTTCGCCTTCTCCGTGGAAACGGCCACATTTTTGAGCGTGTTGATATTATGCGCCATGCCGTGCAGACTGTGCTCCCGGCTGATGTTCGTGATCTCGATCTCCCGGATCTCGTAGCCCTCGCGCGGGACGAGCTCGGTCTCCATCATGCCTTTGGCGCCGATAAAGAGGATCTCACAGCCGCCGAGCAGTTCCTGCAGCCGTCCGGCGACGGCCAGCGCCGGATTGATATGACCGGCCGTACCGCCGCAGGTGAACAGAAATCTCATCGTTGGGCCTCCCCTTTCCTTTCTTTCTATACCGCCTCGATCTCGCGCGAGGCGCTCAGCACGATCCCCATCTCGGCGAGCTGCAGGATCAGCGCCGTGCCGCCGTAGCTGAACAGCGGCAGAGAGATGCCCGTACAGGGCAGAAGATTCGTAACGACCGCCACGTTGAGGAAGACCTGCAGCGCGAGCAGCGTGGTGATGCCCGCCGTGACGAGAAAGCTGAAGGGATCCCGGCAGTGAAGCGCGATCTGATAGCCGCGCAGGATCAGCAGCGCGAACAGCAGCAGCACCAGCGCCGCGCCCAGAAAGCCGAGTTCCTCGCAGAGAACGGAAAAAATGAAATCGTTGTGTTCCTCCGGCAGATACAGATACTTCTGCCGGCTGGCTCCCAGACCCACGCCGCCCAGTCCTCCCGAGCCGATCGTATAGAGCGACTGGACGATCTGATACCCCTCGTTCGAGGAGCTGGAAAAGGGATCGCGCCAGGTGCTGACGCGCGTGGACGCATAAGGGAAAAACACCAGCAGTATGCCCAGCGCGGCTCCCGCCGCGCCGAAGGCGGCGGCAAACCAGCCAAGCGGCGCGCCGCCGAGGAAGATCATCGCCGCGCCGATCGCCAGGATGATGATCGAGGCGGAAAAATGCGGCTCGAGCACCAGCAGACCGACGATCACCGCGAGGATGAGCGCAAAGGGCGCTATCCCCTCGCGAAAGCTGCGCATGCGGCCGCGCCGTCTGCAGATCATCGCCGCGAAGAGCAGGATGACGGCGAGCTTGGCCAATTCCGAGGGCTGCAGCGTCAGCGAGCCCACGCCGAGCCAGCGGCGCGAGCCGTTGGCCTTGACGCCGATAAAAGGCACGAGCGCGAGCAGAAGCAGCGTCAGCGCCATGAAGTGCCGCGCATAACGCCTGTAAAAGCCCATCGGGAAGCGCGAGCAGAGCAGCATCGCGCCGACTCCGGCTGCGGCGAAGATCAGCTGACGGATGAAATAGTAGGCGGCGTTGCCGCCCGTGACGTGCGCCGGATCGTAACTGGCGCGCGGAAAGCTGGCCGAGAGGACCATGATCACACCGCAGCTGAGCAGGATCAGGACAAGGATCAGAAAGATCTGATCCACGCCGTCTTTCTTCTCCTCGCCGCGCAAAACGGAAAAGTCGGAGAGGCGGGCCGTGTCGTAACGCACATCTCCCACCTCCCCGGCTTTTTCAGCTTACACGGTATAGCGTTGGAACACTCCAATAAAGGATATGATGCAGAAGAGCAGCGTTATGCCAGTAAAAAGGACAAACAGCTCTTTTTCGCTCCATTTTCTTCCCGTCCAGCCGCCCATCTCCAGATGGTGGTGGAAAGGCGCCATTTTGAACACGCGCTTGCCGTGGCTGAGCTTGAAGTAGCCGACCTGAATAATGTCCGAAAGCGTTTCGATGATGAACATGATGCCGATCAGGATGAGGATCAGCGGCATGTCGTAGGCAAAGGCCAGCGCGGCGATCGCTCCGCCGAGGAAGAGAGAGCCCGTGTCGCCCATGAATACCTGGGCGGGATTGAAGTTGTAGACCAGAAAGCCGATCAGTCCGCCCAGCAGCGCTGAGGCGAAAATGCCCAGTTCCAGGAAGTCCTTCCCCCAGGCGAAAGTCACCGCGACGAAAAACAGGCACACGGGCAGCGAGGTGCCGGTGGCAAGGCCGTCCACGCCGTCGGTGAGATTGACGGCGTTGACCGTTCCGACGATCACGAAGGCGGCGAAAACGAAGTACAGCCACTCCGGGATGGGAACGACCGTGTTGGAGAACGGGATGAACAGGTTGGGGCGCACAAAGCCGATGCGGCGCATCAGAAAAACGAACACGAGCGCCGCCGAGAGCTGAAGAAGGAACTTCATCCCGGCAGAGAGGCCGAGATTCTGCTTGTTCTTGATCTTCTCCCAGTCGTCAAGGAAGCCGATCGCTCCGAAGACCAGCGCAAAAAGGAACACAAAAAGGTGGACGAAGCGGCCGCGCAGCATGCTGGGGAATCCGATCGTCAGCAGCGAGAGCAGGACGCCCAGGATGAACATGACGCCGCCCATTGTGGGCGTGCCGCTTTTTTTCTTGTGCCATTCGACTTCGCTTTTGATATTCTGTCCGGCCTTCTGTCTGCGCAGCCAGGGAATGTAGTATTTGCCGAAAGCGGTGGCAAACAGGAACGCCAGGATAAAGGCGCACATGAGCTGTATCGTCATCTGTGTTTCCTCTTCTCAAGGTAGTCGGCCACGATCTCCCGCTCGTCCATATGGCGCTTTTCGCGTCCCACGATCTGATAGTCCTCGTGGCCCTTCCCGGCAAGCAATATTACATCACCCGCGCAGGCCTTGTCAATAGCCGTGCGGATCGCCTCGCCGCGGTCGCAGATGCGCAGCACGGGCGTCGTTTTGTCCCGGAATCCCTCCATGATCTCGTCGATGATGGCCTCGGGCTCCTCGGTCCGGGGGTTGTCGCTCGTGACGATGCAGAGGTCGGCGTTGTCCGCCGCGATCGCGCCCATGATCGGCCGCTTGAGCCTGTCGCGGTCGCCGCCGCAGCCGAAGAGCACGATCAGCCGTCCCCTCGTGACGGGACGCAGCGTTTTGAGCACGTTTTCCAGCGCGTCCGGCTTGTGGGAATAATCGATGATGATCGAATAATCGCCGTCCGTCGGAACGCTCTCGAGACGGCCCTTGACGCCCTTTGCGTCGCGCAGCGCCGCCGCGCAGTCCTCAAGGGAGAGCCCCAGGACGAGTCCTGCCGCCATCACTCCGAGGGCGTTGTGCACGGAGAACAGCCCCGGGATCGCAAGAGAGGTCTGCGCCTTTTCCCCGGCGAAGTCCGCTTCAAAGCGCACGCCGCCGGCGCTGAGCTCGACGTTCCCGGCGCACAGATCGGCCTCGTCGTTATCGATGCCGTAGCGAAGGATCGGGCAGTCGGCATCCGCGCACATATAGTCCGCCCAGGCGTCGTCGGCGTTGACGCAGGCGGCCGAGCACATGGAAAAGATCTTTTTCTTGGCGGCGGCGTATTCCTCCATCGTGTGATGGAAATCCAGATGATCCTGCGAGAGATTGGTATAGAGCGCCACGTCGAAGTGCACGCCCGCCACGCGCTCGAGCGCGAGCGAATGGGAGGATACCTCCATGACGACATGCGTGCAGCCCGCATCCGCCATCCGGCGGAAGAGCTTTTGAAGCTCATAGCTCTCGGGCGTTGTGAACTCGGAATGAAGGAACTCCTCGCCGATCATGTGTCCGTTCGTGCCGATGAGACCGACCTTCGCGCCGAGCCTTGTTTCCAGCATGTGCTTGATGAGATAGCTCGAGCTCGTCTTGCCGCTGGTGCCCGTGATACCGATGAGCGTCATCTCCTTCGCCGGCTCGCCGAAGAGGTTGCGGCTGGCGAGCGCAAGGCCGAGACGGCAGTCCCGGATCTGCACGTACGGCGTGCCGTCCGCAGGGATATCCTCGCAGAGGACGGCTGCGGCGCCTTTTTCCATCGCCGTGGGGATAAAGCGGTGGCCGTCGGAAGAAAAGCCCTTGACAGCGACGAAGAGATCGCCCTTCTCGGTCCGGCGGGAGTCATAGCTGACGCCGCCGATCTCCGTATCCATGTCCGCCGTAGCGGACAGTATCTCGATATCTCGTAAGATCCCGGACAGTTTCATATCTTTTATCCTTCTAATACCTTCCCAGCATTTCGTCATCGGAGGAGAGCAGCGAGACCTCGATCACGCTGCCGTGCGCGGCCAAAGCTCCTTCGCGGAGACTCTGCGTGCCGACGCACTGGCTCTCCCCGTCCAGGACGGCGCTGAGGGAATGGATATAGATCCCCAGACGGGACAGGGTATCACGCGCATCATTATAGCGCATTCCGATCAAATTGGGAACACTTTCTTTTTCATTCGACATTTCCGCTCCCAGATACAGGATGACCTCCGTTCCGCGCGCGATCTCGCAGTAGGCGGCGGGAAGCTGCGCGGTGACGGCGTCTCCCTCGCCGAGCGTGCGGTATCGAAGTCCCGCGCCGCGTATCAATTCTCCTGCCTCTCCGAGGCTTTTGCCCACCGTATGCGGCATGACGGCGTCCATATTGGCCTTCTCCGCTTCGCTGTAAAAAGGTCTGACGCCGAGATACGGAAGGATGTCCGTCAGCATTTTGCCGACGAGCGGCGCGGCCATCTGCCCGCCGCTGATATAGATGCCCGTTTCCGTCGAGGGCGTGTCGAGGAAGACGAGCAGCGCGATCTTCGGGTCGTCCGCCGGCGCGAAACCGATAAAGGAAACGATGTACTGCTTCTCCCCCGTCGCCGCCTCAAGGCTGACCTTTTCGCTCGTTCCGGTCTTGCCGCCGATGCGGTAGCCGGCAACCGAGGCGTTTCGGCCAGTGCCCTCGTTGGGGTCGCCGACGACCTGCTCGAGGATGCCGCGTACCTTCCGGCTCGTCTCCTCCGAGATCACACGCCGTACGAGCTCCGGCTCGCGCCGCACGAGCGTCGTGCCGTCCGGCGCTCTGATCTCGCTGACGACGTAGGGTCTCATCAGCCGCCCGCCGTTGACGCAGGCGCTCACGGCCGTGACGAGCTGCAGCGGCGTGATCGTGAAGGTCTGGCCGAAGGAGGCCGCGGCGAGCTGGGAAAGATTGCGCTTGGAACAGAAAGTGTTCCGACTCCACCAGATGCTCCCGCTCTCCCCCGCCAGATCGATGCCCGTGCGGGCGCTCAGGTTTTCGTCCGGATCGTCCGTGAGCCTGAGAAAGCCGAACGCGTCGCAGTATTCGTAAAAGCGCTCCGCGCCGACGCGCAGTCCGATATTCACGAAGGCCGCGTTGCAGGAATGCTGCACGGCCTGCGTCAGCGTCTGCGAGCCGTGGCCGCCGTCCTTCCAGCAGCGGATCGGGCTGCTGCGTCCGAGGACGCTGACCTGTCCCGGACAGTAAAAAGCGTCGTTCATGCCGACAGCGCCGCAGTCGAGCGCCATCGACAGCGTGATGATCTTGAAGGTCGACCCGGGTTCATAGGTGTCGGAAAGCGCCTTGTTTCGCCACTGACGCTGCTGGAAGGCGCGCAGAAGTCCGGCAGCCTCCTCCGGGCTTGCCGCCGCGTCGACCGCGGCCTGATCCTGCTCGCTGACGGCAAGAAAGTCGTTCGGATCGTAGTTTCCCAGCGAGGCCATCGCCAGGATCGCGCCGGTATCGACGTCCATCGCGATCGCGCCCGCGCCGTTGCGGACGTCATAGTCGACGACGGCCTGTTTGAGGTGCTTTTCGATGTAGTACTGGATCGTCGAATCGATCGTCGTGACAAGATCGCAGCCGCGCGTCCCGGCGACATGCTCGGCATATTTCTCGAAAAGCAGTTCCGCTCCGTAGGCGTTGACTTCGCGCAGGGTCTTCCCCGCGCTTCCTTCCAGAAAGGCGTTGTACTGCGCCTCGATCCCCTCAAGGCCGCTGTTGTCCGTTCCGACAAAGCCGATGAGATGGCAGCAGAGCGTCGCGTTGGGATAGTAGCGCTTCGTGTCGGTCTCAAGCCGCACGCCGCGGATGCCGCATTCGTTCTTGAACTCCCGTACCCGCTGCGCGGTCTCCCGCTCGACTTTGCGCGCCACGGTCACGTACCACGAGCCCTTGCGCGACGCCTTCTCGCGGATCTCCTCGCGCGGGATGCCGAGGATCTCCGAGAGCCGGTCCGCGATCAGATCCTTGTCCTCTCCGTTCGAGGCGATCTCAACGGGGCTGAGATAGACGTTGTCCACCGACGCGCTGACCGCCAATGGAAAACCGTTCCGGTCGCAGATCTCTCCGCGCACGGGCGAGCCGCCCGCCTCGCGCAGCTGCTGGGAGATCGCAAGGGACTCGTATTTTTCATGCTCCGTGATCTGAAGCCTGTACAGCCGTCCCAGCAGCAGGACAAACGAGACGATGCCGCACACTGCCATCAGGAACAGCGTGCGGCGCAGCATGCCGATGCCCGGCGCGTTTTTCCAGTTGTTGTTCGCCATAGGACGCTCCCGTAAAAACAGATCGTTTGTCTATTTTTATGCGGCGTCGTCTTCCTCTATGCCGATCTCGGCGATCTGATCGCCGCGGCAGGGGCGCATACCCAGCTCTTCCTCGGCGCGGCGCTCAATCTCTTCCAGACTCGTACGGGCGGCCAGACGTACGGACAGGATCCCTTTTTCGCTTTCCAGCTCCGCTTTTTCCTTCCGCAGCGCGGACAGCTCGCTGAGCAGAAGCGCCGCCAGCAGAAAGCACACGGAGCGAACGAAAGCTCTCTGTCTGCGGCGGCGCATCTATACTCTCTCCGCCACGCGCAGCTTGGCGCTTCGCGCGCGGGGGTTTTCTTTGATCTCTTCTTCGCTCGGCAGGATGGGTTTCCTTGTCACGCTGCGCAGCGTCTGTACAAAGCCGCAGGTGCAGATCGGCGCCTCGCGCGGGCAGGTGCAGCCGTTCTCCCGGCGTGCGATGCCGGTCTTGACGATGCGGTCTTCAAGCGAATGAAAGCTGATGACGCACAGCCGTCCGCCTCTGCGGAGCATGTCCGGCGCCGTGTCCATCATGCGCTCGACCTCGCCGAGCTCGTCGTTCACCGCTATGCGGATCGCCTGAAAGCTGCGCTTGGCCGGATGCTGCTTTTCCCGCAGCGCCGCCGCGGGCATGGCGGAACGAATGATCTCGACGAGTTCTCCCGTCGTTTCGATCGGTCTGACCGCGCGGCGCGCCAGGATCGCCGCCGTGATGCGGCGGGCGTAGCGCTCCTCGCCGTAATCCCACAGGATGCGGTTGAGGCGGTCCTCGTCCCACTCGTTGACCACCGTTCGGGCCGTCAGCGGCGCGGAGGCGTCCATCCTCATGTCGAGCGGAGCATCATGCTGATAGGAGAAGCCGCGCGCGGTCTCGTCGAGCTGCGGGGAGGATACCCCCAGATCGAAAAGCATGCCGTCCGCCCCGTCCAGGCCGAGCGAGCGCAGGATCTCGGCGGTATCGGAAAAGTTGCCGTGCACGAAGCTGATCCTGTCCCGGTAAGTTTCCAGCCGCTTTCCCGCGCGCTCGATCGCGGTCTCGTCGCGGTCTATGCAGACAAGGCGGCCGCCGCGGAGACGTTTGGCGATCTCCAGCGAATGGCCGCCCAGGCCGAGCGTGCCGTCGACATAGACGCCCTCGGGATCGATGTTCAAATTGTCGATACACTCCGTCAGCAGGACGGAAACATGTTTCGGCTCATCCATTTCAGAAATCAAGCTCCTCCATGGCCGCGGCAATGTTCTCCGGCGCGGACTCGGCTTCGCAGACGCTCTGCCAGGCCTCGCTGTCCCACAGCTCGGCGTGGTTGTTGCAGCCTACCACGGTCACGTTCTTGACGAGACCGGCATATGCGCGCAGGGCCTGCGGGACGATGGTCCTGCCCTGGCTGTCGAGCTCGCATTTCGCCGCATGGGCGAAAAGCGGGCGCATCAGCCGCTGTCTGACATAGGGCATGTCGCTCACCTTGTCGGAAAAGCTCCGCCAGCTCTCCGCGCTGTAAACGCAGAGGCAGCGTTCCATCGATACGGTCATATAAAAGATCTCGCCGAGCTCCTCTCTGAGCTTGGCGGGGATAAAAATTCGGCCCTTGCTGTCAAGGGAATGTTGGAATTCGCCTGTCATTTCGCTGCCCTTCCTCTATATTATCTCTCCAAAACGCTCCACTTCGCTCCACTTTCAATTCAATTATAGGGGGCGTTTCCGGAAAAAGCAAGCGAAACTTTTTGTCTTTTTTTGTCTTATTTTTTGCGGTTTTTTCTCTTTTTCAGGTATCACAACATATGGAAAAGCGCAAACTCCCGGGCCCAAAATATGGGCCCGGGAGTTTGCGCGGACACACGCTTATTCCTGCGCGGGCACTTCCTCGCTCCCGCTCTTCGCGGCAGAGGCTCCGGCGCTGCGGAACGCGCCGCGGGAGTTCTGCACGGTGGCAAGCGCGGAGGAGATGCTCTCCTCCGTCTGGCGCATGAGATCGTCGACGTAATCGGCGGCGATGCGGCGCAGCTCGCGGGATTTGTTTTCGGCGGCGGCGATCATCTCGGCACTCTTTTCCTTGGCGGTCTTGACGATCTCCTGCTCCTCGACCATAAGGCGCGCCTTCTCCTCGGCGCTCTTGCGCATGGCCTCGGCCTCGCGCTTGGCGTTGCCGATGAACTCGTCCCTCGCGGCGACGAGACGCTTCGCCTCGGCGAGGGCGCTGGGCAGGTTGGCCTTGATGTCGTTGATGATCTCGATGGCCTTGTCGCGTTCGATGATGCACTTGTCGTTTCCGAGCGGGACGCCCCAGGCCTCGGTCACCATGCCGTAGAGAATGTCGAGCAGTTCAATGACGTCGTTGTTGTTATCCATTGTTTTTCCCCCATTGTTTAGCTTTTGTTTCGATCTCTGCGATCAGCTCGCTCGGCACGAGCCCGGTGAGGTCGGCCCCGTATCGGGCCATTTCCCGTACGACCGAGGAACTGAGAAAGGTGTATTTGCCGCTGGCGGTGAGGAACATCGTCTCGAGCTCGGGGTTGATGTTTTTGTTGATGAGATCCATCTGGAACTCATACTCAAAGTCGGAGGCCGCGCGCAGGCCCTTGACGATCACGGGGTTTTCAAAGCGCCGGACATACTCTGCCAGAAGGATATCCGAGCTCTCCACCATGACGTTTTCATAGCGGACGCAGGCGCGCCGCACCATGTCCACGCGCTCCTCCGCCGTGAACATCGGCGAGGTCTTGGTGGAGTTTTTCATGATGCAGACGACGACCTTGTCAAAGATCCTGGAGGCGCGGCGGATGATGTTGAGATGTCCGAGCGTGATCGGATCGAAGCTGCCCGGGCAGATGGCGGTCCTCATAGGCTGTCCTCCCTGGTATAGGTGCAGATCTTGACCTTGCCGTAGCGGTATTCCCGGAGCGCGCGGTACGGCGCCGTCATGTCGCTCAGCGGCGTTTCGCGCCGAGCTTCAACGATTATTATACCACCTTCGGATAATATGTCAACCTGATTGATCGTCTGCAGGACCTCGTCGTAAATGCCCGAATCGTAGGGCGGATCGACAAAGATCAGATCGAAGCGGCCGCAGCTGCGCAGATAGGACAGCGAATCGCCGCAGAGCACCGTTCCCGTGAGACCGCAGGTCTTCAGATTGTCCTTGACGATCTGCACGGCCGTGCGGTCGCGGTCGATGAAGACGGCGCTCGCCGCGCCGCGGCTGAGTGCCTCGATGCCCAGCTGGCCGGTCCCGGCGAAGAGATCGAGCACCCGTCTGCCCTCCACGTCGAACTGGAGGATATTGAAGACGGCCTCCTTGACGTTGTCGCTCGTGGGGCGGATATCATAGTTGTCGGGCGTTTTGAGGCGTCTGCCCCGCGCGCTGCCGGTAATGACTCTCATTTACTCCTCCTGCCCTTCCGTTTCCTTTCGGAAATAATTCCATACCGCCTGCGCGGTGTTCTTCGGCACGACGGCGGCGAGCTCCTCGAGAGAGGCCTCCCGGATCGCCCTGACGGACTTGAAATGCGCGATCAGCTCCTCGCGGCGCTTCTTTCCCACTCCCGGGATCTTCTCGAGCGTCGAGCCGTAGCTTTCCGCCCGGAGCGAGCGCTGATATTCGATCGCGCTGCGGTGCGTCTCCTCCTGGATGTTTCCGACCAGCGAAAAGACGGCCTGATTGCCCGAGATGCCGATCTCCCTTCCCTCGGGCGAGACGAGGGCGCGCGTGCGGTGCCGATCGTCCTTGACCATGCCGAAGATCGGAAGGCTCAGACCCAGATCCTCCGCGGCGCGCCGGGCGGTCGCGGCATGCTCCTGACCGCCGTCGATGAGCAGCAGGTCCGGCAGCGGCGAGAACTTCTCGTCTCCGTCGAGATAACGCTGCAGGCGCCGCGTCAGGGCCTGGTACATGCTGGCATAGTCGTCCGCCTGTTCAAGCCCGCGGATGCGGAATTTGCGGTAATCCCGCTTGAGCGGCCGGCCGTCCGCATGGACGGTCATCGCCGCGACGATGCCCGTGCTGCCGAGATTGGAAATGTCAAAGGCCTCGATCCTCTTCGGAAAGACCTCCAGGTCCAGCGCCTTCTGCAGCCACTCGAGCGTTTTGCTGCGGCGCTGGGCCTGCGTCGTGCGGCGCAGGATCTCCTCGCGCGCGTTGAGCTGCGCGCTCTCGACGAGCCGCATACGCTCGCCGCGTCTGGGGACTTCTATCACGGTCTTTCTGCCGGAGCTCTCGGAAAGATAGGTCTCCAGTTCCTCGCTGTCGTCGCATTCTGCGGGCAGCAGAATGTGCTTCGGCACCGTCCCGCGCGAGGCGTAGTACTGGCGCACGAGCTTGGAGATCGCCTCGCCGTCCTCCTCGACGGGCTCGTCGAGCATCTCCGCGTCCTTGCCTGTGAGATCGCCGTTCTGAAAGTGCAGTACCGTAAAGCAGCTCTTCGCGCCGCGCTGGAAACCGATCGCGTCGGTGTCCGAAAAGGCTGTGGAGATCACGCGCTGCTTGTGCGAGAGCGCCTCGACCGAGCGGATGCGGTCGCGCAGCGCGGCGGCCTGCTCGAAGCGAAGCTCCTCCGCCGCCTGCTCCATTCTGCCGCGCAGAGCTTCGATCAGTTCCGCGCTCTTTCCTTCCAGGATCAGCGCGGCCTGTTCGACGCGGCTGCGGTAGTCCTCCTGCGTCTTGTCCTCGAGACACCATCCGGCGCAGCTGCCCATCTGATACTTCAGACAGGGCCGGTCCTTGCCGATATCGCGCGGGAATTTCCGCGAGCAGTCCGGCAGCAGCAGGGTCTGGCGGATCGCGGCGATGATCTCGCGCGTCTGGTAGCGCCCGCCGAAAGGGCCGTAATAGCTCGCTCCATCCTTCGGAGCGCTGCGGGAGAGCGTCAGCTGCGGATAGGGACTTTGAAAATCGATGCGGATGAAGGGATAACCCTTGTCGTCCTTGAGCAGGATATTGTAGTGCGGCCTGTGGCGCTTGATCAGCGAGTTTTCCAGCACGAGCGCTTCGAATTCGCTGTCAGCGACGATCACGTTGAAATCGCGCACCTTGTCGACCATCGCCGCTACCTTCGGCAGATGCTCGCCGCGGAAGTAGCTGACGACGCGGTTTTTCAGCCGTTTGGCCTTGCCGACGTAGATGACCTCGCCCTTTTCGTCGAGCATGATATACACGCCCGGCAGCTGTGGCAGGTTATTCGCTTTTTCCAGGAGCGTGTCAAGCATGTGTCGTTTCCTCTGCTTTGGCTTTATAGATGCACCAGACCGTGATCGCGCCCACGACGATCACCGCGCCGACAAGCGCGAAGATACCCGGACGCTCGCCGTTGAAGAGAAAGACCCACACGGGATTGAGCAGCGGCTCGAGCGCGCCGAGCAGGCAGCAGGCCAGCGGCGGGCAGTAGTCCGCAGACTTGGCGTACAGGATATAGGAGATGCCAAGCTGGAACACGCCGAGCACCAGGATGCTCAGGACCGCCGTCGGCGTGAGCGACAGCCTTCCGCCAAGGCAAAAAGGCAGTCCCGCGAGGAACGCGAAGATCTGGCCGATCAGCACGGCGCTGAAGCGCTCCTCGCCTTTGAGCGAGCCGATGGCCATGAACATGCCCGCCATGATCATACCCGCGAGGATCGCCACGCAGTTGCCGAGGATATAGCCGCCCTGCAGCTGGTCAAAGAAAAACAGCGCGATGCCCGCGAGCGTGAAGAGCACGACCGTGAGATCGCTTTTTTTGATCTTTTCGCCGAAGAAAAGGGCGGAGTAAAGCACGATAAAGACCGGGGACGTGAATTGCAGCACGATCGCGTTTGCTGCCGTGGTCAGCTTGTTGGCGCAGACGAAGCACAGATAGACCCCGCCCTCGAGCAGTCCGGCGAGCAGAGCGCGGCGGCTGAGCACGAAGCGGTATCGCCGCATCGCCATGTATACGGCGATGACCGTTCCCGCGACGAGGCTGCGCATGCTTGCCACGGCGAAGGCGTTCCAGGGGATCAGCTTGATAAAGATCCCTGCGATGCTCCACAGCGCGGCGCAGCACAGCATCTCCAGTATGGCCTTGTTTTCTTTCGTCATAAGGATCACCAAAAGAGCATTTTACGAAAACGGGGCGTGCTTTGCACGCCCCATCCATGAATAAAGTTGTTCCCGATATTACTCGGAGAAATCGGAATCTATCAGCGCGGAGAGCGTGGCGATCGCCTCGTCCTCGTCGGCGCCGTCGGCAATAAGTGTGACCACCGTGCCCTTGACGATACCAAGGGAAAGTACGCCGAGAAGGCTCTTCGCATTGACGCGTCTGTCTTCTTTCTCGACCCAAATACTGCTCTTGAACTCGTTCGCCTTCTGGATAAAGAAAGTAGCCGGTCTGGCATGGAGGCCGACCTGATTGTTGATAACTACCTCTTTGGAAATCATACTTGCCACTCCTTAACTTTATACAAGATGCACATCGGTGCATTCTTAATTTAGCAAAAAAAGCCTGTCCCGTCAACT
>ONQJ01000001.1 GCA_900319935.1 uncultured Eubacteriales bacterium | reverse complement strand
TCGACGGCATCGACCTGGATCTATCGCTCGACGAGGAGCGCTGCAGCGTGGAGATCCGCGCCTCCGTCTCCTGCGGCGGGCGCACCGGCGTGGAGATGGAAGCGCTGACCGCGGCCTCGGTCGCGGCGCTCACGGTCTACGACATGTGCAAGGCCGTGCAGAAGGACATGGTCATCACGGACATCCGCCTGCTCGACAAGACGGGCGGCGTCCACGGAGATTTTCACAGGGAGGCGGAAACATGAGCTACACGGCTGCCGTTATCACCATCAGCGACAAGGGCTTCCGCGGCGAGCGGGAGGACACCAGCGGTCCCGCGCTGTGCGCGATCGCCGGAGAATACGGGCTGGAGGTGGCCTATCGCGCCATCGTCCCCGACGAGGCGGAGGATATCCGCCGCGAGCTCGTCAAATGCGCCGACGAGCTGGAGATATCCCTTATCCTTACGACCGGAGGCACGGGCTTTTCCCCGCGCGACATCACGCCCGAGGCCACCAGAACGGTCATTGAGCGCGAGACCCCCGGCATCCCCGAGGCGATGCGCGCCGCGAGCATGCGCATCACGCCGCGCGGCTGCCTCTCGCGGAGCGCCGCGGGCATCCGCGGCCGCTCGCTGATCGTCAACCTGCCGGGGAGCGAAAAGGCCGCGAAGGAAAACATCCTCGCAGTCATGGACGCGCTGATGCACGGTCTGGATATGCTGGCCTCTTCCGGCTCGGCGAACTGCGCGGAGGCGGCGAAATGACGAGACCCTCTCTGGATGAATGGATCCGCGAGGCCAAGGCGGCCCCGGAGGCGCAGGAGAACGGGATGTACCTGTTCCACAACGGCGTCGTGCGCGCCGCGCCCAAGGCCGTCGTGCGCTTCGGCGTGGAGCGAAAGAGCGACGTGGAGGGTATGCTCTTTTCCTATGACCGGGAAAAGCTTGCCGCCGCGATCGAGCGCGCAAAGGCGCTGCCGGGGATCTTCCACGTCCGCGTCTGGCTCAACGAGGGAAAGCTCTCCGTCGGCGACGACATCATGCTCGTGCTTATCGGCGGCGACATCCGTCCGCACGTGATCGACGCGCTGCAGAGCCTCGTCGGCGAGATCAAGAACGAGTGCGTCCGCGAAGAAGAACTGTACTGAAACGATCTGCGGCCTTGCTTTTCCGGGGCCGCAGATAAGCTTTTGGGCACTTTTCCGCCTCCTTTGAACCTTTTGTGCTTGCATTGAGGCGTTAAATGGCGTAAGATGAAGAAAAAGACGAAACTCACGGACCGGCCGGACTTTTCCCGGGAAAACGATCCGGAACAGGGGAGGGGAAAGCATGAATCTGGAACAGGTTTTCGATATACATTTCAGTTTGCTGCAGACCGCGGATCTTTTCCTGCGCATCATCGTCTCCTGCGCCTTCGGCGCGATCATCGGTATCGAGCGCAGCCGCCGCTTCAAAGAGGCAGGCATCCGCACGCACATTCTGGTCTGCTGCGGCGCGGCCTTGTTTATGATCGTGTCCAAATACGCCTTCCCCGAGATCGCCTCGGCCGAGGAAGGGCTTTTCTCCGGCTCCCGCGGGGCCGACCCCGCCCGTGTGGCGGCCCAGGTCGTCAGCGGCATCAGCTTTCTCGGCGCGGGCGTCATCTTCAAAAACGGCGGCACCATCAAGGGCCTGTCCACGGCGGCGGGCCTGTGGGTTACGGCTGCCATCGGCCTCGCCGCGGGCGCGGGCATGTATCTGATCGCGCTCTTCGTCACGATCGTCGTCAGCCTGATGCAGTTCCTGACGCACCGCTACGCGATAGGCTCAGACTCCTATGCGGCCAACCGCCTGCAGTTCACGGTCAAGAACGGCTACGAGTTCAACCAGTCGCTGCACAGGCAGCTCGACGAATGGGGCGTACAGGTCACGGACAGCAAGGTCAACCGCCGCAAGGACGGCACGACCGACTATGATCTGACGGTGCTGCGCCCCAAGGAGATCACCTACGCCGAGATGAAGGCCTTTATGGACGCGCACGAAGAAGTCCTCAGCGCCAGCAACAACCCGATCCGATAAGCGGCATAAGGAAAAAGACCGACGGAGTTCCGCCGGTCTTTTTTCGCGCTTTTTCAAGTATCGTCCTTGTTTATGACGTAATAGATGAGGTCCCGCTCGACGCCGAGGTATGTGAGTTCCTTTTCCGAGACACGGTCGAAGCGCATGCCGCACTTTTCCATCACGCGCCGCGAGGCCTCGTTGCCCCGGAAAAAAGAAGCGTAAACGCGCGCAAAGCCTTTTTCACAGAGCAGATAGCTCAAAAAGGCTCCGACCGCCTCGGTCGCGAAGCCGCGGCCCCAGAAACCCGAGCCGAGCCCGTAGCCGATCTCGCAGGAGCCGTCCGCCGTGTCAAAGTACAGGATGATGCCGACGAGGCTTTCCGTCTCCTTCAGACGGATGGCAAAGAGCGTTTCGTTTTTGAGATACGAAGAGAAATCAAAGTCCTCCAGGCTCTCCGCATAGCGGCAGACGAAGGTCTCGAGCACGTTTTTGTCGTGCGATATGTTGGTGAAATAATCCTCTCTGTCCTCCGGACGGAGCGGGTCGATGACCAGCCGCGCCGTTTCAAGGCGCGGCTTTTCGCCATATGCCATCGGCGTGAAGCGGATGCCGTTGACCGTCTGCTCTTCGGCCGCGGCCCTAAAGCCGAGACGCCTGTAAAACGGCAGGCCGTAAGGCGAGGAATTGAGCGTGATCGTCCTGTTCGGATGATCCTCGCGCATTCTCTCGAACAGTCTCGTCCCGATCCCGCGCCGGTGATACGGCCCGTCCACGAAGAAAAAGCAGATATGGCAGCGTTCTTCCCGGATGCCGAGCAGGCCGACGAGCCTTTCTCCGTCGAAGGCGCCGTAGTACCGGATGCCGGCCAGATAGCTCTCGTCGTCGAGACACTTTTTGAATTCCGCGGTGCCCTCGGGCGCGTAATCGGGTGACTCGAATTCGCAGAACACCTTCCACGCGAGCGAGAGCGCCGCGTCCCGTTCGCTCTGATCCAGGATCCGTACCGTGACTGGCGCGCGATTGTTCTCCCGCATGCTCACACCCCACATTCGACTTCAGGTTTTCTTTATTATAGCCGCATCCTTTTCCCGCGTAAAGACGTAAAAACCCGCTTCGGGACGAAGAGGCAAAAGCTGCTTTCCGCCGCCGGACGGCCGAAAGTTTTTTCATGTTCGGCGGAACGACTGACGCTTCGCCGCGTTGACGCGCGCTTGAACTCTCGCGCCAGGAACCGTGCGCAAACCCAAAAACAAACGCCCCACCCGGGGCGTCTGTTTTTGGGACGGCTGACGGGATTTACCGCCTGTGAAAAAACCTTTGGAGAGGTCTTGAGAGTGGGCGCAGCGCCTCCTCCAAACAATTTGAGCACAGCGGATAAAGCCGCGCCGAAGGCGCGGCAACAGAAAAGGGACATCCTTTCGGATGTCCCTTTTCTGGTACGGCTGACGGGATTCCCCGCCTGCGGGCGGGCCGCCTCGCGGCTCTGGCGTGCCCCCGGCACGCCATTCACTACCGCTCGGTTCGAATCACTTTTGACGGGATTCGAACCCACGACCTGTCCGATGCTTTGCATCGGACGCCTCCGGCGGATTGAAGTGCTTCGCACCTGGAGGTCGTGGGAGCACCTGCGAAAAAAACCTTTGGAGAGGGCTTGGGAGGGGGCGCAGCGCCTCCTCCCATCAATTTGAGCGAAGCGGATAAAGCAGCGCCGAAGGCGCGGCAACAGAAAAGGGACATCCTTTCGGATGTCCCTTTTCTGGTACGGCTGACGGGATTCGAACCCACGACCTCCAGAGTCGGAGTCTGGCACTCTATCCAGCTGAGCTACAGCCGCGTGCGGAAAGCATTATAGCAAAAAGAAAAGGCAAAGTAAATAGCAGTTTTCATTTTCTTCAGGATATGCTATAATAACAAAATAAAGGATACGATCCGCCTTGCGCGGTGACGGGATTGCGACAGACTTCCCCGATAAAGAGGAGTATTTTATGAAGAAACCGAACACTTTGACGAGGATCCTGTGCGCGCTGCTCTGCGCGCTGCTGATGCTTCCGCTCGCCGCCTGCGGCGAGACCAAGGAGAGCAGATCCGTCGTCTTTGCCATGGACACGACGATGACGCTCGTCGCCTACGGTAAAAACCGCGAAAGCGGTCTCGCCGCCGCCGAGAGCGTGCTCTATTCCATGGACGCGATGCTCGACCCCGAAAGAGAGGGCAGCACCGTCTGGGCCATCAACCACGCCAACGGCGAAAACGTCGTCGTTCCCGGCCAGGTCGCCGACATGCTCTCCGCCGCCAAGCAGGTCTATAAGCAGAGCTCCGGCGCGCTGGATCTCACGGTCTATCCGCTGCTCAAGCTATGGGGCTTTATCGACAGCAAATACTACGTCCCTTACGACTATGAGATCCTTGACCAGCTTAGCCGCGTTTGCTTTGACAAGGTCATCCTCACGAGCTTTCCCAGCTCCGGCACTTACACGGTCTCGATGCCCTCCTACGGCGAAATGAGCTTCGGCGCGGTCGCCAAGGGCTGCGCTGCCGACAAAGCCGTCGCCGCCATGCGCGCCGCGGGCGTGACGAGCGGCATCATCTCGCTCGGCGGCAACGTACAGACGCTCGGACTCAAGCCCGACGGATCCCAGTGGCGCGTCGGCATCGAAGACCCGAACAATCCCGGCAGCAGCTACGTCGGCGTGCTCAACGTCGGCGAGACCGCCGTCGTCACCTCCGGCAGCTACCAGCGGAATTTCACGGACGTGACCACCGGCAATACCTATCACCACATCCTCAAGCCGCAGAGCGGCTATCCGGTGTCGAACAACCTTGTGTCCGTCACGATCATATGCAAGGACGGCACGATGGCCGACTGCCTGTCCACCGCGATGTTCGTCCTCGGCGAAGTGCAGTCGCTCAACTACTGGCGTCAATACGGCAAGACGGACGGCGGCGGCTTCGACATGGTCCTGATCACCAAGGACAACCGGATCATCTGCACGAAGGGCCTCATCGAGGACTTCACGCTCGTCAACAAAGGCTATACCGTGAGTTACAGCGAATAAAATATGACTGACTTATCCACATCCGTCCGTTACATCAAGGGAATAGGGGAGAAAAAGGCGCAGGCGCTCGGAAAGCTTGGCGTCTTTTCTCTCTATGACCTTTTGTCCTATTTCCCCGCGCGCTACGAGGACAGAACGAAGTTCTGCCCCATCGCCGCCGCGCCGGAAGGGGAGGGGGTCTGCATCCGCGCGCTCGTGGCGGACACGCCGCGGCTCGTACGCGTGCGCCGCGGGATGGAGCTTGTCAAATTCCGGGCGGTGGACGAGAGCGGGTCGGTTGACATAACATATTTTAATCAAAATTATGTAAAGGACTATCTCTCACGGGGCGACAGCGTCTGCTTTTTCGGAAAGGTCGAGCGCAGCGGCGGACGGCGCAGCATGGTCAACCCCGCCTATGAAAAAGAAGACAAGCCCCGCGGCGTGACCGGCTGCATCCTGCCCGTTTACCGCGTAAACGCCGCGCTCAACCAGCGCACGCTCCGCGACGCGGTGCGGCAGGGGCTCGACGCCTGCGCCGGACAGCTCCCGGAGTATCTGCCCGAGGAGATCCGCGCGCGCAACGGCCTGGCGCAGGCGCGCTATGCCTTTGAAAACGTCCACTTCCCGCCCGACTTTGAGGCGCTTGCCATCGCCCGCCGCCGTCTGGTGTTCGAGGAGCTCTTCATCCTGGCCTGCGCGCTGGGCACTCTGCGCGCAGAGCGCACGAAGGAGAGCGGCCTGAAGCTTGAAGGACGCGACTTCTCGGCCTTCTATTCGGCTCTGCCTTTCACGCCCACCGGCGCGCAGAGACGCGCGATCGAGGAAGCTGCGGCGGACATGACGGGCGGCTTTGTGATGAACCGCCTTGTGCAGGGCGACGTCGGCAGCGGCAAAACGCTGGTCGCGGCGGCGCTGTGCTGGCTCTGCCGTGAAAACGGCTATGTCAGCGCCTTCATGGCGCCGACCGAGATCCTCTGCGAGCAGCATACGGCCACGCTCTCAAAGCTCCTCGCGCCCTTCGGGATGCGCGTCGGCAAGCTGACCGGCTCGATGACCGCAAAGGAAAAGCGCGAGGCGAAGGCCGCGATTAAAGCTGGAGAATATGACCTCGTGGTCGGCACGCACGCTCTCTTCTCCGAGGACGTGGAATATGCCCGCCTCGGCCTGATCGTCACGGACGAGCAGCACCGCTTCGGCGTGCGCCAGCGCTCGGCGCTCATCGGCAAAGCCGAGCGGCCGCATGTGCTCGTCATGTCCGCCACGCCCATCCCGCGCACGCTCGCGCTGATGATCTACGGCGATCTCGACGTATCGATCATCGACGAACTGCCTCCCGGACGGCAGAAGGTGGACACCTTCGCCGTGGACGAGAGCTATCGCGCGCGCCTGCACGGCTTCATCCGCAAGCTGGCGGGGGAGGGACGGCAGAGCTTCGTCGTCTGTCCGAAGGTCGAGGACGACGAGGAGGGCGAGAGCGCTCTCAAATCCGCCGAGGAGCACGCGAAGGAGCTGGCGAAGGAGTTCCCGGAGCTGAAGGTCGCCTGCGTTCACGGCCGCATGAAGCCGAAGGATAAGGACGCGGTCATGGCCGCTTTCGTACGCGGCGAGACGGATATCCTTGTCGCCACGACCGTGATCGAGGTCGGCGTGGATGTGCCGAACGCCGCGCTGATGATCGTCGAGAACGCCGAGCGCTTCGGCCTGAGCCAACTCCACCAGCTGCGCGGCCGCGTCGGACGCGGGGCGTTCAAAAGCTGGTGCATCCTCGTCTCGGACAACAAGAGCGAGGACGTGAAGGCGCGGCTTTCCATCATGACCAAAACGAACAACGGCTTTGAGATCGCGGAGGAGGATCTGCGCCTGCGCGGCCCCGGCGACTTTTTCGGCTCGCGCCAGCACGGCCTGCCGGAGATGCACGTGGCCGACCTCGGCGCGGACACGCAGGTGCTCAAGACCGCGCAGGAGGAAGCCAAAGCTCTCCTCGCCGCCGACCCGCAGCTTTCTTTGCCGGAGCACGAGGCTATGCGCGCCCGTATCGCGGAACTTTTCCGAAACAATACAGATAGTTTTAACTAAACGCCGAAAAAGGCGCCCGCAGGGGTCTTTCGGGGATGGTCAAAAAATCGGCCTGGCTGGGTCATTCCCAGCCCGGTCCCTTATTTATACTGTTTGTAATCATCGCTCTCCGCCACGCTGTCGGGCGGGAAAAACTCCTCGACAGGGAAGCTGATGCGCCCGAAAAGCGCGCAGGGATCGTCCTCGCTGGTGCCGGGACACTCCTTATCCGGCAGGAAGTAGTCGTAGGCCGGGATCAGCAGCTGCGTGTCGCGCTCAAGCCGCACCATCGAGAACTGCCCGATCGTGACGTACCAGCGCCGCACGTTGTCCACGGTCACGAGGTCCTCGCCCATCGCGTCGAGGATGAACTGCGGGATGATGATGTTCTCGCTGCCCGGCGTTTCGGCTGCGTCGGCGAGCGTGCAGTGCAGGCAGATCGGGTCGACCGCGCTGACGACGGCCTTCGGCTGATCGTCCGAGGTGACGACGCCCTCCTCGCTGTCGGAGGAGAAGGTCTTGACGCTGCCCTCGCTGCCGAAGAGCATCACGCGTTTGTCGAAGACAGCCAGACCGCGGCAGAGCTGCGCGCCGGGGAAGGTCTCGGCCGTGACGCGGTAGAAGTAGGTGCAGTCCACGGTGTAGTAGCCGCGGTTGAAGCCCACGGGCTCGACGTTCACGTTGACGAACAGCAGCTCGGCGGATTTCGGGCGGATGCTGATCGCGTTGTCTATGTAGGCCTGCGAGCTGATCGTGGGATAGACGCGCAGCTCGTCGACGCAGTCCTTGTCTCGGCAGCAGTCGAAGATCTTTGCGGTATTGATCGAAACGGCCTCTCGGATGCTGGCGTTGCTTCCGACGGGCCCGGGAACGGCTTTGTCGGGCATAAGATGACCTCCTGGATGAGAAACTTCAGTACAGTTTATGCGCCCGGCGGCCCCGTGTGACAGCGATCTGACACGGCGGCCGTACGCTCAGACAGCCGAAGGGGGAAAAAGCGGCGTTTCCCGCTCCATTTTACACTTGAAAAAAAGCGCGGGAGAAGTATAATTGTTATATTATCGTACGGAGGGTGATATGCCATGGACCACCACGGTTTTATCCATGAAAAGCTGGACATCAAGCTGCTCATCCTGTTTATCTTAAGCCGCCTGCCCGCCCCGGTCGACCGCGGCACGCTCGACGAGCTGTGCCAGCAGTGCGACGACGGCGTGGGTTACTTCGACTATTCCGACTGCCTGGGCGAGCTGATCGCCACCGGCCACGTCGTCTGCGAGGATGAGGAATACGCCGCCACCGACAAGGGCAAGCGCGACGGCCGCGAGGTCGAGAACAGCCTGCCGTACTCCGTGCGCGCGCGGGCGCTGAAGCTGATCGCCCCGGTGGAGGAGCGGCTGGCGCGCGCGGCCATGATCCGCGCCGACAGCGTGACGGACGAGGAGGGCTGCCACGTCAAGCTGGCCATGTCCGACGGCAAGGGCGAGATCATTTCTCTGTCCGTTCTCTGCGCGGGCGAGGAGCAGGCGAAGACGATGAAGAAGACCTTCCGCCGCAGCGCGGAGGAGATCTACCAGCGGATCGTCGAAATCCTGTGCGAAGAAGGAAAGTGATCCCATATGAAATACGCCATCCCCGAAAACTATGTCAGTCTGCTGTCCGTCTATGATACGCAGAAGGCCATCAGCCTGCTCAAGCGGCTGTTTGAGGACAGGCTCGGCGCGCTGCTGAATCTCCAGCGCGTCTCCGCGCCGCTCTTCGTCGACGAGGCCTCGGGTCTGAACGACAACCTCAACGGCTATGAGCGTCCGGTCAGCTTCGATATCCTGCGCTCGCCCCACCGCGCCGAGATCGTCCAGTCCCTCGCCAAATGGAAGCGCCTCGCGCTCAAGCGCTACGGCTTTTATCCCGGCAAGGGCATCGTCGCCGATATGGACGCCGTGCGCCGCGACGAGGACGAGCTCGACGCTCTCCACTCGGTCTACGTCGACCAGTGGGACTGGGAGAAGGTCATCCTGCCCGAAAACCGCAACCTCGACTACCTCAAGTCCACGGTCATGGACATCGTGACCGCGATCTGCGACACGCAGGACACCATGCAGGCCATCTATCCGCAGCTCCAGGCTCTCGGAAAGCTCTCGCGCCGCGTGAGCTTCGTCACCGCGCAGGAGCTCGAGGACCTCTACCCGGGCTTCACGCCCAAAGAGCGCGAGAACGCCTATGTGCGCGAGCACCCGACGAGCTTCATCATCGGCATCGGCGCGCCGCTGCGCTCCGGCAAACCGCACGACGGCCGCGCGCCGGACTACGACGACTGGGCCCTCAACGGCGACCTGCTGTTCTGGTACGAGCCGCTCGGCTGCGCGATGGAGATCTCCTCGATGGGCATCCGCGTCGACCCGCGCTCGCTCGATTTCCAGCTCCACGCCTCCGGCTGCGACGCCAGAAGAGAGCTGCCTTACCACAAAATGCTTCTGCGCGGGGAACTCCCGCTCACGATCGGCGGCGGCATCGGCCAGTCGCGCGTGTCGATGCTCCTGCTCGGCAAGGCGCACATCGGCGAGGTGCAGGCCTCCATCTGGGACGAGGAGACCGTGCGCGAGTGTGAGGAAGCGGGCGTCGTCCTGCTGTAAAAAGATTTGAAAACAAGACCGGGAACGATTTGTTCCCGGTCTTGTTTTGTTAACATAATAAATTTTATGTAAACTAAATCCCGCGCGCCCGCGTGACCTTCGCCCGGATCCGCCCCTCGTTGGCGGCGCGGCGGCATTCCAGCAGCGCCTTGCGCCCGGCCTCGTTTCGCGTATAGACGAGCTCAAAGCGGTCGCCGTGCTTCTCCAGATGTTTTTTCAGCAGTTCCGCCGTTTCTTTTTTTGCGCCGAGCAGGGAGGGACAGGCGTAGCTCTGCGAGGGCATCCGGACCGCGAAGCCGAGCAGCGGCAGCCTTCGGATCAGGATATAGCGCGGATTGTCCAGCGGCGAGAGCAGCTCGCCCATCGCCTCGGCAAAGAGGTTCTTCTCCCGCAGGGAGGCGTTTTCCAGCGAGCATTCCACGCCCTGCCCGCTTTTGCAGATCTGCAGGGCGGCCTCCGCGCTCGTGATCGAGCCGCTCTCGCGCAAGGTCTCCAGCAGCGCCGTACCGAGGCGGCGCAGGGTTTTCTCCGGCGTCACGCTGCCGAGCGTGCGGCGCAGATCGCCCGTCAGCCCCGCGGCGGAAACGCCCATCAGCGGCAGCAGCACGCACAGCGCCGCCGTCGGCGGCGAAGTAAGGCACACCGCTCCCATCGCGCCGAGCAGCACGCCGTGCAGCGCGGCGGAGCCTCCCGCGGCGGCCGTGTAGAGCCGCGGCCGGATCGCCTTGTCCGCCCGGACGCCCTCGCGCACGCGGCTTCCCGGCCGCTTCATCAGCGCCTTTTCCCAGATCTCGGCCATGCCGCGGCGGTCCGCGGCGCGCGCGAGCATTTCGCTGTTGATCTCCGACACGCGCTCGCGCGTGTACGGCGGCTTCACGATGTCCACGCGCTCGAGACCGCTCTCGATGCGCTCTCCGTCATAGGACGGCGCCATGAAGCAGTCGAAGCGGCGGCGCAGCAGCGCAAGATCCTCGCCGCCCTCTTCCTCCTCCGCGGCGGGGGAGAGGAAGGACAGCCGCCGCTCGGGCGGCAGCACCGTCACGAGGTGCCAGATGTTCGCCGCTTTTTGCGGATCGCGCTTGTCGATGCGGATCGCGCGGCCGCGCATCTGGTTGGAGCTGATAAAGCTCCCGACAAAGCTCGCGAGGATCAGCGTGTTCACGCAGGGCGAGTCCCAGCCCTCGCCGAGCAGGGCCTTCGTGCCGACAAGGATGTTGACAAGACCTTTTTCGAAAGCCTCCGTCAGCAGCAGCACGGCGTCGCGGCTGCCGCCGGCGCAGCTGAGCACGCTGTACCAGGTCTCGCCGAGCGGCGTGACCGCACAGGCAAAGCCGCGCGCGTCCGCCTCGGCGAGCAGCTCGCCCAGGATCGCGTTCGGCACGATGACCAGGGTGCCCGTCAGCAGCGCAAGACGCGTCTCATACGGGCAGACGCGCCGCACCGCCTCGAAGACCGTGACCGCGCCCATGACGTTGAGCGGCTCGCCGCTGCCGACGAGGGAGAGAAGGTTCCCGCGGATGTGATCGGTCAGGATCAGCATGCGCAGCCCGCGCCCGCAGCCCGCGATCTCGCTCTCGACGATCCGCGGGATGCTCTCGAGCTTGCCGAGCGAGGAGAGCATCTTCTTCTGCAGCCTGGGGCTTGCGCTCAGATAGAGCTTCCCGCCCTCGATCAGCCCGTGGGCGTTCAGGATCGCGTACATCCGGGCGCAGCGTTCGGCACCGAAGAGCTCTTCGCAGCTCATCGCAAAGCGCAGCGCGCGTTCGGCCTCCTCCTCTCCGCAGAGCGGCAGACGGCCCGAGGGCAGCAGCAGACGCACCCATTCCTTCTCCGGCTCCGTACCGAGCGCCTCGGAAAGAGAGAGCATGGCCGCGAGATCGTCGGCGTATTCCAGCAGCTTTTCGCGCTGCGCCTCCGGATCCGGTCCGAAGGCCGCCCGCAGCATTTCCGGCAGGATCCCTTCCGCGCGGATCTGCGCGGCTGCGGCCTCCGCGCGCGCCTCATACTGGGCGAGCATCTCGCTCTCGTCCGCGCTGGGGTAGTTGAAATAGATATAGTCCTGATGCGGGCAGAGCGTCTTCTGCGCCACCAGCTCGGGTACGAAGATCTCCGCGTCGATGGGGCCGCACACGCGGATATAGCGCTCCCACTCGGCCGCGCCGCTGTCATAGGGCGGCGTCGCGGTCAGCGCGATCACGGTGACCTTGCCTTCGAGCGTATCAAGGAGAGCTTCCAGCGATTTCTGCCATTCGCTGCGCAGATGATGCGCCTCGTCGAGACAGATCGCGCCGATCCCCAACTCCTTTACGGCATTTGCCCACTGCGGCGCGCCGTCCGTGTCCGGCTTCGAAGCCATGTGCAGCGCCTGATAGGTGATCGAGCAGACAGGGGCTTTTTTGTCAAGCGATTCGGAGAAGTAATCCTCCAACGATTTGCCCTCCGGCAGGAACAGCTCGCGGAAGCGCTCGCCCCACTGCCGCCGTACGGTCACGGTGGGGGAGAGGATCAGCGTCGGCACGCCCGTACGGCGGATGAGCTCGAGGCCCAGCACGGTCTTGCCGCTGCCCGGCGCGGCCACGATGTGGATCCGCCCGTCGGCAAGATACTGGTCCGCTCCGTCGAGGACCTCCTGCTGATAACTGCGGAAGACGCCGCGGAAGGAGACGCGGGAAAAGACGTTTTCCACGCTTTTTCCCCCTTTCCGGAAAAGTGATCTGAATACCGATATCATACCATTTCCCTCGCCGCATCACAAGAGCGGGAAAAAGAAAAGCACCATCCTTTCGGATGGCGCTGTTACTTGCCTGTGCAGAACCAAATGGTGTCTCCAAAGAGTATTTCGCCTCAAGCCGTCCTGTCGACGCAGATCAAGCAAATCGCCTTTGAACGATCCTTCCCGATTCATTTTACTGTCAGGGGCTGAACAAAAACAGAGTCTTGCTGCCATAGCAAGCGCGCGCAGAGATCAGATCAGGCCATGTACGAGATAATAACCGGCACAGCGTTTTCTGCGCCCCAAGCGGAAAGAGCGGCAACGAATTGCTCGTATTCTTCCCAGAATGGTTGATCGGCGGAAGACCTGCCCGCCCGATAATCGAAACGGTACTTTATACTGCGCTTTCCTTTTCGGATCAGCATCTCCCTAAAAACAGCGGGTGAATTGAAGTTCATGATCCGATCCGGAGAAATCCTTATCTCGAGGATCTCTCCCGCAAGGAAAACCGTGTCGTCAATGATCAGTTTTCCAGGAAACAGCAGAATCCGAGAGGGAACCGAACAGTCATATTTCAGAAACAGGTACAACTGGACAAGAATGCCCGGAATCGTGATCAGGGCGCAAAAGAGGAAGATAAAAAGTACCTGCAATGGACTTACCAAGGATCCGACAGCAAGCTGGATCCCACAAATCAGAAGAAAAGCCGCAAGTGCTGCGAACCCTGTCCATCGAAGAACTGAACGAAATCTTTTTCGAGACATTCCTTTAAGTCTTTCTTCCGGCAGAAAGAATTCCCGATAATCCGGCCGGGCAGGATCCACGGGCATATTCTGTCGGCCGAAAAACTCGCTCAGTTCCCGTTCCGTCTTCTTTTCCTTCAGACCGTAAATAAGCCAGAGCGTCCCGTAAAGCAGGGAAAAGGCTCCCGAGATCAGCGCAAGGATACAGAAGGTATCACAGACCGCGGATTTCTTCAGAAAAGCAAAAATGCCGGCCGTCATAAAGAGGATCATGGTAACCAGCAGGAAGGAAAGGCACAGAACCTTATTGACTTTTCTTCCCTTATAAATCGGAACTGTCATTGATAGATCTCCATTATACGCGGTTTTCAATATATTTATTTTAGTCCATTTTTGACTCTGAATCAAGCAGAATCAATTGACAAACCGGAATCAGAAACTGTTTTAGCTGCACGATCAGCATTTATGAGCATTTTGGTTTCAAAGTATTATGGGGGAAGGCGGATTCGCCCGCCTGCGGGCGGGCCACCTCGCGGCTCTGACATGCCGCCGGCATGTCATTCACTCCCGCTCGGCTTCGAATCCACGCTTCACAAAGGCCCATACCAAACACAAGACCCATCCTGATGGATGGGTCTTGTGTTTGGTGGGGGAAGGTGGATTCGCCCGCCTGCGGGCGGGCCAGGTCGGCGGGAAAACGTGCCCCCGGCACGTTTTCTGACACGCCTCCCCTTCGAATCCACACTTCACAAAAACCCATACCAAGCAAAAGCACCATCCCATAAGGATGGTGCTTTTGCTTGGTGGGGGAAGGTGGATTCGAACCACCGAAGGCATTGCCAGCAGATTTACAGTCTGTCCCCTTTGGCCACTCGGGAATTCCCCCATATTCGGCTGCTGACTGTCAGGTGGAGCTGGTGGACGGATTCGAACCCCCGACCTGCTGATTACAAATCAGCTGCTCTACCTGCTGAGCTACACCAGCATATCCGTTCAGCCCGTCAGCCCGCTTATAATAGCAAATACAGCTTTATTTGTCAATAAATATTTTTCCTCTTTCTGAAGAATTATCAAGAAGCGGCCGATGGCTTTTTTGTCATTTGCAATCGCTTTTGGGGTATGCTATGATAGAGCAGATCAAAGAGAGACAGGTGATCGAATGCGAAGAAGAAACAGCCGCGGCAAGGGCCTGCTGCTGATCATACTGCTGCTGGCGGCGGCGCTCGGCGTCGTTGTGATCAAGCTGCGCGGACCGAAGGAAACGGAGGAGCCGCGCGACCCGCACGAGGGCCAGGTGCTGGTCAACGACGGCTTCAACGACGTGTGGATCACGCCGATCGAGGGACTTGAGGTCAGCAGCCTGAAAAAAGAAGATTTCGTGACCGTCGACGGCAAGGTCGTCTATACAGGCGACGCCTATGACACGGTCCTCGGCGTCGACGTGGCCGAGCACCAGTGGGAGATCGACTGGAAACAGGTCGCCGACGCCGGCGTGAAATTTGCGTATATCCGATCCGGCTATCGCGGCTGGTCGCAGGGCGGCCTGTATGAAGATCCGTGGTTCCGCCGGAACATGGAAGAGGCGGCGAAGGCGGGTCTGGACGTCGGCGTGTATTTCTACTCGCAGGCGATCAACGTCGCCGAGGCGATCGAAGAGGCCAAATACGTCCTCGGGCAGGTCGAAGGCTATCAGATCGCGCTTCCGATCATGTACGACTGGGAGATCCCCGAGGGCGCGCCGGAGGCCCGCACCAACGGGCTGGATCCGAGCATCATCGGCGACTGCGGCGTGGCCTTCTGCGAGACGATCCGCGCCGCGGGCTATGAGGCGGGCATCTATTTCACACGTCAGCTCGGCTATTACAGCATCGATCTCGGCCGCCTGAGGGACTGCACGCTCTGGCTTGCGGACTGGGAGACGGACTATCCGGGCTTTTACTACGCGGGCAACATCTGGCAGTATTCGCAGGAGGGCGAGGTCGCGGGCATCGAAGGTCCGGTCGATCTGAATCTGATGTTCATCAAGCGGCCCGAGCCTACGCCCGAGCCCGAGGCGTCGCCTCAGCCGTAAAAAACGCGCGCACGGTTTTCCTCGCCGGTCTTTCCGGGCGGAAGCGTGCGCGCGTTATTCATCGGAAAAAGCGGAAAAATAACAGTTGAATTTTTGCGCTCCGGATGCTATACTGCTCATACGCGCGGATGTAGTTCATCGGTAGAACTTCGGCTTCCCAAGCCGGTAAGGTGGGTTCGACTCCCATCATCCGCTCCACCATCAGCCTCATCCCGAAGGATGGGGCTGTGATCATCTATGGGAGAAAAGAGCATGAAGCTGATCATCGCATCCAACAACGCCCACAAGCTTGAGGAGATCCGGGCCATCCTCGGCGGCGCTTTCGAGCAGATCCTTTCGCTGCGCGAGGCCGGGATCGCACACGAGACCGTGGAGGACGGCGCGAGCTTTGCCGAGAACGCGGCAAAGAAGGCGCGCGAGATCGCGGAGATCTCCGGCTGCTGCGCGCTGGCCGACGACAGCGGCCTGTGCGTGGACGCGCTCGGCGGCGCGCCGGGAATCTATTCCGCGCGTTTTGCCGGCGAGCACGGCAACGACGCGGCCAACCGCCGCAGGCTGCTGCGGGAGATGGAGAACATCGACGACCGCGCGGCGCACTTCACCTGCTCGATGGCGCTCGTCCGCCCCGACGGCTCCCTGACCGCGGCGGAGGGCTTCGTTTACGGCAAGATCGCCCGCGCCGAGGCTGGGGAGAACGGCTTCGGCTACGACTCGCTGTTCTATCTGCCGGAGCGCGGCTGCACGATGGCGCAGCTCCCGCCGGAGGAGAAGAACGCGATCAGCCACCGTCACAACGCGCTGATGGCGCTGCTGGAAAAGCTGAAATAAAAGCACAAGCCCCCGGATGAAAAGAACGGCAGAGGGAAAACCCTCTGCCGTTCTTTTGGTCGGAGTGCGGAGATTTGAACTCCGGGCCTCCCCGCCTTGCCGCAGATGCCGTTTGCGTGCTTCGGCATAAAGCCTCGGCCCGCAAAGCGGCGCGGCTGCGGAAAAAGCAGCTTTGCTGCATCCGCCCCCGGCGGCGCAAAGCCGCTTTTCCCGAACCAAGCTGCGCTTGGTTCGACAAGAGACCCGCAAACCAAAGATCGCTCACCGGATGAAAAGAACGGCAGAGGGAAAACCCTCTGCCGTTCTTTTGGTCGGAGTGCGGAGATTTGAACTCCGGGCCTCTTGGTCCCGAAATCGCCGGGCGGGGAGAACTCAAACACGCTGCGGCGCAGCCGGAAGCGGCGTTTTCGTTGAAATCCCGCGCTTTTCTGTATTACCGCACGGGGAAAAGACGCGCCGCACGAGGAAAGAAAAACAATGCCGAAAAGGGGTAAACCGAAGGCGCAAGGGGTAATCAGGGGGTAACTATTCCGCGTCGTCGGAGGCGTCGAAGATCTCCCAGATCTTGTCGATCATGTCCTCCGGCGCGTTGCCCTGGAGGCTCGTGTAGATCTCCAGCGTGATCTTCGAGTCGGCGTGGCCGGCGAGATACTGCACGCGCTTGAGATCCGCGCCGCCGAGGATCAGGCGCGTGATGTAAGTATGCCGCAGCAGGTGCGGCGTGGGCGTGAAGTCGAGCGTGATCCAGATCCGGCGGTTGCGGATCTTCTCGCCCAGCTCTCGGCCCGAGGCCGTGCTGCGCCGCCTGACGCAGTCCCAGCGGCGCCGCAGCGTGCTGTAACTGACGGGAGAGCCGTCGGCGTTGCAGAATACATACCGGCGGGCGATCTGCGCGTCCGTGCCCTCCTGCGCGTCCCTCACGGCCTGCAGATAGTTCTGCAGCTGTTTCGGGATCGGGATGCTGCGATATGCCGAGGGGCTTTTCAGCTTGTCGCTGACGACCGGGCGGATCTTGTCGGGCCAGCGGCAGGCACGGCGCACGTGGATGCAGGGCGCCTTTTCGTTCAGGTCCACGCAGTCCCAGCGCAGGCCGCAGATCTCGCCGCGGCGCATGCCGGTAAAAAGCCCGAGCATGACAAAGGGCTCAATCTTTAAGCCGCGCACGGCCGCGAGCAGCTGCTCCTCCTGGGGCTCCGTCAGCGCGTTCTTTTTCGGCGGCGGATCTCCGTGCGCCTCGAGCTTGCGGGACGGATCCCGCGGGACGGCGCCGGCGTCCTCGGCGGCCTCGAAGATCTGTTTGAGGATCTGCACCGTCTCTTTCTGCGATCGGCGGCTCAGGTGCGCGCGCGTGGCCAGGACGTCCTCGAGGTCGTCCCGCGTGATCTCCCGGATCAGCTTCCCGCCGATCACCGGGCAGATCACCTTGTTGATCTGATATTGATAGACCTTCCGGCGCTCCGCGCTCAGGTGCGGTGCGCGCCGGGCATAAAAGCCGGCGGCATACTCGAAAACATAGAGCTGATCCTTCGGCGCCGCGTCGGCCGCGGCGAGCTCGTTTTGTTTGAGCGTGACCTTCTCGGCCAGCTCCGTCAGCGTCTTGCCGTAGACGTCGATCCAGCCGCCGCCGGGCTTCGGCAGCCGCTTGCGATAATACCGGCCCTCCGGGCCGTGCTTTGTCTGGGCTTTTCTTGGCATGGCTCAACCTCCGCAAAGACCGCAGGGCTCGTAGCCCATCGCCTCGACTTCCTCGACGGTGCCGGTATAGTCCCGCCGATGCTCCGGCGAGATCTCGCCGACGCTGCCGCAGGTCGGCTTGTGGTATTTGTGCGAGTTGATGTTCAGCACGAAGGAACGGACGCCCGGCACCGTGCGCGTCTGCTCCGTGCCGAAGACGATCAGCTCGCCGGGCGGCGTGGCGTCGACCAGGTCGAAGATAACGGCGCCGCCGGCGACGGTGGCGAAGATCTGCGAGAGATCTTCCGGATTAACGAGGCTGATCGAGGTCGTCAGCTCCGGGTGTCCGTACTCCGAAAAGCGGGCGCGGACTTCGCCTTCGAGCTCGACGAGCTGCTGCAGCGTCGCGTTCCATTTGTTGAGGTATTTCATATCCTGCAGGGCGGCGTTGAGCGCGTCGACGGTGAAGGCGTTGTTATACAGATAGATCTGCACGGCTGCCGTCTCGGGATCGTAGTCGATCCAGTTCCCGTTCGGAAAGTTCTCGTCAAGGATCCGCTGCGTCTCGCGCAGCAGAGCCGTGACGGTAACAGGGCCGGTCGGCTCCGGCTTTGCGGTGGCGTTGATCCTGGTCGTGCCGGCGCGCATGTTCGCAGCGCTGGAGATCATCACGAGGACCACGAGCCCGGCAAAAACGCCGAGGATGATTTTTCCGATTTTCATAGCTACAACCTCAAAGCGTGCCCTATTTGGGCACGCTTATTTTATCAGATAGATCATGCCGTCTCGCTCGACGTATCTTGCGAAAACGGCGAGAGAGCGAGCTCGACCATGTCGCGGGCGCGGCCGTCGGCGCGGCGAAACGCCTGCAGGAGCCGAGCCTCCTCGTCGGAGATCTCCGGCGTCGGAAGCTCCGAGCGCCCGAGCAAATAGTCGGCGGTGCAGCCAAAGACGTCGCAGAGTCGGCCGATCGTGGCTGAGCTGAGATCGAGCTGGCCGAGCTCATATTTTGAAACTGCGGTCGGCGCGCAATTCAGGATTTTCGCAAGGTCGGACTGTTTCATGCCCGCATTTTGACGCAAATCTCTGATCTTGTTCACATTTACCACCGCCTTGTTTGAATTATACAAATTAAGAGGATGTGTTTTCAACACAATCCCCAAATCGGGGAAAATTATTGTAAACCTGCTTGACAACTCCCCGTTTCAGGGCGTATTATTCAGACACTCCCCGTTTTGGGGTGTTTGCCACCGGCGAGACTGCTCACCTTGCCGGGTTCCATCCTTTTCTCTTCTTGTTCCGGGTTTTCGTCTCGGTTTACGGGCGATGTAATCGGCGCGACCGAACGGCGCCGTCCCGGAGCGGAAGAGAGACGAGCATATCACGAGAACAAAGGAGAGAAGAACATGAAAATCGCCGAGCTGCATCAAGGCGACTTTTTCACGAAGAAGCCGATCGAGAACCCGAAGGAGTCCCAGGTCTGGATCCGCGGCGAGTACGACCGCAGCCAGAAAAAGTACGAGTGCCAGAACTTCGCCGACGCGAACCGCTATTGCTATCTCAAGCGCGACGCCGAGGTCTACACGGATCTCGTGTTTTGAGGAGGGGCAAAGATATGAGCAAAGAGATCAAAGGCCGCACGCCGTTCAGCCCGGAGCCGGGGAAGATCTACGAGCTGGCGTCGCCGAGCGGCGGGCGCTTCCTATGCAAGGGCTTGTGGTATGGCACACAGTTGTTCGACACCTGGATGATCAACGTGCGCTCCGGCTGGAGCTTCCTCGCGCACGGCGTGGGGATCTATCCGGACGGGCGCATCGACTGGGATTATTCCACGGACGGGCGCTTTGAGACGCCGCCGGAGATCGACGCGAGAGGGGCGAAAGCATGACAAATCTCTTTTATTTTCTCGGCGGCAGTTTCTTCGGAGCGATCGTCGGCGTTTTTTGCATCGCGCTGGTGAACGCAGGGAGGGATCGGGATGACTGAAACAAACGAACGCCCCGAGCTGGGGACGACGGAGGCCGCGGTGCGGTCTTGCGTCAATCTGATCGCGCTGGCCACCGGTAAAAGCGAAGGGCAAATTGCCTACTGGCTGGACTGCTATTATCAGCTGCGCGTGGCGCATGAGGGGCTGGTAAAGCGGAGACCGCTCGCCCTGGAGGATCTCCGTATCTCTCCGGTTGCGGCTGACCTTGCACAGGTATATGCAGAGGCGTTCGGCGGCCCGTCGACGACGCCGCCCCCTGCGGAGGACGTCAAATCCACCCAGCCGGCTGCGCGCCAAATGCCCCACGATGTAGAGGCTGAGGAAAGCAAAAGACCGGAAGCGGCTGCGGCTCAAAAAAAAACAGAGCTCCGCTGACGACGGGCGAGCGGCGAAAGCTGCAGAACGCCGAGAAGGAGAAAAAGCGGATCCTCGGGCGGGGCGAATGGCGTGAGTTTAAGCGCGCCACCTTCGCCAGGCTGCAGGAAGCCAAGACCGGAGGGCTGACGATCGGCGCGATCGTTGCAGCCTCCGACGGAAGGCTGACCGAGAACACGGTGCTGGACATCCTCAACGCCGCGCCTCGGCCGATCGAAGACTACCGCGCGCTGGACGCTGCACTCGACAGGTGCGCGGAGATCTAATACAGAGAAAGGAGCATCACGAGAACATGCCGAACATCATCAAATACGGGCTTGTCGGCCTGGCGCCGCGGCGCAAGCTGGTCGGCTTTACGCAGGCGCAGCTTGCGGAGGCCATGGGGATCGAGCGCGCACGCCTGGCCATGTGGGAGAACGGCTACGCTTGGCCGTCGGCCGCGTTTCTGCCGAAAATGGCCGATCTGCTCTGCTGCACGATCGACGAGCTGTATCACGTACCCGAGGACAGTGTAGCGCAGAGCGCGGAGGATGACCATGCAGAGTGACTACCGGAATATCTACCGCGACGCGAGACTGACTGCCGGATTGACCCAGGAACGCTGGGCGGAGCTGATCGGGATCTCGTCTGACGCGGTGCGTCAGTATGAGACCGACCGGATCCTGCCGAGCGACGAGGTCGTGCTGCGCATGGCCGAGGCAGCCGGGCAGCAGATCGTCTGCTACTGGCACATGCTGCACAAGAGCCGCGTCGCGGCCAAGCTGCTGCCGGAGGTCGACCGGAAGGATCTGCCCGAGGCTGTGCTGCAGCTGCTCGTCGCCGTTCACGCCTTTGCGGGCGGCGGACTGTGCGAGCTGACGCGGATCGCAGCCGACGGGAAGATCTCGCCGGACGAGCGCGAGAGGTATGACGCCGCGATCACGGAGCTGCGGAGCGTCGTCTCCGCGGCGCTGCACACCGAGTTTGCGAAAGAGAAGGAGGGCTGAGCGATGGCGTGGATCACGAGACAGGAGGCGGCCGACCGCCTTGCGATCTCGGTCAAGACGCTCGACGGACTGATCCGGCGCGGGCAGCTGCCGGCGTCCAAGATCGGGCCCAGGATCGTGCGGATCGACGAGCGAGATCTGGAAGCCTACACGGCGGAGCGGCGCGTGGCGCCGGCGCCGGTAAAACAAAAGGCAGCGCCTCCGCCGAGGCCCTGCCGCTACGTTCCGGGGATGAAGGTGGTATAGTATGACAATTTATCTTGCCGGGCCGATTACTGGGGTCCCTCGCTACCGCATGAGGTTCGCAGCGGTCGCTCTCAAGATCTTGGCCATGGAGCCCAGAGCGATCATCCTTAATCCGGCCATTTTGCCGGAGGGAATGAGACCGGCTGATTATATGGCGATCTGCCTGCCGATGCTCATGCGCGCCGACGCCGTGTTTTTGCTTCCCGGATGGGACTCATCCGGCGGCGCCAGGATCGAGAAGGGCCTGGCGGACTATCTGAGGATCCGCACGGTGGAGGTCAGCGCGGAGGCGCTGGAAAAGGCCATGGAGGAGCTGAGAAAATGAGCCAAAACAAAGAAATGCCCGGAGGCGGCTGCATCCGACTCCGGGCGGTGATAACCGTTAAGCTATCACGAGAACACTGCTATTATAACAGCCGCTGCAGCGCCTGTCAAGGGAGGTGATGATTTTGGACGAGCAAAACGTGAAGCCTTCGTACTGGGCGGTGCTGCCGGCGACGGTTCGCTATGACGAGAAGATCCCGGCCAGCGCGAAGCTGATCTTTGCGGAGATATCCGCACTGACGGAAAAGCGCGGCTTCTGCTACGCAAGCAACGAATACCTCATGCAGCTTTTCGGCGTCAGCGAGCGCACGCTGCAGCGTCATTTGAAGGCGCTGGAGGGCCGCGGCTACATTCAGATCCTCGACGGAGACGGAGGCGTGGGACGCCGGAAGATCTTCGCGGGGATCAATCCTCTGAGCAACCCCGTCAAAATTGACGGGGTAACCCCGACAAAATTGTCGCCGAACCCCGTCAAAAATGTCACCCATATCAGTAAGAGAAACAGTAAGAGTTCAGATCCCCCCAAAGCCCCCAAGGGGGCCGGGGCCGGGGCCGGATTTGTTCCCAAAGAGGCGCCGGACTGGAAGCCGGAGCGCTTCGCCGCATTTTGGAAATACTACCCGCTGCATAAGAGCAAGCAGGCCGCGATTAGAGCCTGGGATAAGCTCAAACCTTCAGACGAGCTGCTGGCCGTGATCGGAAGAGCCCTGAAGAGTCAAATCCGGGAAGAGAAGGCGATGGCGAAGCATAGAGGACAACCCTTTGAGTGGAAGATGTACGCCTCAACATATCTCAACAATGCCCGCTGGACGGATGAAGTCGAAGAGTCGCCGACCGGGCAGCCTGACGCACCGACGCCTTCCGGAAGGAGGGACCTGCAGTGGCTGTGAGTGCCTACGACGCACAGGCGGCCGTGCTGGGCTCGCTGCTGATAGATCCCGAGCATCTGGCCGGAGAAATCATGCAGCGGCTGCGGCCGGACGACTTTTCCGACAGCTCGCTGCGCAGTTTGTTCACCGCGGCGCGAGAGCTGTGGCTCGATCAGAAGACGATCGACCCGGTGACGCTGCAGGATCGCGCCGGCGCGGCCTACCGCGACCTGATCGCGGAAGTGCTGCAGCTGACGCCGACGGCGGCCAACTGGGAGAGCTACTGCGCGATCGTGAAGAACAACGCCCGCCTGGCGCAGCTGCGCGGCGTGGCGCTGCAGGTCCTCAACTGCGAGAAGGCCGACGAAGCGCGCGATCTGCTGCTCGATGCGCAGGGGCTGCTCGCCCAGCGCGAGAGCATCCGGATCTTCTCGTATCGGGACATGCTCAACGGACAGCTCGACCGGCTGCAGGATCCGGCGCCGCCGGACTTCCTCGACTGGGGCTTTGAAAAGCTCAACGAGCTGCTGACGATCAAGCAGGGCCGCTTTGTCGTGCTCGGTGCCGAGAGCTCCGTCGGCAAGACGGCGCTGGCGCTGCAGCTGGCCCGCGGCGTCGCGATCCGGGGCAAGCGCGTCGGCTTTTTCTCGCTGGAGACGGACCACGATGACTCGATCGATCGCGTGTCGGCCAACGCCGCCGACGTCGCGCTCGGCCGGATCAAGCACAAGCGCCTCGACCGGGACATGTTCGGGAGGATCATCGGCGAGTTCAAGAAGCACGGCGAGATCTCGCTGGAGCTGATCGAGGCCGCCGGCTGCAGCGTCGACGAGATCCGCGCGATCACGCTGGCGCGGCGCTATGAGGTCATCTTCATCGACTACGTGCAGCTGATCAGCTCGCGGGAGCAGGGCTCGAGCGAGCAGGTGCGCCGGATCTCGATCGACCTGCACGCGATGGCGACGCAGCTCGGCGTGACGACGATCGGCCTGAGCCAGGTGACGCCGCCGGAGAAGGACAAAAAGGGGCAGCGCCGGCTGCTGCGCAAGGAAGATCTTCGCGAGAGCAAGCAGCTCGGCAACGACGCCGAGGCGGTGCTGCTGCTGGATCTGACCGACCTGAACAACTACGGCAGCCCGCGCGTGCTGATCATCGACAAAAACAAGGACGGCCCGCCGGGCCGGATGCTGCTGAACTTTGAGCCCTCGCGCATGCGCTTCACCTACCAGCCGCCCTTCGAGGGTCCTGAGGCTGAGGCCGCGCGGGAGCGCAACGAGAAGATGGACCGCAACCGGGCCGAGCGCCGCGAAAAGGACGCAGCGAAGGCGCGGAGCGCGATCGACGGCCAGGCCGTGTTCGAGGATCTCCCGGACGACGGCGAGGTCCTGCCGTTCTGACTACTTACGTATATTGCCCGCTGCACCGGGCTTGAACAAGAAAGGAGCTATCATGAGAACAACAGCAATCCTCAACCTCAAGGGCGGAGTGGCGAAAACCGTCACCTGCGTCAACATGGCGGCGATCCTCGCCGCCGACTACGGCAAGCGCGTCCTGGTCGTAGACGCGGACAGCCAGGCCAACACGACCGAGTTCTTCGGGGGCGATCCCGAGGAGGGCCGTCTGAGTGCGCTGCTGCGCTATCCGACCTTCCAGGGCAACACCGGGCGAGAGACAATGTGCTGGGCGAGCGTGCAGCCGGTCGCCGGCTACAACATGCACCTGATCGCCGCGGACGACAGCCTGATGGATCTCGACCTGACGAGCATGAAGCGCGACGACGTCGACGCTTTCATTCTCCGCGACTTCCTCTCGAGCGTGGACGCGTCGAAGCGCTGGGATTACTGTCTGATCGACTGCCCGCCGGCGTTCAACGCGGCCTGCGCCGCGGCGCTGCTGGCGGCCGACGACGTGATCATCCCGATCAAGCTCGACGCCTTCTCGCTGCGCGGCATGGCCAACCTGATGCGGCAGATCTCCAACATGCGGAAGATCAACCCGAACCTGCGCGTGGCCGGACTGCTGCCGACGATGGTCTACAAGAGCGAGAAGATCTCCGCGGCGCTGGAGGCGCTGCGGGCGTCGAAGCTGTTTGTCTTCCCGGCGATCCGAAAGACAAACAAGGTCGACGACATGACCTTCGCGCAGGAGCCGCTGATCAAGTCCAGCCCGAAGAGTGCGGCCTGCATCGACTACCGCCGCTTCGTCGGCGCCTACGTCTCCCAGGAGGGCGGGAAGGACCGGGGCAAATCGACGACCCGGCGGCGCCGGACGCACGGCACGATGAAGGGAGGCACGAACAATGGCTGAGAGCAAGGGCTTTGACGTCACAGATTTTTTGAAGTCTGTGCCCGATTTGGACACGGGCCGGCAGCAGATCGTCTACCTGCCGATCGAACAGATCGAAGCAGACCCGGACAACTTTTACAGTCTGGATGGGATCGGCGAGCTGGCCGGCAGCATCGAAATGCTCGGGCTGCAGCAGCCGCTGCTGGTGCGGCCGGGCGAGGGCGGCAAGTATGTCGTGATCTCGGGCCACCGGCGCCGCGCCGCGATCCTGCTGATCCGCGACGGCGGCTCGCAGCAGTTCGCCGAGGGCGTGCCCTGCATCATCGACACGGGCACGGCGTCCGAGGCGCTGCGCAAGCTCAAGCTGATCCTGGCAAACAGCGACACGCGCAAAATGACCAGCGCGGACGAAAACAAACAGGCCGAGCAGATCGAGGAGATCCTGCGCGAGCTTTCCGAACAGGGCATCGAGTTCAAGGGCCGTTTTCGGGACTGGGTCGCAAAGTTCTCCGGCATGAGCCGGTCGAAGCTCGGGCGGCTGAAAGTGATCCGGGACAAACTCGCGCCGGAGCTGCGCGCGACCTATTACGACACCGGGATCTGGAACGAGGACGTCGCCTACACGCTGGCCCAGCAGAGCGTTGACGTCCAGCGCGCCATGATCAAGGACTACATCGACTGCAAGCGCCCGGTCGCGGAGCTCCAGGCGGGACATATCCGGGCATATTTGTCCGATATGCAGCGCCGGGCTCACGAGCAGCAGCAGCGCCAGGAGCAGGCCGAGGGCATCAAGGAAAAGCTCCAACGGGAGGCGGACAGCTATATCGCGGACTATGCAGCCGACACGGCGAAGTTCTACAAAGAGCTGACTGAGCCGAAGTTTTTCCGCTTCCTTGTCGGTAAGATCTCACAGGGTGGCGATCGTAGTTCCGGCATTTATGACCTCAAGAGCCGCGTGGGATCGACGCATTTTGGTGGATCAATGGAGAACGGATGGTACAACGGGGACCCTCGCGGTCTCGATCTTGCGATCGGAAAACAGCGTTACCACGTTCAGAGGACGTGGACCGAAGTCTACGACATGCTTGCGCAGCGGGCGCTCTATCTTGTCAATGCGAAGAAAACCCCAATAGAGGCGACGCTCGAGGTCGCCGAGCCGACGTGGCAAACGGGCAAGCCGCCAAAGGCGGGCGTGTACGCCGTGCGGTTTAAGGTGAGCGAAACAGCCGCTGGAGAGCTTCACAGCTTTGCGCGCTGGGACATGTTCCAGTGGCATGCTGTGCGCAGCGGTAAGATTATCGACGACATGATTGCCGTCGGATGGTATCAGATCCCGGAGGTGTGAGACATGAGCTGGGTGAAAGCGATCATCGACTCTATTGAGTCGAAAGCTCCGATGAGGGAAACGCTGGGCTTGATCCAGGGCGGGATCTCCGCCGTCACGGTGCAGGTGCAGCGCGCGATCGACGCGACGGATCCGGCTGACTATCCGCTGCTGCTGGCCGTGCTGGAAATGAGCGCAAAGTCCTTCCGGCAGTCTCTGCCGCCGGACGCGAGGTTCGCTTCGGATTTGATTGAGCAACTGACGGCGAGCGTCGCCGTGGCGGTGCCGGCCGACTTCCGGCAGAAGGAGGGCGGAAAGTGATGGACTCTCGCACAAAACTGGAATTGTCTGAGGCGGCGCGAGCAGCTCAGCGCGAATACTACAGGCAATATCGCAACACGCACAAAGAACAGCTAAAGGAAAACCGGCGACGCTATTGGGAAAAGAAAGCTGAGCAAATGAAACAGACAGAAATCTCGGAGGACTGAAACATGTCAATCAATAAATATATGAACAAAAAAGACTATTTCAAAGTTTTTGATGCTTTTGCCGCTGGGAAAACAAATGAAGAAATAGCTTCTTTGATGTCGCGGTCTCCCATGACCATCCGCCGCGCGCGAAACTATCTTGCAGCGGCTTATGAGGGGCGCCTGAGCGAGCTGCGTATTGGCAAACACTCTGCCTCGTTGGTGGGATATGTTTCAGAGTATGCGCTGACCCATCCGTTACCAGTAAGTGATACGGAGACGCCGGCGTGCGAAGAACTTCCGGCTTCTGCTCTTCCTGTCCAAAATGAAGCACCGGCTCTTTCTTTTTCTGATTGTCGACTTTGCAAAAAAGAAGGCTCTTCTGAGTGTCTTTCGTGTCGACCGATGAACTTCTCCCCTTGTTCGCGCTTTGATCTGATGCGCAAACTGGACACCGACGAACTGGCCGCGTGGCTTGAGCTGGAGCTCGGCGGCGGTGTGCCGATCGACTGGCTGACCTGGCTGACGGAGGAGGTGACAAGTCGTGAATGAATTTGACGGGACCGTCAATGTTGCGCTCTCCGGAGTATGTAGCGGATGCTGTTTCTTTGAGTTGACGCAGGCAAATTTATATGCCGGGCTTGACCTCGTCCCTGTTGTTTCGTGCAAAAACCGGGCTTTGTGCGAATATTTGTTTGAGCGTTGGCGGAAACTCGCGGAAGCGGAGGACCGGGGATGAACCACTATAAAGGCCGCTGGTGCAAAACCTTCTACTGCGACCAGCGCGGCGATCGCTTCTGCTGCGCCGACTGCTGGCAGCGCGAGGACTGCCGCAACCCGTGCATGAACTATCCGACGCGCTGCGGGCTCGAAAACACCGACAAGAGGAGGAAGCAAGAATGATCCACGTCAGAAAGGTCGCGCCGGAATACTTCGAGGCCCTGCGGTCCGGCCGCAAGCGCTTCGAGCTGCGTGACGAGCGTGACGCCGAGGAGCCGTTCGCGGCCGGGGACTTCCTGGCTCTGAACGAATGGGACGACGGATTGACGCAGGGCGGTTATATTGCCGGGGCTGTGCCTCATTATACCGGGCGCTGCCTGCTCTTCGAGATCCTCTACGTCCTGCGCAACTATGAGCTGCTGACGCCGGGCGCGGTCTGCCTCAGTCTCTCGCTGCGGCCTCTTCGCCCGGACGACGTCGCCGCGATCCGGTAAACAATCCACCATCATTTGAGCCCTGAGCCCTCCGAGGTCTGCGGCCTTCGGAGGGCTTATGAAAACAAAAAAGATCATCGTCGCCGGGATCCTGGTCAAGGAAGCGGTTTATCCGCGGGGATCCCGGTATGATACTCCCAAGCAGCGCGCAGCAAAGCGCCGGCTCTCCAGCGAGGCGCAGAAGCGCATGAACGCAAAGTACCGGAAGGAGAAGCTCGAGCTCGAGCTCGCGGCCAACTTCATGCCCGGCGATTTGTGGGTGACGCTGACCTTCCGCGACGAAGATCTCCCGCAGAGCGAGAGCGGCGTCGACGCGAAGATGAAGGCGTTTCTCCGGCGCTTCCGGCAGGAGCGACGCCACGCAAGGCCGGTCGTCTGCTGGCGCGCCGAGCACAAGCACGGGCACGATGATCCGCGCATGGACGTGCGCTGGCACGTGCACGCCTGCATCACAGCCACCGGCGACGACTACGCCGCGATCCGCCGGGCGTGGCAATACGGCGACATCGTCGAGATTAAGCCGATCCGCATCGACAAGGAGAACGGCTACGCCGCGATCGCGGAGTATATGATCAAGGAACCGCTCGACCGCGCGGGCGCGCACGCCTGGCATATCACGCGCAACGCGAAGAAGCCCGAGGTCGAGAGCTTCCCGGTCCCGGACGACACGCCGCTGCAGCCGCCGAAGGGCGCGATCGTCTACGAGGACGCGCACGACACGAACTGCTTCGGCTCCTGGCGCTACGTCAAGTACGTGCGGACGGCAGCCGTCAAGGCCAGCCGGAGAGAGCGGCCGAAGCCGAAGCGCAGGCGCTGACTTTCTTTATTTTCTTTCAGCCTTGATAACCATATTATTTTCAGGGAAAGGTGTTGAAAATCCTTGCAATTCGGGCGCGAATGTGATATGCTTTTGACAGTGCAGAACGGCTTTCTGATCTGTCCGTTCTGCGGAAACCGAAAGACCCAGCGCGTCGACCTGAGAACCGAGGCGCGGGCGCTGCCGGTCTATTGCCGGAAGTGCTCGCACGAGATCCTGATCGACATCCACCGAGGCCAGTGCTCCAGAAGCCCGAGCCCAGACAACGCTTGATGCGTTCCTGGTGCTCGGGCTTTTTTGTTTGCTATGGCTGAGTTTGATTACAAGTCCCGGCGCTGGCTGCGGCTGCGCGAGAGCGTGCTGCGTGAGGCCGGGTACCGGTGCCAGTACATGCGGCGCTTCGGCAAACACGTCGAGGCCAGTCACGTGCACCATATCTGGCCGGCCGAGGACTATCCGGAGTTCGCCTGGCAAAGGTGGAACCTGATCGCCCTCTCCCAGGAAGCGCACAACATGATGCACGACCGGCAGAGCGGAAAGCTCAGCGCGGTCGGCGAAAGTTTGCGGCGACGGACGATCCCCCCCTCCTCGGCTCGCGATCGCGATCGCTGAAAAGACCGGGGGCTGGCGGTCTAAGCACACGCAGGGAAAATTTTCGGGGACGGGATTTTTTACCGGCGGAAGACAAGAAAAATCAAAGAATTTTCTGCGCGGCGCGCGGGCCGCGGACGTGAACCGCCCACGGGAGGCGCGGGCGTGCTTCGCTTGAGGCCGCCGGCTTCCAGGCAAGGCGCGGACGCTGCCGCGGCGGCTGCACAGCTTTGGAGGATCTCATGGCACGAGAGAAGATCCGGCTCGTCTGGCGCAAGATCGACGAGCTGATCCCATACGAGCACAACGCGAAGCTGCACCCGCCCGAGCAGGTCTCGGCCCTGGTGCGCAGCTTTGACGAGTTCGGCCGGATCGTGCCGGCCGGCATCGACGCTGCCGGCAACCTGATCTACGGCCACGGCCGGATCCTGGCGGCGCGCGAGCGCGGCGACACGGATTTCCCCTGCATCCTGATCGACCACCTGAGCGAGACGCAGCGGCGCGCCTTCGTGCACGCCGACAACCTGCTCGCGCAGAGCGGCACGGACGAGAACGTGCTGCGCGCGGAAATGGCCGCGCTGTCTGCCGCCGGCTTTGACGTGACGCTCACGGGCTTTGACCCGGCCGGGCTGCAGCTCGGCGAGGAGAACGAGGACGACGCGGCGCCCTTCTGGGGCGACGTGGACGCCGAGAGCTCCGAAGAGTACGAAGCCTTCATGGAAAAGTTCAAGCACAAGCTGACGACTGACGACGTCTACACGCCGGACAACATCTACGACGCGCTGCGCTCCTGGGCGATCGCTCATTATTCCCTGGGCGACAGGCCGACGGTGCGGCCGTTTTATCCCGGCGGCGACTATCAGAGCTTTGACTATCCGGAGGGCTGCGTGGTCGTCGACAATCCGCCCTTCTCGATCCTGAGCGAGATCTGCGCCTGGTACGACGAGCGCCGGATCGACTACCTGCTTTTTGCACCCGGCCTGACGACCTTCTCGATCAACGCCGGCCGCTGCCGCTATCTACCGATCGGCCTCGACGTGCTGTACTCGAACGGCGCCTCGATCGCGACGAGCTTTGTCACAAGCCTCGGCCCGTGGAAGATCGAGCTGTGTCCGGATCTTTATGCGGCGCTCGCCGAGCCGAACGAACAGAACAAGCGCGCGCAGACGAAAACGCTGCCGAACTACGAATACCCGGACGCCGTCTGCAGCGTGGCCATGAATAAGCTGGCCAAGTACGGCCAGACGCTGCGGATCCGGGACGAGGACGCCGCTTTTTTCCGTGCCCTCGACGCGCAGCGCGCGGTCGGCAAAGCAATCTTCGGAGGAGGTTTTCTGCTTTCCGAAAAGGCTGCCGCCGAAAAGGCTGCCGCCGAAAAGGCTGCCGCCGAAAAGGCTGCCGCCGAAAAGTGGGCTTTGTCTGACAGAGAGCGTGAGCTGATCTCCTCGCTGGGAGGCGAAGCCGATGGCTGAGCGCTTGACAGGACCGGAGTGCCCGGCATATCTCGCCGGGAAGCTGCGGGAGCGCTGGGACGTCCTTGCACCGCCGCTGATCCGCAGCGGCGCCCTGGACGAGCTGAGCGCGGACCTTCTCGCCAAGTACATCCTGGCGGAAAACGAATACCTGAAAGTCTCGTCGCTGCTGCAGGCGGCGATCAACGGAGACCGGGACGCCGGCGCGGAGCCGGATCCCGACGAGGCGAAGAACTGGGCCGCGGTCCAGGACAAGCTGATCAAGCAGATCCTTGCGCTGGGCGCGGAGCTCGGTATCACGCCAAGATCCCGCCGCAGCCGCGGGATCCTGAACCGATAACAATACGAGGCCAGCGCCCGAAGAGGCCGGAGCCCGAGAGTGAACACTTTCGGACTCCGGCCTCTTCGCATTTTTGGAGGCAGTATGACGCGGGAAGAAAAGTACATCGCGCAGATGGAGGCGCTGGGGATCTGGGACGAGGCTTTCCGGCCGGAGGTCACAGAGCTGGCGCAGCTCGAGCGCGAGAAGAAACGCATCAAGGACGCCTGGGCGGCCACTGTGCCGAATGGCTGCAAGCCCTCCTTCACGGATCCGCACTATGCGCTGCTCGTCGCAGCACGCCGGGAGATCCTGGCGCACCGTGAAGCGCTGGGTCTGACGCCGAAGAGCCTGCGCAAGCTGCGCGGCAGCAACGGCGAGCCGACGCCGATCGCGCGGGATCTGCTGACCGAGAAGCTCGACGAAATCGCGCGGCGCACCGCCGCCTATTCCGGCGGCGTCGAGGCTGTGCCCTATTCGGGACTGATCGACGATGAGTGAGGCTCCGCACCTGCAGGAGGTGCTGCGCTACGCGCGGGACACATGGGACGACCACGGGATCGAGGAGCTGCAGCGTCTCGGCTGCCGCCGCTTTTTGGACGACCTCGAGAGCGGCCGCTGGGACTTTTCGCCGGCGCTGCCGGAGTGGTGCATCGAGATCATGACCGGGCTTTTCGCATTTTCCCAGGGCGAGACGCTCGACGGGCATCCGCTGCGCGGCAAGCCGCTGGAGCTTATGCCCTGGCACCGCTTCGTGATCTACAACGTCGCCGGCTTTTACCTGCCGGGCACGCAGATCCGCCGCTTTACCGAGGCCGATATCTTCGCTCCGCGCAAAAGCGCGAAGACGATCCCCTTCGAGGCTTTCCAGGCGACGCTGGCTATGTGGTACCGGCGCTCCGGCGCCAAGGCGAAAACCGTCGCCGGCTCGCTCAAGCAGGGCATGGAGGGCTTCGACTTTCTCAAATACAACTTCGACCGGCTCGGCCTGGTGAAGAAGGGCAACCCGCCCGGCATGCCGCTGCAGCTGATCGACAGCTCGCTGGGTCACAGCATCGAGGGCTCGTTCTGGGGCGGACATATCGACCTGGAGACGCTGGCCTTCAAGCCGGATCTGTTCGACTCGTTCAACTGCGCGCTAGTGCACTTGGACGAGCTGGAGCTTTATAAAAACTCGATCCCGTACACGCGTCTGCGCGACTCCATGAAGGCATACACCAACAAGCTGCTGCTCTGCACGTTTACCGCCGGCGACGACGGGATCGGCTTCGCGGCGCAGCACCGCAACTACATGGAGAAGATCCTGCGCGGTACGATCACCGGCCCCGCGGCCGACCGGACCTTCGTCCTGCTGGCTCAGGCGCCGGACACGCTCAACGGCAAGGAATACACCGACCCGTCCGTGTTCGTGCTGCCGGAGATCCACCGCGCGGCCAACCCGGCCTACAACATCACGATACGCCCGGCGGACATGATCGCCACGGCCGAGCAGGCCGTGCACAACGCGCAGCTGCGCAAGGAGTTCTTCACGCGGTCTCTCAACCGCTTCGTCAGCTCGTTCAAGGCGTGGTTCGACATCGAGGAGTTCCGCCGCAGCGACCAGCAGTACAACTTCGCACAGGCCGAGCTCGCGCGCATGGTGCGCGCCTGGTACGGCGGCGCGGATCTGTCCAAGCTGCACGACCTGACGGCGGCCTGCCTTGCCGGCGAGATCCCTGCGGAAAAGATCGTTTTCCCTGGTGGAAAGCACCCGAGCGAGGACGTGCTGGTGCTGATCCCGCACTGCTGGTTCCCGCGGACCGCCGCGGCCGAGAAGGCCGACCAAGATCAGATACCGCTGTTCGGCTGGCGCGACGACGGCTGGCTTGATATGCCGAACGAGGCGAGCATGGACCCGACGGAGCCTGTGAAGCAGTTCCTGCAGTGGAAGGCCGACGGCTTTGCGATCCGCGCGGTCGGCCATGACCGCAAGTTCGCCCGCACCTACGTGACGGCGATGAAAAAGGCCGGCTTCCGCGTGAAAGACCAGCCGCAGCTGTATTTAATGAAATCCGAGGGCTTCCGATATATCGAGCACAAGGCGAAGGTTGGGTGCCTTTGCTACCTGCACGCCGAGCCCTTTGAATACTGCGTGCAGAACGTGCGCGCCACTGAGAAAGTCGACGACGCGGTGCAGTACGAGAAGATCTCCGACAACTACCGCATCGACGTCTTTGACGCCGCTGTGTTCGCGACGATCAGACTGCTGATCGAAACGGACCGCAGCAGCGCCGCCGCGGCCTGGATGGAAGAAGAGACCCAGCCGCGCCGGCATCCGATTTGATGAGGAGGAATGGCTTTGAAAGTAACACCCAAGGCCCGGCCCGCAAGAGACCGACCGACGGCACAGGGCAACGGCTTCATCTGGCTGACCGATCCGGAAAACTTTGCCTCGCTGGAGTGCCAGGGTTACACCAACCTCGCACACTCGCCGGAGGTCTCGACAGCGGTCAACACGATCTCGCGCCTGGTCGGCGCGATGACGATCCACTTGATGCAGAATACCGCGCAGGGCGACGTCCGGGTAAAGAACGAGCTCAGCCGAGTCGTGGACATCGAGCCGAACAAGTTCATGTCCCGGTCGAACCTGATGCAGTGGATCGTGCGGACGCTCTACCTCGAGGGCCGCGGCAACGCCGTGGTGCTGCCGCGCACAGAACGCGGCTACCTGAGGGAGCTGCGCCCGATCCCCGCAGCCTATACGGCGTTTGTGCCGGATGGGTTGTTTGGCTACCGTGTGGAGATCGCCGGGCGGGAGTATGATCCGGCGAGCCTGCTGCACTTCGCCGTCAATCCGGGCAGCTTTTATCCCTGGAAGGGCGAGGGCTGGACGCTGACGCTTTCGGACGTGGCGAACAACCTCAAGCAGGCGGCAGCCACGGAGAAGGGCTTTATGTCCTCGAAGTGGAAACCGGGCGTGATTATCCGCGTCGACGCTTTTGTTGATGAAATGAGCTCCCCGGAGGGCCGCGACAGGCTGCTCGACAAGTACGTGCTCAACAGCGAGGCCGGAAAGCCTTGGATCCTGCCCGCGGATCAAATGAGCGTGGAGCAGATCAAGCCATTGACGCTTTCGGATCTCGCTCTGGCGGACTTCGTCAAGCTGGACAAGCAGACGGTCGCCGCGATCCTGGGCGTTCCGCCCTTCGTACTGGGCGTCGGCGATTTCAAGCGCGACGAGTGGAACAACTTCATCGCGACGACGATCATGCCACTGGCCCAGATCATCGAGCAGGAGCTGACGCGCAAGCTGCTGTACGGCGAGGACTATTTCTTCCGCTTCAACAGCCGCAGCCTGCTGAACTACTCCATGGACGAGCTCGTGAAGGCCGGCACCGAAATGGTCGACCGCGCGGCGCTTCGCCGCAACGAGTGGCGCGACTGGATGGGCCTGCCGCCGGATCCGGAAATGGACGAGCTGCTCATTCTTGAAAACTATATCCCGTCCACCCGTGCCGGCGACCAGAACAAGCTGAACAGCTGAGGTGAAAACGTGAAAGAGAAACCTGTTGAAATCAAAAAAGCCGTTTACACGCTTGCGAGCGTGGACGGCAGCAGCGCCGAGCTGACCATGTACGGCGACATCTACGAAAAGCGCCCGGTCGACTGGTGGACCGGGGAGCCGATCGAGGGCGAGTTCATCCTCCTCGACGAGTTCCTGGAAGATCTCGACGAGATCCGACGCTGCACGTCGCTGACGATCCGCATGAACAGCTACGGCGGCGACGCCAACGTGGCGAGCGTGATCCACAACCGTCTGCGCGAGCTCGCTCGCGACGGTATGGCCCTGACCTGCATCGTCGACGGCGTGGCCATGAGCGGCGGCAGCCTGATCATGTGCGCGTGCGACCGCGTGGAGGTCAATCCGAGCTCGCTGATTATGATCCACAACGCCTGGGGCTTCCTGTGGGGCGGCTATAACGCGGCGGAGCTGCGCGACCTGGCCACACAGTTCGATGCTTATGACAAGGCGCAGGTGGCAATCTACGAGCGCAAGACGGGCCTGAGCGCAGACGCAATCGCCGGCATGATGGCCGAGACGACCTACATGACCGGCCGTGAGGCCCTCGACAAGGGCTTTGCCGACGCGATCCTGGAAGACGCTGAGCCACTGCAGATTGCAGCCAGTGCCGACCGGCGCTCGCTGTACGTGGGGCAGCGCAAGCTGCACCTGGCGCCCGGTATGGAGGCGCCCGCGGCGCTCCAGACCGTGGAAGACCCGGAAATCCGGCGAGAACAGATCCTCGCCAAGTTGAATAAAAGGAGGACCTGAAATGGCTCTGAAAACCATCATGTGCAAGCACAGGCTTGACCTCAAGACTGCGGAACTGCAGGAACTTGAAGCCAAGGACGAGAGCTTTCTCGCGAAAGAAGCAGAGCTCTCTGCCTCGACGCACGAGGCCAAGACGCAGGAGGAGCTCGACATTGTCGAAGCTGCCGTCTGCGCCTATGACACCGAGCGCGAGGCGCATGAAAACGCCAAGGCAGCGCTGAGAGGCGAGATCTCCGCGCTGGAGGCCGAGCTCGCCGAGCTCGAGAACAATGACCCGCCCGCGCCGACCGTCGAGGCGGCCGCGGAGCACAACGAAGAAAGGATGATTTCCGCTATGACCCATTCTGTTGACATCCGCGCGCTTCCCATGGCCAAGCGTGCGTTCGACGCGCTGCCGATGGCCCAGCGCCAGGCGTTCGTCGAAAAACCGGAGAACCAGAGCTTTCTGGCTTCCTTCCGCCAGGCCGGCCGCGTCAAGACCTCCATTTCCGGCGGCGAGCTGACGATCCCGGTCGACTTCCTCGACCTGATCGCTCAGAACATGTACCGCTACAGCAAGCTGCTCAACCGCGTCCGCGTCCGCGACGTGAACGGCCAGGCGCGCCAGACCGTCGCCGGCGTCGTTCCCGAGGCCGTCTGGACCGAAATGTGCGGCATTATCAACGAGCTGACCTTCAAGTTCAACCAGGTCACGCTCGACGGCTACAAGCTCGCCGGCTTCATCCCGGTGTGCAACAGCCTGCTCGAGGACAGCGACATCGCGCTGGCTTCCTGGCTCGTCGAAATGCTCTCTGAGGCTCTCGGCCTCGGCATGGACAAGGCGATCCTCTACGGCAAGGGTGCGACCTATCACCAGCCCCTCGGCATCGTGACCAGACTCGCCCAGGAGTCGAAGCCTGCTGGCTATCCGGACGCCGCCCCCGAGTGGGTCGACCTGCATGAGACGCACCTGCTTTCCATCGCCTCGAACAAGACCGGCGCCGAGTTCTGGGCCGCGCTGCAGGTCGCTGCCGGCAACACCTTCTCCCGCTACGCTCGCGGGACGCAGTTCTGGGCCATGAACAGCAAGACCTATGCGCTGCTCAAGTCGAAGGCCATCACCTTCACTGCCAGCGGCGACGTCGTGGCCAACGTGTTCGGCATCCTGCCGATCGTCACTGGCGACATCGACATCCTCGAGTTTATGCCCGACAACGACATCGTCGGCGGCTACGGCGACCTGTACCTGGTCGCGCAGCGCGCGGGCATGACGGTCGAGGCCAGCCGCGAGGTCCAGTTCATCCAGGACAACACGGTCTTCAAGGGCAAGATGCGCGCCGACGGCATGCCGGTCATCGCCGAGGCTTTTGTTGCGATCAACATCGCCGGCAGCACTCCCACGACCGCAATGCTCTTCGCGGGCGACGACGCCAACACCATGAGCGGCCTGATGCTCAATGCCACGGCGGCCTCCATCGCCGGCACCGGCACCGTCCAGCTCGAGGCGATTGCTCTGCCCTTCGGCGCCAAGCTCGGCACCGTGACCTGGGCTTCCGCCACGACCTCGAAGGCCACCGTCTCCAGCTCCGGCCTCGTCACCGGCGTGACCGCCGGCAGCTCCGTGATCAGCGCCACCTGCAACGGCTTCACCGCCAGCTGCACCGTCACTGTGACCTGATGCGGACCCTGATCGCCATCCCCTGCATGGATATGCTGCACACGGACTTCTGCAGGTCCCTCCTGAGCCTGGAGATCTTCGGCGAAGTGCAGTACACCTTCGCGCAGTCCTCGCTGATCTACGACGCCCGGAATAAGCTCTGCAGCGTGGCCGAGGAAGGCGGCTTTGACCGCGTCCTCTGGCTCGACAGCGACATGATCGTCCCGCCGTCGATGTTCAAGCGGATGCACGAGCATCTTGACATGGGGAAAGATTTTATCACCGGCATCTACTTCGGGCGAAAGCCGCCCTTCGGGCCGGTGATCTACAGCCGCTGCTACCATACGCACGAGACGCACTTCCCGACGCCTCGCGCCGAGATCTTTTCGGACTATCCGCGGGACAGCTTGTTCCGGATCGAGGCCTGCGGCTTCGGCGCGGTGATGACCTCCGTAAAGCTGCTGCGGGCCGTCGAGGACGCCTTCGGCGCCCCCCTTCGCGCCGCAGGCCGGCTTCGGCGAAGACATCGCGTTCTGCATGCGCGCGAAGGAGCTCGGGGCAGAGCTGTGGTGCGACAGCACGATCAAGTGCGGCCATGTGGGGATGGCGGTCTACACCGAGGAGACCTTTTTCGCCTCGCGTGCCCAAATCGGGCACGCGGACGGAGCGTAAGAAAGGAGCGGCCCGAAATGAACACGGAGAAGATGCTCGCGGATCTGAAACTCGACCTCGGGATCTCGTCCAACGCCTTCAACGGCCGGCTGACGTCGCGCCTGGAGACGGCGCGGGAATGGATCGAGGCGGAGGGCTGCACGCTGACCGACAGCGAAGGCGACAAAGAGCTCGTCGTGATGTACGCGGCGTGGCTCTGGCGCAGCCGGACGACCGGCGAGGGCATGGGGCGCATGCTGCGCACCGCCCTCAATAACCGCGTGTTCGGCGAAAAAGCACGGACATGATCCTGCTGTGGGCTGTGCTGTGGGCGATCGTCACGATCGCGATCACGCAGTCCGACGGAACATGCCGCGGCGTCTGCCGGGGCTGCGTGTACGAAACGGATTGCCCGCAAAGGGGAGGACCGGACATGAACGCAACAAGAAAAAATCTTCATACTCCCTGGTCAGACGAGATCGACCTGATCAGCTTCGCGCCGGCCGGCTCGGAGCCGGGCGCTACGGTCCAGGACGCGCAGGGCTATGCCAACGTCACAGAGGTCAAGACCTCCGTGTTCTGCACCTGGGAGGACGGCGTCTCGCAGAAGGAGTTCTATCTCTCCTATAAGGAGGGCCTGCAGGCGTCCGCAAGCGTGGAACTGTGGACCGTGGACTATGACGGCCAGGAGTTTGTTGATTTCCGCGGAAAGCGCTACCGCGTGCTGCGCTCGTTCGTCTCGGATTTTGACTGCACGACGCTGATCCTGTCGGAGGTGATCCGATGAGCATGAAAAACGTCGACGACGCGCTCATGGATGCGCTCGATCCGATCCTGCCCGGCTGCGTGTTTCCGAACACCTACGTCGGCAAGGCTGTGGAGTATATCGTCACCAACTACACGACCGTCCCATCCGTGTACGCGGAGCGGTTGCCGGCAGCCGCCCGGCATCTGGTGCAGGTGCACTATTTCCTGCCGACCGGCAAAAACCCGAACCCGAACAAGCTCGCGATCCAACGGGCGCTGTACAATAGCGGCTTTACGTGGCCGAGCATCACGCCGGCGCACGAGAGCCAGGGCCAGCACTGGGTTCTGGAGTGCGAGTACGTCAACGCCGGAGGCGTCTATGGCCAGACTTGAACTCTTTGGCTTTGAGGATCTCGACGACGCCTTCCGGCGGATCTCCGACATCCCGGACGCTGTCACGGCCGAAGCCTTGGACGCGATGGCCGCGGTCGCAAAGGACGCTGTGAAAACGCAGGGCGAGGCGATGGGCGTCCGGGATCCGGAGAGCACAGTCCATATCCTGGACAAAATCACCACCACCAAGGCGAAAATAACCGACTCGGGAGGCTACGAGGACGTCACCTTTTCCGGCTCGCGACTGCGCGGGAACACGCGGACGCGGAACGCGGAGATCGCCTTCGTGAACGAGTACGGAAAGCGCGGGCAGCCGGCACGCCCTTTTATCGGCACCGCGATGACAAAAAACGAAAATGCGATCGCAGAACCGGGCGAAAAAATACTCGGCGACTGGATCGAAAAAGAATTTACCCGATAGGAGGAAATAACACATGCCTCAGTTTGATCTCCGCGGCATCCATGCCGCGAAATACGTCAACACCGCGGGTGTTATCAGCTACACGAACCGGCAGAAGGTCGGCGACGCGATGGTCGCCAACCTCGAGCTGCGCTATGCCGAGGGTCGTCTGTACGCCGAGTCCGCGCTGGCCGAGTACCTGCGCAAGGCCGTCGGCGGCACGATCTCGCTGGGCGTGAAGTACATCAAGTCCGCCGCGCAGCAGCTGATGTTCGGATCTGCCTCAAAGTCCCGCGTGATCGAGTACACGCCTGCCGGATCCTCTACGACCGCGACAGCATCGGTCGAAGGGCTGGCTATCGGCGCCAAGACGCAGGGCCAGTACGTCGGCGTGGCATTCTATGCGCCCGACATGGTCGACGGCGTCGAGAAGTTCACCTGTGTCAAAATCTCCAAGGCCCTGTTCGGCCCGCCCTCCATGCAGCTGCAGACCGCAGGCGAGAACATTCAGTTCAACACGCCGACGACCTCCGGCGAGTTTATGGCGGACGACAGCACCACGCAGAACCTGATCGAGGTCGCGATCGCTGACACCGAAGAGCAGGCGATCGCCTGGGTCGAGGCCGTTCTCACATGAGCGACATCCGCCTGCGGGAGGTTCCCTTCGATTTTGACGGCCGGCACTACACGCTCCGCTGCAACATGAACGTCCTCGCCGACGTGCAGGAAGCCTACAACGGCGACCTGACGCCAGCCCTCAACATGCGCGGCACGCTGCGCTCGGTTCTCGAGTTTTTGGCTGCCATGCTGAATGAGGACGCGGATCAGCGCGGGCTGTTCGAGCCGGGCGTCTCGCCGGAGGGCTATCCCTGCGCGCCGGAGCTGAGCCGCCGCTTTACGGCAAAGCAGCTCGGCCGAAAGCTCAAGCGCAGCGACATCCCCATGTCGAAGATCTTCGCGCTCGTGCAGGCCGAGATCGCTCCGAAGCGCGACGACGCGCAGGAAGCAGCGCCGGAGGGAAACTGACCAAGCGGGCAGAGATTGACTTTGCCCGCTATCTTTCCATCTGGCTGTTTATCCTGCGCATGCCTGAAAATATTTTCTGGCACGAAATGAGCCCCGCGCGCCTGCACGCGCTTTACGACGCATATCTCGGCCGCCCCCAGGCCGAAATGCGCGAAAACAGCCCTCGTGGCGCGCGACAGAGCTTGTTTGACTACATCCGGGGAGGCGAGTAACAGCTATGGCCACAAGAAAAGTCGGGGCCCGCGTCGAGATCGACGGCGAAAAAGAATACAAAGCCGCGCTTGCCGATCTGAACAACGGCAACCGCGTGCTGGCCTCCGAAATGCGCAAGCTGCAGGCGGAGTATAAAGACAACGCCGAGAGCACCGAGTTCCTCGTCAAGAAGGGCGAGGTGCTCGAGCGGCAGCTCCTGCAGCAGAAGGACAAGGTCGCCGAGCTGCGCGCTGCGATGGAAAACGCCGCGCGGCAGACCGGCGAGTCCTCGGCAGCCACGCAGTCATGGGTTGTCAAGCTCAACGACGCGGAGGCCGCGCAGTTTAACCTCGAGCACGCGATCGAGGATAACAACAAGGCTCTGGCCGAGAGCCAGGGCGAGCTGAAAAGCGAAAATCAAAGCCTCGTCAGCGTCGGAGATACGGTCGACGACCTGGCTGGCAAGTTCGGGGTGCGGCTTCCGGACGGGCTGAAAAAATCCCTTGACAGCATGCAGGGATTTTCCTCCGGCGCCGTCCTGGCCATGAGCGCCGCTGCAGCCGGCATCGCCGCAGTCATCAAGGTCGTGGGAGATCTCCACGAGTTGACCAAAAAGACCGCGGCCGACGTCGACGAGATCCTGACGGAGTCGATGACGACCGGGCTGAGCACGAAGACGATCCAGGAGCTGAAATACGCCGAGAACCTGATCGACGTGTCGTACAGCACGATCAGCGCCACGCTGACCAGTCTGACACGAAACATGGACAAGGCCCGCGACGGCAACGAGGTCATGGCCGAGAGCTTCGCCAAGCTTGGCGTGGCGATCACAGACGAGACCGGGCAGCTGCGCGACGCCGAGAGCGTGTTCTACGACGTGATCGACGCGCTGGGCCAGATCGAGAACCCGACCGAGCGCGACGCCGCGGCGATGGAACTGCTCGGCAAGTCGGCGCAGGATCTTAACCCTCTTATTACTCAGGGCAGCAAGGTGCTCAAAGACTACGCCAAACAGGCCCAGGCGACCGGCTACGTTCTGGACGAGAGCCAGCTGAAAAAGCTGGGCGAGGTCGACGACGCCTACCAACAGCTGCAGCTGCAGATCGAAGCAACGAAAAAGGAAATGGCCGCAGAGTTCGCGCCGACGTCGAAAGAAGTCATGACGACCTTCGCGGATCTTGTGAAAAGCGGCGGTGACGCCCTTGCCAGATCGGGGATCCTCTCCGGCTTGGGCGAAATCGTGCAGACTTCGCTGGATCTGATCCGGACGCTGGGCGATCTGGTCAACGTGTTCGCCCCGCTGGACGAGTCTCTTTCGGTCCTCAAGGTCTCGCTCTACGGCGTGGCCTATCTGATGGCCGCGATCGCCGACGCGGCGGACGCCGTCAAGAGCATCCTGTCCTTCGACTGGACCGGCTTCAAGAACGCGCTCGGTTTTGGCTACGGTTCCGGCTATGCCAACAACACGCAGCGCGTGACGATGAGCTACAACGGGGACCTGGCCGCCTATGACGAGTTTTACGGAGGCCGGCAGTATTACCAGGGCAGCTCAGGCGGCAACATATTTGCCGCCACCGGTATCGGTTCGCTGCTGTACGGGAACAATGCCTCCGGCAATCAGAACTGGCGCGGAGGTCTGACATATCTTGCCGAAAACGGTCCGGAGGCCGCGCTTTTGCCGCAGGGCACCCGGATCCTCAACGCGCAGGACACCCGCAGCCTGGGGGGCGATGTTTTCAACATCACAATCCCCGCGAGCGACATCCGTGAGTTCAACGACATCATTGAGATCGCCCGCAGCGCGCGCGTAAGAGGGAGGATGAAATAATGTCCCAAACAACAACGCTGCCACTTTACAAGAGCGCCTTTATTGATCCGGCCTCTCCGGGATCTCGCATTGCGGGGCAAGCAAGCCAGAATATAGGCTTCACACGGGACACCCGGCTTCTCATGTATTTCACGCAGATCAGAGACGGCAGCGCACGCTTCCGGCCGATTGTCAGCGTCACCGTCTTTTTTTATGGGACTTCCGTCACCTTTAACCGACAAGCGTTTTCTGCCTTTGGCATATCGGACGACGATTTTTCTGTCAATTCCGTTTCGTATAACTCGAAGCCTGCTCTAAGCGAAGAGATCCCGGCCGAAATATGGGTATTTAAAAATAACTATTTTGGCACACTTCTCGGAAAGGGTTTAAGCGCCGCGGAGCAGAGCAGGCTCGGCGCAGAGTTTCTTCGCGCTCCAACAGTCTGGCCGACAGGGTACCTTTGGGGTATTGACGCGAACTGTGTTGTTGATCTGCAGACAAATGCGCCTTACCTTTCAGTCGTTTATGGAGACAACGATCTTCACGGAACGCTGATCGGGACATCTTTTACCTCCGGCTACGTCAATCCGCACAAAAAGAACTGGTTCAAATGTTCCATTATCAACGGCAACGAGCTCTCCTGCATTGCGGATCTCGCTCCAGTGTCTGCAGCTCCGACTTTCTACTGGCGGTCACAAGGCGCAACGACGTGGAACCAAATAACAAGCAGTTATAGCTATGAGGTCCCTGTTGCGGCCAACACGTTCCCCGTCGGCACGATCGAGTGGAAAATGACCTGTACTGACGCGACAGGCACTCTTCTGGAAAGCGCCGTATATACCGTCAGCACGACAGACTCCCTGTCAGCAGCGACGCAGCTGACGCCAAGCACGACCGTGGAAGACGGCAGCGCACCGATCGTTTTCAGCTGGACCGTTGATAGCCCGACTGGAACAGCGCCCACGGGCGCGGACTTGCAATACTCTTTGAATAACGGTTCAACATGGAACACTCTCGCGACGATTTCCGGCGAAGCTACGACATACACGGCTGCGGCCAATACTTTCTCAGCCGGCGACATTCTCTGGCGTGTCAGAGTAAAAAACGCGGACGGCGTCGCAGGAAACTGGAGCCAAGCCTCTTTTGTCTGTATGGCAGCTCCGGCAGCTCCTGCCATAAACACCGATGCGCTTCCTTTCGCAACGATCTCCTGGCAAGCCACCGGCCAGCAAGCATACGAGCTTATCATTGACGGAGAAAGTCTCGGCGTGACGTTCGGCTCGGAAAAACAGCGCACTTTGCAGAAACCGCTTTTTGATGGCACGCATCGGACGGAGGTTCGTGTGCAGAACGTGTACGGACTGTGGTCTCCGTTCGGGGCGATCACATTCAGCGTGGAGAACGACCCAGGCGAGACGATCACTCTCGATGGTGACTTTTCTATAGACGCCGCGCTTTCCTGGGAAACCAATCAAAGCACCGCCGATTTTTTGATCTTTCGGGATGAGGCCCTAATCGGGCACACAGCCGGGAGCAGATTTGTCGACCGCTTTGTGTTGGGCGAGCACAGCTATTACGTGATCAACCGGCTGCCGAGCGGAAACTATAGCCGCAGCAATACCGTGACAGGAAGACTATGCGTTCGGCGGCCGACGGTCGCGCCGATCGAAGGCGGCGAGTGGATCACTCTGAAATACTCCGAGAAGAGCATGCCGGAGCAGCGCTTCACCTGGAGTCGGATGCACAGCCTGCGGCATATCGCCGGAGCGAAGTGGCCGGTTCTGGAGATCTCGCCGTATGAAGATCTGAGCGGCACCTATGACGCGGCTTTTTTGTGCGCATGCGACGCCGCGGCCTTTCGCGCACTGCGCGGCAAGGCAGTGATCATGAAGAGCCGAGACGGCAAGGTCGTGATCGGTGCGCTCGTCAACGTCAGCGAGGTCGTCAATGCGTTTTATCTCTCGACGCAGTTCACGATCGAGCAGATCCACTGGGAGGATTACGTCGATGACGCGAACGGTTGATTTTTACTATATCGTCATGCGCAACGGAGCGGACTACGACCGGCTGGAGCCGATCCGAAACGCAAAACCGACGCTGATGATGAACGAGTCGTCGATGATCAAAACAAGCCTGTCCGGAGATTTTGTCCAGAACGACGCCGTCGACTGGCTGACGGATCAGATCAGGCCGGAGCTCGTGATCGACGGCGTGGCGCACCCGTTGGGCGTTTATCTGCCGGCGACCGTCACGCCGATCGAGGACGAGAACACAAAAAGCGTGCACGTCGAAGCCTACGACCGCTGCTGGCTTGTGCGCGACAACTACACCGAGACGATCCGCCACTTTGCAGCCGGAAGCAACTACATCACCATCGTCAAGCAGCTGCTGACCGAGGCGGGGGTCGTTGTGCAGATCGTGACGCCGTCGACCGCGTCACTGACCGAGGACCGGGAAGACTGGGACATCGGGACAAGCCTCCTGACGATCATCAACGACCTGCTGCAGGAGATCAACTACAATCCGCTGTGGTTCGACGCTACGGGCGCTGCAATCGTGGAGCCGGCAAGCGTTCCGACCGCGGAAAACATCGAGCACACGCTTGACGACAGCAACGTGGAGAGCCTTCTGCTGCCCGAGATCCGCAGGGAGACAGACGTCTATCAGGCGCCGAACGTGTTCGTCTGCGTCGTCAGCAACGCCGACAAAAACGCGGTGATGGCGGCCACGGCTGTAAACGACAACCCACAGAGCCCGCTGTCGATTTCCCGGCGCGGCCGCCGGATAGTGCAGTTCAAACGGCTGAACAATATCGCTTCGCAGTCTGAGCTGCAAGCCTACGCGGACCGGCTTAGAAATGAGAGCCTGTTTACAGGCGAGACCATCACCGTGCGGACCGGCCTCCTGCCCGGCTTCGGCGTCGCCGACGTAACGGCGCTCCATTACGGGGATCTGGCCGCGATCTGCATCGAGCGCGCCTGGGCGATGGAGCTGACGGTCGGCGGCCGCATGATGCACAAACTTGAAAAGGTGGTGATCGCGCTTGGATGAGCTCATTGTTGAAACGCCGGAGGCCGGCGAAAGCACAGAACAGATCGAGATCCGGCTGGCCACCGTCGCGGAGGTAACGAACGACGGCCTGCGGCTGCAGTTCGACGGCAGCGACGCCGCCACCGAGAAGGTCTACAAGTGCAACGCCTCGTGCATTTTTCTCGTCGGCGACCGCGTAAAGGTGACAAAGCACAGCGGGACGTATCTGGTCGACTATGTAATCGGCGGCCCGGGAGAAGAAGGCCACGGCATCCCGCCCGGCGGGTCGACCGGCCAGGTCCTCGGAAAACAAAGCGCCTCGGACTATGCCGTTATGTGGCTGACGCCGCACTATGTCCCCAGCGGCGGCACGACGGGCCAGGTTTTGGGAAAGAGCAGCGGCACAGATTACGACATTATGTGGCTGACGCCGCATTACATCCCCAGCGGCGGCAGCAATGGCCAGGTGCTTGCCAAAAGCACGAGCGCAGACTACTCCGTCGCATGGACAGATGTGCACAGCATTCCCAGCGGAGGCACCACCGGCCAGGTTCTCGCGAAGAGCAGCAACACCAACTACGCCGTTTCCTGGGCGGATGTTCATGGTCTGCCGAGCGGAGGCGGCGCCGGGCAGGTTCTCGCGAAGAGCAGCGCTACCAACTACGCCGTGTCCTGGGTTGACGTCTCGGCCTCAAAATTGAAATCCGGCACGTATGAGGTCACCTTGTCGACCACTGTGCTGACTCCGAGCTCGAACGCGATCGCCCTGGGATCCAGCACAAAGCCTTGGGGCGATCTGTATGCGCAGGGAAATGTCAGCCTCGGCGCCAACTATAAATCCGTATCGATCGGGGCTCTCAGCAGCACACTCAGCTTTTTCGGGCACACGGCAGCGAGCCGGCAGACCGTGTCGAGCACGGCGACGGTGGCCACGCTGATCACAGCCCTGAAAGCTTACGGGCTTATCGCATAAGGAGAAGAATATGAAACTGATCAATATCGTAAACGCACGCGGGGCGCTGCAGAAACTCGTGGCGCAGGATCTCCCCCTAAAAACCGCGTTTGAGATCGTCGAGCTCGTCGACAAATGCAACCGCCACCTGCAGTTTTTCAGCCAGGAGAGGCAGAAGCTCGGCGCGCTTCCGGATGAGCAGAAACTGGCGGAGCTGGAGAGCTTTGACGTGCCTGATCTGGATAATTTGCCGATCGAGATCGTCGCGGACGACAGCCTGCGGCTTTCGGCGGCAGACGTCAAAGCTCTGGGCCCGTTTGTCCGCTTCATATTCTGAGGAGGTGCAAAATCATGGCCATTATTCGCTGCTGCAGCTACGAGGTCGGCATCAAGACGCCGGTCGATCCGTCGACATATGACAAGATCCTGGTCACGTTTTCGCAGAAGGACAGACAGATCCTTGTCAAGCAGAAAACGGATCTGACCCTGCTCGAGGACGGCGTCAAGGTCAAGCTCACGCAGGAGGAGACCGCGCTGTTCACGGCGCCGGGAGACGCGCTCATGCAGCTGCGCGCCTACACGTCGCAGTATAACGCGCCCGGCTCGCGTATGTGGGCGATCCCGGTCTATCCGACGAACAACGAGGAGATCCTGACATGAGCGCCGGCTGCGATTATTTCATCATGGAGGAGAGCTGCGATTGCTTCGACATGATCGAATACGTCCAGAGCTTCGACATGGGGATCAACTTCCTGCTGGGCCCGCCGACGCCGAGCGAGGTTGTTTTCATTCCCTCGGTCGACGCCGACGGCTGGCTCTCATGGACGAACGACGGCGGACTGCCGAACCCGGAGCCGGTTAACATCAAAGGGCCGCCCGGATCCGGTGCCGTGGAAAGCGTAAACGGCAAGACAGGCGAAGTTAGCCTCGACGCAGAGGATGTCGGTGCTTTGCCGGACAATACACACTTGTTCAGCGGAAGTTACGACGACCTGACCGACAAGCCGCCGCTCGGGACGATGGCAGCTCTCGACTCTCCTCTCGGAGTCCCCGACGGCGGTACGGGCGCGACGACAGCGTCGGCGGCAAATGCAAGTTTGCATAACTACAATTTGCTTGAGGGTGTTCAAATTCCGGATAACACCAATTTGAACACTATCGTAACTCCCAACATTTATAGGACTACAAGCGACTCAAATACCGCGTCTTTGGTCAACAAGCCCCCGGTAACACAGCCTTTCCAACTCGCTGTTATGTATATGCACGGGAGTTCTACCGTCATGCAACATGTCAACGAATGGTTAACCGGGAATGAGTGGAGAAGATTCGGATATATTAGCGGCGGCTCATGGACATGGGGTGCGTGGCAAAAAATAAGTGCAACTGTAAAATCCGGCCAGCTCTACGAAAGCAATATCTCAACATCTTCCGGCACGATTATGGCCGGCTCATTAGTAACGTATACCTATGATAATAATTTCGTCAGCATCAATTATCATATCCGTTTGAAAGACACCACGGGCAGGCCAACCGTAACTGTAACTGGATTGCCAAACATGGGAAGCGGCTACGTGCGGCCTTGCGACCCCACACTCGTCTACATTAGCGGAAACACGGGAGCTTCTGACACGACGTATGCCATTACCAGCGGGACAACGCTGACCATCAATATGACCAACTTTCTCGGCGATGTCCCCGCGGGGACAGGCTGTATGGTATATAGCGGTAGCTTCGTTGTTCCTGCCGCGCCGTAAAGGAGGACCCAATGAAAGGAATAGATGTTTCTTGCTATCAAGAGGGTATGGATCTCTCCAGAGTGAAGAGAGAACGGCGTCGACTTTGTTATCATTCGTCTCGGGTACGGGGTCAAGATAGAGGATAACTACCTGCCCTTTTACAACGCTGCCATGTCTGCCGGTATTCCGGTGGGCGTAATCAAAGGAGAGCAACACATGGGAAACAAATTTTTTCTACACCAAGTCCGCATCGGCAAGACGAACACCACAAAGGGCATCGTCATCCACGATGACATTAATGCGGCACTTCAGGGCTACCACGCTTATCTCGGCGCGTATGCCTATGGGCATGATGCGGACGCTATCTGCGTACAGGCGATGATTACCGACCGCAATGGCATCGTGTCCAATCCCAACGGCGGCGTTCTCATGGAAACTTGGAACGCTCCGACCGAAGAGCCTGTCGAGGAATAAGGTATGACCATCAACGAAGCAAAGCAAATCCTGATCGACTGGTGCAACGCCCAGGTCGGTACCCGCGAAGGCGCGAACAACTGGAACAAGTACGCCGAAGATCTCCGCCTGCAGCAGCTCTACGGCTGGAAAGCTCAAAATCAGCCCTGGTGCGACGTTTTCACTGACGCGGCTTTTATCGAGTGCTTCGGGCTTTCCGCTGCTGCGGCGATGACCTATCAGCCGATCGGCGCGGGGAGTGCTGCCTGCAGGTACAGCGCGCAGCTCTTCAAGAACGCCGGCGCCTGGTACAGCACGCCGGAAGTAGGCGACGTGATCTTTTTTATCTACGACGGCGCGATCAATCACCAGGGCATCGTCGTCTCCGTCGGCAACGGGCTGGTGGCCACCGTCGAGGGAAACAGCTCCGACATGGTCGCCCGCCGGTCCTATTCGATCGCCGCCGGTAACATCGCCGGTTACGGCCGGCCGAAGTGGTCCGTCGTTGTCGATCAGGATCCGGACGCAGCTGGGGACGAGGGGCATGCAAATCTGCCCGCGGACGAGCCTGCCGCGCCGGCTGCGCCCGCTTCAAGCTACTGCGCCTACACTTACGCCGTCCGGGTCAATCTGCTCAAAAAGGGCTGCTATGGGCCCCAGGTGGCCAACATGCAGCGGCTGCTGCGCGACCACGGCTTCGATCCGGGCGAGATCGACGGTCAATTCGGAGTGAACACCTATGAGGCGCTCATGGCTTTCCAGACCGCGGCCGGCATCGGCATCGACGGCGAGTGGGGCGGCGAGAGCTTCAATGCTATGTGGAATTATTAAAAAAGAGGAGGACACCACCATGAACACACCCGAAAAGGCCACACAGATCAAGGCCGCGATCGCCGCGGTGCTTGCGTTTCTCACAGCGCTTTGGGGCTATCTCGGCTGGGCGATCCTTATCTGGGCGTTCTGCATCGTCCTGGATTATATCTCCGGAACGGCTGCAGCACATAGATCCGGAGAATGGTCCAGCGACGTCGCCCGAGACGGACTATGGCACAAGCTCGGCGAGATCTTCGCCGTCCTTGTCTGCGCGCTCTGTGACATCGCACTCGGCGTCGTTCTGAAATCAGCGCCCGGAGAGTTGCCCTTTGTTTACACGACTCTGATCACGCCGATCGCGCTACTTTGGTACATCATTACAGAGCTCGGCTCGATCCTGGAGAACGCTGGAAAACTGGGCGCACCGCTGCCGAAATGGCTCAAGCGCATGTTGAAACAGTATAAAGACACTATTGACGCTTCCCAGGGCGACGAGCACCCGCCCGACGAGGATCCGGATCTGGAATGAGCAAAAAAGCCGTGTCCCGATTAGGGCACGGCCTTCATTTTTTGCCAGGGGGTAATTCAGGGGGTAACTTTTTCTTGTGGGGAACTCTGTTGATAGAGTTGAAAACGCCGGAAGCGTTGCGCTTCCGGCGTTTTTCCGTGGTCGGAGTGCGGAGATTTGAACTCCGGGCCTCTTGGTCCCGAACCAAGCGCGCTACCATCTGCGCTACACCCCGAAATGTCCGTCCGTTCCCGGACAGCTTTTACATTATAAGGAGCAATCCCGCAATTGTCAAGAAGATATTTTCCATCTTTCCGGCGCGGGCGGGAACGGAGAAAAAAGAGGAAAGCATTTGCGTTTTTCCGTCTTTGCTGTATAATGGTCGTATCGAACCGGCAACATTCGACCGTGCGGCCCCACGTGCCGCGGAAAGGAAGACGATATGCAGACAAAAGAAGCCATCGAGAAGGTATTGGACGCGCTCAACGACGATCCCAAGGTCGTCCGCGGCATGGAAACGGACGTCGAGGGGACGCTCCGCACGCTCGTAGGAAATGAAGTCAGCGAGCAGGATTTCGCCAATCTCACGAAAGGAACGAGCAGGCTTTTCTCCGACAAGGCGCTTGCAGCGCTCTTCCTCAAGCTGCTGAAAAACAAAAAGAACCGCAGCGGTCTTGTCAGCCTGCTGCTGAAGGTCGGCGGCGTATCGCTGCTGCTCAAGCTTCTGAAAAAGAGCAAGGACGAGGATGACGACGACAGCTCGCTGCTCTCCTCGCTGCTGGGCAGCAAGGCGGGCGTGGCGCTGCTGCTCAAGCTCATCGGCAGAAAGGCCGACGAGATGCCCGCGCTCGGCGCGCTGCTCGGCGCGGCAAACGGCAAGGAGGACGGCGGTCTTCTCGGAACGCTCCTCGGCAGCGTGCTGAACTGAATAAAGGCGCTCACACATGAACGCGCATGAGGGCGGGTCGGAAACGGCCCGCCCTTTTTCATATCCCGCCCGTGCCGGCCATATAGTGCTTGCAGAGGGGAGGTGAGCGCGTGGACAAGGTCAGGGTCTATATCGCCTCGGCGGTCTTCATCCTGCTCACGGCGATCAAGCTGCTGTTTCCCGCGCAGATGGACGTGCTGCGGCACGAGGCGCTGCGCCTCACCGCGGCGGACCGGGACTATACGGCCGCCGTCACGGCGCTCGGCAGAGGGCTGAGCGATCGGGAGCTGGGCGAAAAGTTGATCGCCGTTTTTCGCGACTACGCGCAGGAGGAGACGGGGGAGCGATAAATGGACAGGGGACGACTTTCGATAAGCCCGGGCGCGGCTCTGCTCGGCGCATTCTTTTACTGCACGGCGAGCTTTTCCGAGCTTGCCGCCATCCTCGCCCCGGCGATCGTCCATGAGCTCGGACATATCGTCGCTCTGCGGCTCTACGGCCTGCGCATCCGGCGCATCACGGCGGATCTGCGCGGCCTGTGTATCGAGTATTCCGGCCTTTGTTCGCCGCTCGGACATGCCGTTTCCGCGCTCGCGGGTCCGGCCGCGGGCCTCGGATACGCCTTTGCCGCTTCGTATTTCGCCCGCGGAGGTTCCAACGGGGTGCTTGCGCTCTCGGCGGGGGTGTCGCTGCTGCTTTCCCTTTTCAATCTGCTGCCGATCCTGCCGCTCGACGGAGGCCGCATCTTCTCGATCATCGCCGCGGAACTGCTCGGCGGCAGAAGAGGGGACGCGCTGACGAAGGGCGTGAGCCTCACGCTCGCGACGGCGCTTTTATTGGCCGGAACGCTCCTGATGTGGCGCGGCGAGGGCACGGCGCTGACGATCGTCTCGCTGTGGCTGCTGCTTGCCCAGCCGGACAAGGCCGTACTTGTAAAACGAAGGGAACTATTGTAAAATAAAACAATACCAAAGAAAACGGAGCGCAGCATGGACAAACGCCTTGAACGCATCCTCCCGCGCGTGCAGAAGCCCGCGCGCTATACCGGCGGAGAATACAACCAGATCATCAAGGACAAGCGCAGCGTCGAACTGCGCCTGGCCTTCTGTTTCCCGGACACTTACGAGATCGGCATGTCCAATCTCGGGCTGAAGATCCTCTACAAGACGATGAACAGCCTGCCCTTTGTCTGGTGCGAGCGATGCTTCGCCCCCTGGGGGGACATGTACGAGGAAATGGAAAAGGCGCTCATGCCTCTCTACGCGCTCGAGAGCGGCGACAGTCTCTCCGAATTCGACGCGCTGGCCTTTTCGATCGGCTATGAGATGGCCTACACCACGGTGCTGGACATGCTCGACATGGCGGGTCTCCCGCTGCGCAGCGCGGACAGACCGGAGCTTCTGCCCCTTGTTTTTGCCGGCGGCTCCGCCTGTGTGAACGCCGAGCCGATGGCCGCCTTCATGGACCTTTTCGTCATCGGCGAGGGCGAGGAGATGAACAATGAGCTCCTGACCCTGCTGCGCGAGGCCAAGGCGTCGGGCTGGACGAAGAAGGAGTTCCTCGCAAAAGCCGCGCAGATCGGCGGCGTGTACGTCCCGAGCCTGTACGAGATCGCGTGGAACGGCGACGGCACGGTAAAGAGCATCACGCCGAAGGACGGCGCGCCCGAAAAGGTGCGCAAGCGCATCGTCGAAGATCTTGACGCGGCGCCTTACCCGACCGATCCGATCGTGCCCTCCACCGAGGTCGTGCAGGACAAGGTGGACATCGAGCTTTTCCGCGGCTGCGTGCGCGGCTGCCGCTTCTGCCAGGCGGGACATATCTACCGCCCGATCCGCGCAAAGAAACCGGAGACGCTGATCCGCCAGGGCATCGAGACGCTGCAGAACACCGGCTACGAAGACGTGACGCTGCTCTCGCTCTCGACGAGCGACTACCGCTGTCTCAACGAGCTCTGCGACGGTCTGCTGGACTACTGCGAGCCGCGGAGCATCGGCCTGGCGCTGCCCTCGCTGCGCGCGGACAACTTCTCGATGGAACTCATGGAGCGGCTCCAGCGCGTGCGCAAGACGGGCCTGACCTTCGCCGTCGAGGGCGGTAGCCAGCGCCTGCGCGACGCGATCAACAAGAACGTCACGCAGGAGGAGCTGCTGCATACCTGCGCCATCGCTTTCGCCGGCGGCTGGAACAGCGTGAAGCTCTACTACATGCTCGGTCTGCCCACCGAGACGGACGAGGATATCCGCGGCATCGCGGACATGGCGGACGAGGTATTGCACTGCTGGCGCGAGAACGCGAAAAACAAAAACCGCGGCGTGCGCATCACGATCTCGACCTCCTGCTTCATCCCCAAGCCGCACAGCCCCTTCCAGTGGGAGGCGCAGATCAGCAAGGAGGAATACCTCCGCCGCGTGAATCTGCTGCGCGCCTCGATCACTGCGCGCAACGTCACCTACAACTGGCACGATGCGGAGACCAGCGTCATCGAATCCGCGCTCTCGCGCGGCGACCGGCGTCTGGGCGACGTGCTCGAGGAGGTCTGGCGGCAGGGCGGACGGCTCGACGCCTGGTCGGATTACTTCCGCTTCGAGCGCTGGGAAAGGGCCTTTGAGAGCTGCGGGCTCGACCTTGCCTTCTACGCCTCGCGCGAGCGGGGGACGGACGAGGTCCTGCCCTGGGACATGATCGACGTGGGAGTTCGGCGGCAGCATTTGCTGACAGAGCGCGAGCGGGCGTACCGCTCCGAGCTCTCGCCCGACTGCCGCAAGGCCTGCTCGGCCTGCGGCGCGGCGAGGCTCCTGCACGGGAGGAATTGCGATGAATAAGCTGCGTATGCGTTTTTCCAAGACCGGGCGGGCGATCTACATCTCACATCTCGACCTGATGGCGACGATGCAGCGCGCCTTTTCCCGCGCGGGCAGCCGCCTGCAGTACTCCGAGGGCTTCAATCCCCGCCCGCAGATCTCCATCGCCCTGCCGCTCTCCGTCGGTACGGCAAGCCTGTGCGAACTGATGGACTTCCGCCTGCTCGAAGAAGTTGACATAACATCATTGATCGAGCGTCTCAACGCCACGATGCCGGAGGGGATCGAGGTGCAGGAGATCTATGAGCCGTCAAGAAAAAACGCGGAACTGAAGTGGCTCAGGGTCGAGGGAATATTTGAATACGACGACAGGCAAGTTGACATAATGCAAGAGCGGCTTGCGGCCTTTTTCGCCCGCCCCTCGATCCTGATCGAGAAGAAAACCAAGCGCGGCTTCGGCGAGGTCGACATCCGTCCCTCGATCTGGGAGATCCTCTTCACGGCGGGGGAGGACGGCGTGCAGGTCTCGGCCGTGATCAGCGCGCAGAACCCTACGCTCAACCCCGACCTGCTGCCGGCCGCGCTGCGCGCGCTCGCGCCGGAGATCGCGCCGGATTTCGCCAAATTCACACGCGTTGAGACCTACGACGAAAAAATGCGCTTGTTCCGATAAAAAATACTTGCATTCCTTCCTTTGTTGTGATATCCTATCAAAGCCTGTGAGGGTCACAGGCGTGAGAAAGGCGGTCCGCTGCGCGGCGTGAACGAGCGCCCTCCGACATGAACGTCTATATTCGAAAGGATTGGATTGTAATGGATCTGGTCAAAATTCTCAGTGACAAGTATATGAAGAGCGAACTGCCCGAAATGAACGTCGGCGACACCGTGCGTGTCCTCGTCCGCGTCAAGGAAGGCAACCGCGAGCGTACGCAGGCTTTCGAAGGCACGATCATCGCCAAGAAGCACGGCGGCATCAACGAGACCATCACCGTGCGCCGCATCTCCTACGGCGTCGGCTGCGAGAAGGTATTTCCGGTACATTCTCCCTCCATCGTCTCCGTGACCACCGTCCGCAAGGGCAAGGTGCGCCGCGCGAAGCTCTACTACCTGCGCGACCGCGTCGGCAAGAGCGCCAAGGTCAAAGAGCGTCTCTGATATGTCACGAAAAAAGGAAGCCTTCGAGGCTTCCTTTTTTCGTGACCGAAGCAAAAGCGCCGAAGGCTTTTGCTTCGGAATGATTGAACGTGAAGAGAGGGCTCCCCGCCCCCTCTTCACAATCACCCCTTGCGTGATGGGAGACTGACGCACGCAAATGACCTGAAACCAAAAACGGGGAAGCCTCAAGGGCTTCCTTTTTTTATTATTGCCACATACCCATAAAAAGGTGTATAATCATTTAGTTAGAATTCATGCGCGACAGGAGACGCTTTCCTATGGACGAAAAGAAAAACAAAAAGAAGAAAAAGGAACAGGTACCGCCGGAGGTCCAGGCGCGGCGCGAGGCCTACGACTGGATCCAGTCGCTGATCTCGGCGCTGCTGATCTGCGTGCTGGTCTTCGTGTTCGTGCTGCGCATCATGGACGTGCACGGCACCTCGATGTTCCCGACGCTGAACAACGGCGACAAGGTACTGGTATCGGACCTTTTCTACGAGCCTGCGCGCGGCGACATCGTCGTGTTCAAGAAGGACAGCTACGACGACAACAAGGCGCTGGTCAAGCGCGTGGTCGCCGTGGCGGGCGACGTGGTGAACATCGACTTTGAAAAGGGCGTCGTCTACGTCAACGGCGAGGCGCTCGAGGAGGACTATATCGACGTCCTCACGACCACGAAGATCGACTTCATCGGCCCGCAGACCGTCCCGGATAACTGCCTTTTTGTCATGGGAGACAACCGCAACGCCTCCACCGACAGCCGCGACAAGCGCATCGGCATGGTGGACAAGCGCCTGGTCATCGGCAAGGTCCTGCTGGTGGTCTATCCCTTTGAAAGCTTCGGGAGCGTGGAATAATGGCTGAAAACAGCTTTGAAAAGCTGAATATCCAGTGGTTCCCCGGGCACATGACCAAGGCCCAGCGCATGATCGAGGAGAACGTCAGACTCGTCGACGCGGTGTGCGAGATCCTGGACGCCCGCATCCCGCGCTCGAGCCGCAACCCGGACATCGACCGGCTTGCCGCCGGCAAGCCCCGGCTCGTGATCCTCAACCGCTGCGACCTGGCCGATCCGGCTGTGACGAAGAAATGGGCCGCGTATTTCCGCGCGCAGGGACTCGCCGTGCTCGAAACGGACGCGCGCTCCGGCCGCGGCGTGAACGCCTTTCCCGCCGCCGTGCGCGAGCTGCTCCGGGACAAGCTTGCCGAATATGAACGCAAGGGACAGAGCGGCCGCGGTCTCAGGATCATGGTGCTGGGCATCCCGAACGTCGGCAAGTCCACGTTTATCAACAAGGTCGCGGGGCGGAAGGCCGCGGCGGCGGGCGACAAGCCGGGCGTGACGCGCGGCCGCCAGTGGATCAGCATCGACCGCTCGCTGGATCTGCTCGACACGCCGGGCATCCTCTGGCCGAAATTCGACAGTCAGGAGGTCGGCGAGATGCTGGCCGTCACCAACGCGATCAAAAGCGACGTGCTCGACCGCGAGACCCTGGCCGCGAATTTCATGCTGCGGCTGTGCGAGCTCTACCCCGACGCGGTCAAAGAGCGCTACGGCGTTGTCCGCACGGGGGAGGAGAACGGTTTTGAGCTGGCCAATACGCTCCTGGACGAATACCACGGCGGCAAGCTCGGCCGCCTGAGCCTGGAGAGACCGGAATGACGGAGCTTTGGAGCCTGGAAAACGAGATCTACGACAGCGGCCTGTCTCCGCTCTGCGGCGTGGACGAGGCCGGACGCGGCCCGCTGGCCGGCCCGGTGTGCGCCGCGGCCGTGATCCTGCCCAGGGGAACTGTGATCGAGGGCCTCAACGACTCGAAAAAGCTCAGCGAAAAACGGCGCGAGGCGCTCTACGACGAGATCGTCGGCAAAGCGATCGCCTTCGGCGTCGCATTCGCCTCGGTAGAGGAGATCGAGGAGAAAAACATCCTTGAGGCGACCTTCCTCGCCATGAACCGCGCGATCGAGAAGCTCTCCGTCGTCCCCGCGCTCGCGCTCATCGACGGCAATCGGAACAAGGGCATCGCCCTGCCGAGCCGCTGCGTGATCGGCGGCGACGGCAAGTGCGCCGACATCGCCGCGGCGAGCATCCTCGCCAAGGTGACGCGAGACCGCTATATGCTTGAAATGGCGGAGAAGTACCCGCAGTACGGCTTTGACAGGCACAAGGGCTACGGCACGGCGGCGCATTACGCCGCGATCCGCGAATACGGTCCGAGCCCCATCCACAGGATGAGCTTTTTGAGGAAGATGCACTGATGGAAGCCCGTGAACTGGGACGCTTCGGCGAGGAACGCGCGGCGCGCTGGCTGCGCTGGCACGGCTATCGGATCGTGGAGACGAATTTCGCCTGCCGCTCCGGCGAGATCGACCTCATCGCGCAGAAGGGGAGCTATATCGTCTTCGTCGAGGTCAAGCTGCGCAGGAGCGCGGACTTCGCCGCGGCGCGCGAGTTCGTCACCGCGGCCAAGCGGCAGCGCATCCGCACGACGGCGGCGCTCTGGCTCTCGCAGCACGAGACCGGGCTGCAGCCGCGCTTCGACGTGATCGAGATCTACGCCCCGCGGGGCGCGGAGGGAAAGATCACGCTCAACCACATCGAAAACGCCTTTGAATGATATGTAGGGGCGGACGGTTTCCGCCCCCTTTTCATCCTAAACGCTCCCGCGCGGACGAAAGGTCGAGCAATAGGTCTCCGCCCTCGTCTCTGCCTTCTCGTTCCGGACGCGGATGCCCTCGGCGCAGCAGCGGCAGTCGACGGTGTTGTACTTGCAGCTCGTCACGTCGCAGCCCACGCCGGGCAGGATCTCATGCTTGCTTTCGCTCATTTGAAGCACTCCTTTCCGTAAACGGATCGATAGTAGTTTTTGAACCGCAATCTGTTTTTATGCGAGGTCGGACATGGCACTCTACGCGATCGGCGATCTGCACCTTGCCCTCGGCAGGGACAAGCCCATGGACGTATTCGGCGATGTGTGGGAAAACCACACGGAGAAGCTGAAGCAGGGCTTTTCAAAACTCAATGACAACGACGTCTGCGTGCTCTGCGGCGATCTCAGCTGGAGCATGGGACTTGAGGACGCGCTGGAGGATTTTCTTTTCATCGACTCGCTGCCGGGCCGCAAGATCATCCTCAAGGGCAATCACGACTACTGGTGGAGCACGGCCGCCAAGGCAAAAAAGTTCTTTGCCGCGCACGGCATCGCTACGATCGAGATCCTCAACAACAACTCCTTCGTATACGGCGATTACGCCCTCTGCGGCACGCGCGGCTGGTTCTACGAGGAGGAGACGGGCGACGGGCACGACAGGAAGATCATGCTGCGCGAGGTGGGACGGCTGAAGACCTCGCTCGAATCGGCGGGCGACAGGAAAAAGCTCGTCTTTCTGCACTATCCGCCGATCTTCCTCCGATATCGCTGCGAGGAGATCCTCGCGCTCCTGCGCGAACACGAGGTGCCTCTTTGCAGCTACGGCCACATCCACGGCAAGGGCTGCCGCATGAGCTTCAACGGCAGACTGGGAGACACGGAATTCCGTCTGGTTTCGGCCGACCATCTGGGCTTTGAACCGATGGAGATCAAATTGCCGTAAAACTCTGAAAACAGAGGGCCAATTCATCATTTTGTCATTGATTTTGCTGCGATAATCTGTTATGATAGCGCAGTCTGTACAGATATTATAGGAGGGCAATCAACCATGATCGTCAAGAACATCGAGAAAAAAGAAGACAATACCGTATCCTTTCAGGTGAGCTGCCTGGCCGAAGAATTCGAAAAGGCCATCCAGAGCGCCTACCTGAAGGCCAAGAAGAATATATATATCCCCGGCTTCCGCAAGGGCAAGGCTCCGCGCGCCATCATCGAGGGCATGTACGGCGCCGAGGTTTTCTACCAGGACGCGATGGACGAGCTGGCTCCCGCCGCCTTTGACATGGGCGTCAAGGAGGGCGAGCTGAACATCGTCGGCGCTCCCGCGATCACCGACGTGAAGGTCAACGACGACAAGAGCGTGGACTACAGCTTCTCCGCCGAGATCTACCCGGCCGTCACCCTCGGCCAGTACAAGGGCCTCGAGGCCGAGCGCCCCGTGCGCGAGATCACCGACGACGACGTCAACGCCGAGCTCGAGAGCGCCCGCAAGCGCAACGCCCGCAAGGTCAGCGCCGACGAGCGCGAGGCCCGCATGGGCGATATCGCCAACATCGACTTCGACGGCTTCCTCAACGGCGAGCGCTTCGACGGCGGCAAGGCCGAGGGCTACGAGCTCGAGCTGGGCTCGAACTCCTTCGTCCCCGGCTTTGAGGAGCAGATCGTCGGCATGAAGGTCGGCGACGAGAAGGATCTCGACATCACCTTCCCGCAGGAGTATACCCCCGAACTCGCCGGCAAGGCCGTCGTGTTCAAGGTAAAGCTCAACGGCCTGAGCTACAACGAGCTGCCCGCGCTCGACGACGAGTTCGCCGGCGACAACGGCTTCGACACGCTCGACGAATACAAGGCCGACATCCGCGCCAACATCGAAAAGCGCTTCAACGAGCAGGCCGACAGCGCCTTCCGCAGCGAGATCGTCAAGAAGGCCATCGACAACATG
>ONQJ01000068.1 GCA_900319935.1 uncultured Eubacteriales bacterium | reverse complement strand
ATGCAGTCAGGCTGGCGGACACAGGCCGCCGCATATCACAGTTTATCGGAAAGAAGCCCTTTTGGCAAGGTTTATTTTTGCTTTTTCTTGTCTTTTGACCGCCTTTTTTCGCCTTTGCGGGTCTTTTTCGCCCTCCTTCGGCATATCGTAAAGCGCAATCCCTCTTGCAAGGAGGTCGTGAAACGATGAGAGTTCTGCGTTTTTCCGACCGCGGTCCGTCCGTGGCGCTGCTGCAGCTCGCGCTCGGGCGCGCGGACTTCGGGCCGCTCGAGACGGACGGGATCTTCGGTCTGCGCACGCAGGAGGCCCTGCGGCGCTTTCAGCTCGCGCACGGTCTGAGCGCGGACGGCGTCGCGGGCCGGGCGACGCAGGAGGCCCTGCTGCCCTGGTATACGGGATATCTCCGGCATCGCGTCCGCGCGGGCGAGAGCTTTTATTCGATCGCGCAGCTCTACGGCGCGTCTCCGGAGGCCGTGGAGCTTGCCAACAGCGTCTTCGAGCCGGGCAATCTCCCCGTCGGCGCTTCCGTCACGGTGCCGCTGCCCTTTGCCGTCGTGCCGACGGAGATCCCCTGGTGCTCCGCGCTCGCGGCTTTCTGCGCGCGCGGGCTCTGCGCGCGCTACCCCTTCCTCTCCTGCGCCCCCGTCGGGCGCAGCGCGCTGGGCCGGCCGCTGTGGTCGCTCAGCCTCGGCGCGGGAGAGAACCGCGTGCTGTACAGCGCCGCGCACCACGCCAACGAGTGGATCACGGCGCCGCTGCTGTTTTCCTTTGCCGAGGAGCTCTGCGAGGCCTTCGCGCAGGGCGGCGGGATCTTCGGTCAGAGCGCGGCGGAGCTGCTCGACTACGCGCGCGTGTGTCTCGTGCCGCTCGTCGATCCCGACGGGGTCGATCTCGTGACGGGCGAGCTGCGGCGCGGCGAGGCCTTTGAGAGCGCGAAGGCGATCGCGGCGCAGTATCCGGGGATCCCCTTTCCGGAGGGCTGGAAGGCCAACATCCGCGGCACGGACCTGAACCTGCAGTATCCCGCCGGCTGGGAAACGGCGCGGGAGATCAAAGCCGCGGCCGGGATCCGCGGTCCGGCCCCGGCGGACTGGGTGGGGCCCGCTCCGCTCTCCGCGCCGGAGAGTCGGGCGATGGCCGCGCTGACCCGCCGCTTCGACCCCGCGCTGGTCCTCGCCTTCCACACGCAGGGCGAGGTGATCTACTGGCGCTACGGCGATATCGAGGTCCCCGGCGCGCGCGACATCGCCGCCACCTTCGCCGCCGTGTCCGGATACAGCCCGGAGGAGACGCCCCGGGCCTCGGCCTTCGCGGGCTATAAGGACTGGTTCATCCAGACCCGGCGCCGCCCCGGCTTCACGATCGAGGCGGGGAGCGGGATCAATCCCCTGCCGCTGTCGGACTTCCCCGGGATCCGCCGCCGCTGTCTCGGCATCCTGACCCTCGGCGCGCTCGTGACATAGACGCGCGGTCTTCGGTTTTCACCCGCCGCGTCCCCCGTCCCCTAAAAACTGAAAACTAAAATCCAAGCCCGCATCCCTCGTCTCCTAAAAACTAAAATCTAAAATCTAAAAACTAAACTCCGCCCCCGCGTCCCCCGTCCTCTAAAAACTAAAATCTAAAATCTAAAAACTAAAAAAGGAAGCGGCCCTGCCGCTTCCTTTTTTACGCTCATGCGTTCAATGGTGCACGCCCGTGCCGCCGGGCTGATAGTACATGGCGAAGACGTCGCGCATCTCGTAATAGGCCTCGTCCTCGCGCCAGCCGCCGCCCGTCGAGCCGTCGGGGTCGTTGTAGGGGCAGTAGACCAGCGTGTCGGGCAGCGCCTCCTGGAGCTCCCAGCCGCGGTAGGGGCCGAGTCCGGCGTACCACAGGCGCTTGAGCTGCTTCATCTCCTTGAGCGGCGAGATGTCGAAGCCGAAGCAGTAGCACATGTTCAGCTGCTCGAGCTTTTTGCAGTTCAAAAGCGGGCTGATGTCCGCGGGGTTGGTCTGAAAGATCTCGAGATACTTCAGCTCCTGCAGCGAGCCGATCGGCGTGATGTCGCGGAAGCGCCCGCCGACGAGGATCAGATACTGCAGCTTCGGCATGTTGTAAAGAAAGCTCAGGTCCTCGATCCACATATGGCCCAGGTCGAGCGCGATCAGATCGCGGCAGTAGCGGATCGGGTAGAGCTGATAGTCATAGAGCACCGGCGCGTCGTAATTGAGCGCGGGCACGTCCGCGGCGCAGAAGAAGGTCGCGTCCGTGCGCAGGGCATAGATGCTGAAATAGATCTTCCAGACGTAGCGGACGTCCTCGTGCCGCCGGTCGAGCGCGTCCATCTCCTCGTCGGGGACGCCGCAGTCGCACATGACGACCTTTTCGAGCTTCGGCATCAGCGCCGCGGCCGTTTCGACCTCGGAGACGTCGCCGATCTCGACGCCGCTCAGATCCATTTCCGTGCAGTCGGCCGTGAAGACCCGGCCGCAGAGGCGGATCACATAGTCCGTCTCCACGCCTTCGCAGAGCGGCAGCACGCGCGCGAGCTCCGTGGGCGAGAGCGCGCAGTCGCGCAGATCGAGCTTTTTGAGCCTGCGGAGCCTGCTCAGCGCCGCGGCGAGCTCGTCCGGATCGCCGGAGGCGCCCGCGTCGAGGCGCAGCTCCTCCGCGTCGCCCGGGATCTCCATGCCCCAGAGCGGCACGGTGTAGACGCACCTGAGCTCCCCGTGCGCGGCGGCGAAGGCGTCCGTCTCGGCGGCGCTGAGGGAAGAGCGCCGCAGATCCACGGTCTTGAGCCGCGGCAGCAGCGCGACGAGCCGCTCGAGCTCCTCCGCGCCGAGGCCCGCCGCGTCGAGGGTCTCGGCGTTGCCGTCGACCGCGCCGGCGGATGAGGGCACCGTCCAGAGGAAACGGATATCCTCCCGCTGCGCCGCGGCGGCGGCGAGCGCGGCGTAATCCTCGCAGCCGCGCGCGTCGACGACGGACAGATACGGGAAATACGAGAACCTGCCGATCTCGTCCTCCGGCAGGGAGGAGAGCGTCAGCGTATCGGAAAAGCTGTCGAAGCGCTCGGGCCCGATCGGTACGCTCCAGCGGATCTGCCTGCCCCTTGCGCGGGCGAGCGCGGCGTGATACTCCTCGCAGCTGATGTCGGCGCCGCGCACGTCCGCGACGTCGGTGCAGAAGTAGACCCTGCCGCCCACGCGCACGGTGAAGAGATACGTCGCGGCCGCGAGAAGCGCGAGCGCCAGCGCGAAGCATACGAAGGCCAGCCGGCCCTTGCCGCCGCCGCGGCTTTTGTTCGTCTGTTCCTCCATGACGCGTCTCTCCTTTCGTCCGCATTCCTTTTTTAATTGTACCCCCTCTCCGGCAAAAAAGAAAGAGGCTTCTTTACAAGCTCCGCCCGCTTTGATGAGATGAGGGCGAAAACAGACGGAAGGAGGGGAAAGCCCTGCGTATGAAAAGCGTATCTTTTTCCCGGTTTTTCCGCACGGCGGCCCTGCTCCTCGCCGTGCTCGCGCTGCTGAGCCCTCTTTGCCCGGCGGTCTGCGCCGCGGACGCGGAGGAGGACGAGGACGGCGCGCTTTACGCGGAGGCCATGCAGTTCCGTTGAGGATGACAACAAAAAACCCGCTCTTTCTTATCGGAAAGAGCGGGTTTTTTTCGTTTAAGGCTGTTCTTCCTTCTTCTTTTTCAGCCGGAAGGGCAGGATCAGCAGCGCGGCTCCCGCCGCGACCGCGATCGGGAGGAGCGCGGAGCCGTGCTTTTCCGGCGCCGCCGGCTGCTCCGGCTCGGGCGTCGGTTCGGGCGTCGGCGCGGGCGTGGGTTCGGGCGCCGGCTCAGGCATGGGGACGGGCGTGGGAGCGGGCGTCGGCGCGGGCTGCGCGGCAAGATAGTCGGCGTAATCCATCGCGATGCGCGCGATCTCGGAGATGATGAGATGCGCGCCGCCGACGCCGTAGCACATCACGCACAGCAAAAACGGCCGCTCGGCGTAGACGATGCCCGTGTCGCAGACGAAGCCCGCGTCGGAGCCGTATTTGTGCGCGACCTCGATCTCGCCGCTGTATCGGCTGATATAGTCGTTCGGCCGCGCCTGCTTGAGGTAATCGAGCAGCAGGGCGTACTTCTCGGGGTTGTCGTAGAGCGTGCGCAGCGTGCCGATGAGGAAGCGGGGCGAGAAGTTGTTGCTGCGGAAATACTGCGGCGGCAGCTCGCTCTCGTCGAGGCCGCTGTTGGGGATCAGCATGCGCTTGAATTCCCCCTTGTCCTCGGACAGATGCGCCTGCAGCACGCGGGCCTTGGGGTTGTTGGACCAGACCAGGATGCCCTCGAGCGCGTCGCGCAGCACGTAGGGCCCGATCGTATCCTCGAGCGAGATCTCGCCGGCGTCGATCATGTCGGCGTAGACCATCGCCATCGGCAGCTTGTAGGTGCTGGCCCCCTCCAGGAGCAGGTCCGGATTGCGGTAATACTCCTCCCCGCTCTGCAGATCGTACCAGCCGATCGAGATATTGTTGCCCAAAAGCCGTTTTTTCTTCAGGTAGCGCTCGATCACCTCGGCGAAGCTCTCCTGCGAGAAGTCGGCGTCAAAGTGAAAGACGTACGGCTCTTTCCCGTTCGCCGCGCTCGCGCCCGCGCAGGGCAGCAGCAGCGCGCAGACGAGAAGCAGGCAGAGAAAACGGACGATCTTTGTCATGTGGCTCGCCTCCAGCGCGGCTCAACCCTCGCCGGGATAGGCGCTGACGAAGCAGATCGCGTCGCTCAGCGGCTTTTCCCAGGGCTTCTGCAGCGGATTGATGACCTGGCCGTTGAAGACCGTCTCGGCGGTCTGTCCGCCGTCGAGCGTATAGGCCTTGACGCAGCCGTGCGCGAGCATGGCGCTGACGGCCTGGCGCAGTGTGACGAGCACGTGGTGCGTGTCGCTCTTGTTGACGTCCATCGTCAGGTAATGGCGCTCGCCCAGCAGGCCGATCGCGGTGCGGGCGTAGGTGTCCCAGATCTCGCCGTAGCGATAGTATTCCGGCATGACGTCCTCGCCGTTGTCGATGATCACGGGGCCGAAGGCCACGGAGAACACCACGTCGTTGTCCCGGATGAAGTTTTTGCAGTCCTCCTCGTCCTCGAACTGCCCGGCGTAGGCGAAGAGCATGTCGCCGTCCGCGGTGAAGAAGCAGCTGTCGCAGTCGCGCTGGTTGAAGCGGTAGAGCTCGCGCTGGTAGACGATGGCGCCGTAGTCGCGGTAAACGAACTTGTAGAAGTCCGCGCTGACGGCCAGCACGGCGTTCGTGTCTCTGGCGAAGACGGAGATCGCCTTGAGCTCCTCGCTGCCGACGCGGTCGCCGCCGATGCGGCGGATGATCTGCGAGCCGTCGGCGATGAAGACCTCCGAGAAGGTGCCCACGGCGTTCGCGGTCAGCTCCTGCCAGGTGAGGACCAGGATCGTCTCGTCGAGATAGTACCAGATCGGCGTGTCGTCGAGCAGCTCGATATCCTCGTTCCACGAAAGCGTCTGTTCGCCGATGAGGGCTTTGGCCTCCGGCCGCTCGAGCAGGGCGCGGATCACGCTCTTGTCGCGGGTGCTGCCGAAGTTCTCCGCGATCGGCGCGGGGGCGCGCAGCGTGTTCTCCGGCAGGGAGTAATGCTTGCGGACGTAAGTAAGCGCGGCCGTGGCTTCGCCGAAGAGCTTTTCCGCCGCCGCGTCGGGGTCGGACAGCTCCGCAGGGAAGAGCGCGGCGGCGAGCTCGGCGCTGTTGTCGAGCGTCCACACGCCCTTGGCGTAGCTCAGGCGCGCCGTCAGCGGCGTCGTGCGCCGGCCGGGGACGAGCGCGGGATCGAGCGCGGCGAGGCTTTCGGAAAAGGCGCGGCGCACGAGCTCGCCGCGGAACTGCCAGTTCTCGTCGTAGACCTCGGAGGCGACGCGCGCGTCCTCGACGGCCTCCGCCAGCGAGGCGTTGACCGCCGCGTTGAGCGGCGCGGCGAGCGTCTCCACGTCGAGCGCCGCGATCTCAAAGGGCAGCTCGGCGCGGTCGCCGTCGGGGACGGCGCTCTTTTCCGCGGCGATGGAGAGCGCCTCCGCGCTGAGCCTGAGCAGCGCGCGGCCGTCCTCCGTCGCGGGGGTCCTGACGCCGGCGACGGAGGAGAGCTCCTCCGCGCTCATCGCGCCGAGACTGTCGAGATATTCCGCAAGCACCTCCTGCGGCGGGACGGCGTTCTTTTTCTCATAGGCCTTCCAGCCGAGGAAGCCGCCCGCGCCGAGCAGCGCGAGGAGCACGAGCGCGGCGGCGATCCCGCCGACCGGGCTCTTTTTCTTTTTTGTATGGCCGCCGTGCTTTCCGCTCATCGGTCTTCTTTCTCCTTTGAAGCTTGATAAAAGCTTTGCTTCCTAAAGCTTAAAAATCGGCGTTGCCGGTCGTGCGCGGGTGCAGCTCGACGTCGCGGATGTTGGACACGCCCGTGAGGTACATGACCATGCGCTCGAAGCCCAGGCCGTAGCCCGCGTGGCGGCAGCTGCCGTAGCGGCGCAGGTCGAGGTACCACCAGTAGTCCTCTTTCCGCAGTCCCAGCTCGTCCATGCGCGCCTCGAGCACGTCGAGACGCTCCTCTCTCTGGCTGCCGCCGATGATCTCGCCCACGCCGGGCACGAGACAGTCGGCCGCCGCGACGGTCTTTCCGTCGTCGTTGAGGCGCATGTAGAAGGCCTTGATCTCGCGCGGGTAGTCCGTGACGAAGATCGGCTTTTGGAAGATCTTTTCGGTGAGGTATCTCTCATGCTCGGTCTGCAGGTCGATGCCCCACTTGACCGGGTATTCGAAGTCCTGCCCGCTCTTTTCCAGCAGCGCGACGGCCTCGGTGTAGCTGATGCGGCCGAAGTCGTTCGACACGACGTTGTGCAGCCGCTCCAGCAGGCACTTGTCCACGAAGCTGTTGAAGAATTCCATCTCCTGCGGGCAGCGCTCGAGCACGCGGCTGATGATGTATTTCACCATCGCCTCGGCGGTGTCCATATAGTCGTTCAGATCGGCGAAGGCCATCTCCGGCTCGATCATCCAGAACTCGGCGGCGTGGCGCTGGGTATAGGAGACCTCGGCGCGGAAGGTGGGGCCGAAGGTGTAGACGTCGCCGAAGGCCATGGCGAAGTTCTCGGCGTTGAGCTGGCCCGAGACCGTCAGGTTCGTGGCCTTGCCGAAGAAGTCCTTGCTGTCGTCCACGCTGCCGTCCTCTTTGCGCGGCAGGTTGTTCAGATCCAGCGTCGTCACGCGGAACATCTCGCCCGCGCCCTCGCAGTCCGAGCCCGTGATGATCGGGGTCTGGACGTAGACGAAGCCGCGGCTCTGGAAGAACTCGTGCACGGCCTGGGCCGCGACGCTGCGCACGCGGAACACGGCGGAGAAGAGGTTCGTGCGCGGCCGCAGATGCTGGATCGTGCGCAGGAACTCGACGCTGTGGCGCTTTTTCTGCAGCGGGTAGTCCGGCGTGGACGCGCCCTCGACCGCGATCTCGGAGGCCTTGAGCTCGAAGGGCTGCTTGGCCTCTGGCGTGAGGACGAGCGTACCGCGCACGATCAGCGCGGCGCCGACGTTCTGGCGGGCGATCTCGTCGTAATTATTGAGCTTTCCCCTCTCAAACACGACCTGCAGCGATTTGAAGCAGCTGCCGTCGTTGAGCTCGGCAAAGCCGAAGTTCTTCATGTCGCGCACCGTCCTGACCCAGCCGCAGACCGTGATCTCTTTGTCTGCGAAAGCCGCCGCGTC
>ONQJ01000030.1 GCA_900319935.1 uncultured Eubacteriales bacterium | reverse complement strand
CTGCGTCGGCTTCATCGCGCACCTCGACACGATCCCGGATTTCTCCGGCGAGAACGTCAGACCGCAGCTGATCGAGAACTACGACGGCGGCCCCGTCGCCCTCGGCACGAGCGGGCGCACACTGACGGCGGAGGTCAACCCGCGCCTTGGCGAGCTCAAGGGCCACACCCTCGTCACGACCGACGGCACCACCGTGCTCGGCGCGGACGACAAGGCGGGCATCGCCGCGATCATGACCGCCTGCGAGCGCATTCTCTCCTCCGGCCGTCCCCACGGCCCCGTCGCGGTGTGCTTCACGCCGGACGAAGAGGTGGGACACGGCGCGTCCCTGCTTGACCTCGGGCGCTTCGGCGCGGACTTCGCCTATACGGTCGACGGCGGCGAGCTCGAAGAGATCAACTTCGAGACCTTCAACGCCGCAGCGGCCCGCTGGGAGATCACGGGCTTCAACATCCACCCCGGCAGCGCCAAGGACAAGATGATCAACGCCTCGCTTGTAGCCATGGAGATCAATTCCATGCTGCCGAGCGGCGCGGTGCCGGAAAAGACCGAGAACTACGAGGGCTTTTTCCATCTCACCGATATGAGCGGCACGGTGGAGAAGGCCGGGCTGAGCTATATCCTGCGCGACCACGACGCCGCCGGTCTCGCGGAAAAGGAAAAGCTCATGCGGCTCATCGAAAAGCAGATCAACGAAAAATACGGCTCCGGGACGGCAAAGCTCACGATCCGCGAGCAGTACCGCAACATGGCCGAAAAGCTCTCTCGCCGCATGGACATCGTCGAGCTTGCCGAAAAGGGCGTGCGCTCGCTCGGGCTCAAGCCCGTGCGCGTGCCCATTCGCGGCGGTACGGACGGCTCGCAGCTTTCCTTCCGGGGGCTGCTCTGCCCCAACATCGGCACGGGCGGCTACGCCTTCCACGGCCCCTATGAGCACACCACCGCGGAAAATCTCGACGCGGCCGCGCGTCTCGTCGAGGCAATCGTCGAGCTTGCGCGCTGAAAGGGCGCGATCAAACAGAAGAGAGCAGGAACGTTTTATGAGGGACGAGATTTACCGTTTCCCTATCGACGGCAGACCGATCCGCTGCGACGAGATCCGCAGCGGACACGTCAACACCACCTATCTGATCACGACCGACGCCGGCGCGCGCTACATCCTGCAGGACGTCAACACCTACGCGTTCCCGAAGACCTATATCATCATGGACAACATCGCGGCCATCAGCCGCTATCTCGCGGAGCGGGGCGGGGCGAAGAACGCGATGATCAGCTATATCGACACCGTCGACGGCGAGCGCTATTTCGACGACGGCAAGGGCGGCGCCTGGCGGGTCTACCGCTTTGTGGAGAACAGCGTCTGCCTTGACCGCGCCTCCCGCGACGAAGACTTTCACGAGTGCGCCAGGGCCTTCGGCGCCTTCCAGAACTCCCTCTGCGGCTTCCCCGCGGAGCGGCTGGGCGAGACGATCGAGGACTTCCACAACACGCCCGCGCGCTACCGCCAGTTCCGCGAGGCCGTCGAAAGGGACGCCTGCGGCCGCCTGGGCGGCGTGCGCGAGGAGGTCGCCTTCGTGCTGGACAGAGAGGAGAAGGCCTCGCAGCTCCAGCGCATGCGCGACGCGGGCGAGCTGCCCACGCGCGTGACGCACAACGACACCAAGATCAACAACGTCCTCTTTGACGCCGACACCCGCAGGGCGATCTGCGTGATCGACCTCGACACTGTGATGCCGGGCCTGTCAGCCTACGACTTCGGCGACGCGATCCGCTTCGGCGCCTCCACGGCGGCCGAGGACGAGAAGGACCTCGACAAGGTCGGGCTCGACCTGCATCTGTTCCGCGTCTTTGCCCGCGGCTTTGTCGAGGCCTGCCCCTCGCTGACTGAAAAGGAGATCGCCTGCCTTCCGCTCGGAGCCTATACGATGACGCTCGAGTGCGGCTCGCGCTTTCTGGCGGACTATCTCAAAGGGGATAAGTATTTCTCCATCGAGTATCCCGAGCACAACCTCGACCGCGCCCGGACGCAGCTCAAGCTTGTCCGGGACATGGAAGAAAAATGGGACGAGATGTGCCGCATCGTCGGGGAAGAAACTTCGCACGGCAAATACTGGGATTAAAAGGGGAAAAGAAAACATGAAAAAGCTGCTCAACAGTCTGCCGTTCCGCCTGATCGTGGCGCTGGCCGTCGGTATCCTGCTCGGCCGTCTCTTCGGAGAGAGCGTTATGAAGATCGTCGTTTCGATCCAGTACATCCTCGGTCAGCTGATCACCTTCTGCGTGCCGCTGATCGTCATCGGATTTATCGCTCCCTCGATCACCCGGATGGGCAGCAACGCCTCGCGCATGCTGCTCGTCGCCGTCCTGATCGCCTACCTCAGCTCGATCTGCGCAGCCTTTATGAGCACGGCCGCCGGCTACGCGCTGATCCCGCATCTGTCCATCGTGACGGATATCGAGGGCCTGCGTGAGCTGCCCGCCGTCGTCTTCCAGCTGAACATCCCGCAGATCATGCCGGTGATGAGCGCTCTGGCCTTTTCGCTGCTCCTCGGTCTCGCCGCTGTCTGGACGAAGAGCCGGACCACCTGCACGCTGCTGGAGGAATTCCAGAACATCGTGCTGAAGATCGTCGAGCGTGTGATCATCCCGCTGCTGCCCTTCTACATCTGCGCGACCTTCTGCAACCTCAGCTATGAGGGCATGATCACACACCAGCTTCCGGCCTTTGTCCAGGTCATCGCGATCGTTATGCTCGGCCACTATATCTGGCTGGCCGTCCTGTACCTGGTCGCCGGGGCATATTCCGGCCGCAGCCCCTGGGAGGTGCTGCGCCACTACGGCCCCGCCTATCTGACCGCCGTGGGCACGATGTCCAGCGCCGCTACGCTCTCCGTCGCGCTCGACGGCGCGCGCAAGAGCAAGGTGCTCCGCCGCGACATGGTCGACTTCGGCGTGCCCCTGTTTGCAAACATCCACCTGTGCGGCTCGGTGCTGACCGAGGTCTTCTTCTGCATGACGATCTCGAAGATGCTCTACGGACAGGTGCCCGCCCTGGGGACGATGATCCTCTTCTGCCTGCTGCTGGGCGTCTTCGCCATCGGCGCGCCGGGCGTGCCGGGCGGAACGGTCATGGCTTCGCTCGGCCTGATCATCGGCGTGCTCGGCTTCGACGACGCCGGCACCGCGCTGATGCTGGCGATCTTCGCGCTGCAGGACAGCTTCGGCACCGCCTGCAACGTGACCGGCGACGGCGCGCTGACGCTGTTCCTGACCGGCTATGCCGACAAGCACGGGATCCGAGAGGTCTGAAACGGCAAAAACGCATACAAAAAAGCGGCCTGCCGGAAGCAGGCCGCTTTTTGCATGCGTTTGCGTTCAGATCCGAATCATGTCCCGGGAAATGTCCTTGAGCGAGGCCGCGCCGCACATGGTCATCGTGCCCTTGAGCTCGCCGACGAGCTTGTCGAAGAGCACTTTCACGCCTTCTCCGCCCGCGCCGTACATCATCGTGGCGAAGGGGCGGCCGATGAGCACCGCGTCGGCGCCGAGCGCCAGCGCGCGGAACACGTCCACGCCGGAGCGGATGCCGCCGTCGACGAAGATGACGGTCTGACCCTTGACCGCGTCGGCGATCTCGCCGAGGACCTCCGCGGTGGAGGGCACGCCGCCCTGCACGCGTCCGCCGTGGTTGGACACGACGATGCCCGCGGCGCCGGCCTCGACGGCCTTCTTCGCGCCGGCGACGGTCATGATGCCCTTGATGATGAAGGGACGGCCCGCATGCTCGATGATCTCGCGCATTTCTTCGACGGATTTGCTGCCGGCCTTGCCGCCAAGCTTCTTGAGGAAGGGCAGGCCCGCGCCGTCGACATCCATCGCGGCGGCGAAGATATCGTTCGCGATCACGCCGTCGAGCTTGTCGAAGACGACCTCGCGGCTCCAGGGCTTGATCGTCGGGATCGTCAGCCCACCGACGGCGGAAGCGCTCTCGCGCACGGCGTCGCGCATGATGTCGGGATTGATGCCGTCGCCCGTGAAGGCGAGGATGCCGCAGTCGACGGCGGCGCGCATCAGCTCGGCGTTATAGCTCAAGTCGTTGTACTTCGGGCCGTAGTGCATATCCACGGCGCCCAGCGGGGCGACGAAGATCGGCGCGGAGAAGCTGCGGCCGAAGAGCTCGAAGGACACGTCGGGCTCGACGTTCTCGCAGAGCGTGTCCATGTTCACGAAGATCTCCTGCCATTTGTCATAGTTGCGCGCGGCGGTCGCGCCGGGGAACTTGCAGCCCGGTCCGGGCACATTGTTGCCGCAGGCCTTGCCGTTGCACACGGGGCAGGCCATGCAGTGCGGGGCGGTGTTCTTTCTCGCTGCTTCCAGGATCTCTTTGTATTCCATTACGCTCTCCTCCGAAAAGTATTTGAAATGGGTATATTCAGGATAACAACACAATTATCTGCCATTTGAGGGGAAAAGTCAAGGCTCGGGCACGCCCGTGCCGTCGAAGGCGGGGATCTGCTCCTCTGTGGCGGAGGAGAGCTCCTGCCAGTAGCCGTCCGCAAGGCCGCAGCGGCGCATATAGCGGATCAGATGCTCGTTCTCTCCGGGGTCGACGCGCCGCCGCAGCGCGGGGTACTTTTCCAGCCCCTCGATCGGCGTGTACTGGCTCATCAGCGAGAACAGCACGCTGCCGGGCGGAAAGCTCTCCGAAACGAAGTCGATCGCGCCCATCGAGTTTTCGATCTCGCCGGGCAGGATCAGATGCCGGATCAGCACGCCCGAGACGAGCAGGCCGTTCTCATCCATGCGAAACGGTCCCGTCTGGCGGTACATCTCCCGGATCGCGGCGGCGGCGAGCTCCGGATAGTCGGGGGCTGCGCTGTACCGCTTCGCAAGCGCCGCGTCGCTGTATTTGTAGTCCGGCAGGTAGACCTGGACAAGCCCTTCAAGGCTTTTGAGCGCCTCGACGCTCTCATAGCCCGAGGAGTTCCACACCACCGGGATACCGAGCGCGAGCCCCTCGAGCGCCTCGCGCACGGCGCGCAGATAGTGCGTGGGCGTGACGAGATCGATGCAGTGCGCGCCCTCGTCGCGCAGACGCAGCATCATGGAGCGCAATGCTTCCACGCTTACGGTGCGCCCCTCGCCGCCGCCGCGGCTGATCGCGCGGTTCTGACAGTACACGCAGCGCAGGCTGCAGCCGGTGAAAAAGATCGTTCCGGCGCCCCGCGATCCGCTGATGCAGGGCTCCTCGCCGAAGTGCGGCGCGGCCCTCGCGACGCGCGGCAGGGCGGGGGAGGCGCAGACGCCTCCGGACTTTGTATCGCTTCTCTCTGCCCCGCAGCGGCGCGGGCAATCGCTGCAAATATAATCCATTTATTTCCTCTTTTTCGGAAATGGTCAAAATGCCTACAAATCGGCGGCTTTACAGCGATTATTATAGGCTTTGTTTGGTTATATTGCAAGAAAATGTGAAAAGTGTAAAATAGTACATGTTTTTTCGAATTTTTGTGATAAAATCATAACTAACAAGGGAAATGAGTTCCTTTTCCCGCTGCAAATCGGAGGCTTTGAATGCTCAATATCGTTCTGGTGGAGCCCGAGATCCCGCACAACACGGGCGCGGTCGCGCGCACCTGCGCGGCGACGGGGGCGAGACTGCACCTCGTCAGGCCGCTCGGCTTTGACATTTCCGACAAGGCCGTGAAGCGCTGCGGTCTGGATTACTGGCCGCTGGTCGACCTGACGGTGTATGAAAACCTGGACGAGTACTTCGAAAAAAACGGCGACGAAGACCTTTTCCTTGCCACAACAAAAGCGCCCCGCGCATACAGCGAGGCCGATCTCTCCGGTACGAACGTCACGCTGATGTTCGGCAAGGAGACGGCGGGCCTGCCGCTGTGGCTGCGGGAAAAATACCGCGAAAACTGTATCCGCATCCCCATGATCGACGAGGCGAGGAGCCTCAACCTGTCGAACTCCGTTGCCATCCTCGCGTACGAAACGCTGCGGCAGCAGGGCTTTCCCGGGCTGCTGGGCGTCGGCGAGATGGCGCAGGCATGAACTGAAAACAATGAATTAGGAGGATACGCATGAACTACAACAAGAAGACCGTTTACGATGTGGACGTCAAGGGCAAAAAGGTCCTGCTCCGCTGCGACTTCAACGTCCCCCAGGACAAGAAGACCGGCGAGATCACGTCCGACAAGCGCATCAAGGCCGCGCTCCCCACGATCCGCTATCTGCTGGACAACGGCGCCGCCGTCATCGCCTGCTCGCACCTGGGCAAGCCCGTGGCCACCTTCGAGGGCTACGTGAAGAAGCAGGTCGAAAAGGGCAAGAACGCGGAAGACGTCACCCGCGAGGAGTGGGAGAAGTCCCTGCGCAAGCTGACGCTCGCGCCCGTCGCGAAGCATCTCGCCGAGCTGCTGGGCCAGGATGTTATCTTCGCGTCCGACGTCGTCGGCGAGGACGCCCAGGCCAAGGCCGCCGCGCTGCAGCCCGGCCAGATCATGCTGCTGGAGAACCTGCGCTTTGAGAAGGGCGAGACCAAGAACGATCCCGCGCTGGCGAAGAAGCTTGCCGATATGGCCGAGCTCTACGTTTCCGACGCCTTCGGCACCGTCCACCGCGCCCACGCCTCCACCGCCGGCGTCGCGGCCTATCTGCCCGCCGTCAGCGGCCTGCTGGTCGCCAAGGAGCTTTCCGTCATGGGCAAGGCCCTCGACGATCCCAAGCGCCCCTTCGTCGCCGTCCTCGGCGGAGCGAAGGTCTCCGACAAGATCAACGTCATCAACAACCTCCTCGAGAAGGCCGACACGATCATCATCGGCGGCGGCATGGCCTACACCTTCAAGAAGGCACAGGGCTTCGAGGTCGGCAAGTCCCTGCTCGAGGCCGACCGTCTCGATTACGCGAAGGACATGATCGCCAAGGCCGAAGAAAAGGGCGTGAAGTTCCTTCTGCCCGTCGACAATTACTGCGCCGCGGAGTTCTCCGCCGACGCCGAGCCCGTCCTCGTCGAGGACGACATCCCCGCCGATCTCATGGGCATGGACATCGGCCCCAAGACGGTCGCTCTCTTCTCCGAGGCCGTCAGCGGCGCGGGCACGATCGTCTGGAACGGCCCGATGGGCGTGTTTGAGTTCGACAAGTTCGCGGGCGGCACCAAGGCCATGGCCAAGGCGCTGGCCGAGTCCGGCGCGATCACGATCGTCGGCGGCGGCGACAGCGCGGCCGCGGTCGAGAAGCTGGGCTTTGCCGACAGGATCACCCACATCTCCACCGGCGGCGGCGCCAGCCTCGAGTTCCTCGAGGGCAAGGAGCTGCCGGGCGTGGCCTGCCTGCTGGACAAGTAAGAAAGGAACCTCATCAGTCGGCTTCGCCGACAGCTTCCCCGGAGGGGAAGCCTGTAAGGAAAGGATAGGAAATGAACAGAAAATACCGTAAAACCATCATCGCGGGCAACTGGAAGATGAACATGCTCGCCTCCGAGGTCAAGCCCTTTATCGAACAGCTCAAGGAAAACCTGCCGAAGACCCGCGCCTGCGACGTCGTGCTCTGCACCCCCGCGGTGATGATCCCCGCGATGGTCCGCGCCGGCAAGGAGTGCAAGGTCGCCGCCGGCGGCGAGGACGTCTCCTGCTTTGACAAGGGCGCCTACACCGGCGAGATCTCCGCGGCCCAGCTCGCGGACGTCGGCGCGAAGTACTGCATCGTCGGCCACAGCGAACGCCGCCAGTACCACGGCGAGGACGACATGCTCGTCAACGCCAAGGCCAAGGCCCTGCTCGCCAAGGGCATCTGCCCCATCATCTGCGTGGGCGAGAGCCTCGAGCAGCGCGAGATGGATCTGACGATGGAATACGTCGCCTTCCAGGTCAAGGCTGCCCTCAGCGGCATCGACGCCTCCCAGCTGCGCCGCTGCGTCATCGCCTACGAGCCCATCTGGGCCATCGGCACCGGCAAGACCGCCACCGCCGAGCAGGCGCAGGAGGTCTGCGAGGGCATCCGCGCCGTCATCCGCAAGATCTACGGCGCCCGTCCCGCGCGCGCCGTCTCCATCCTCTACGGCGGCAGCATGAACGCCAAGAACGCCGAAGAGCTGCTTGCCTGCCCCGACATCGACGGCGGACTCATCGGCGGCGCATCCCTCAAGCCGGTCGACTTCTCCGTCATCGTCAAGGCCACCGACCAGGGCTGATCCGCCCGGAGACGACGGGAAGGAGTACATGACTTTATGAGCAAGAAAGCTGCACTCATCATCATGGACGGCTTCGGCATCGCCGCGCCCACCGCGGGCAACGCGATCGCCCAGGCCGACACCCCGAATCTTGACAGACTCTTTGCGGAATATCCCTGCGCGCAGCTCTCCGCCTCCGGTCTGGACGTAGGTCTGCCCGAAGGACAGATGGGCAACTCCGAGGTCGGCCACACCAACATCGGCGCGGGCCGCGTCGTGTTCCAGATCCTGCCGAAGATCTCACAGGAGATCCGAAACGGCAGGTTCTTCGAGAACAAGGTCTATATCAAGGCCATCGAGGACGCGAAGGCAAACGGCAAGGCCCTGCATGTGATGGGCCTGCTCTCCGACGGCGGCGTGCACAGCCATCTCGAGCACATCTTTGCGATGCTCGACATGGCGAAGGCGCGCGGCGTGGAGAAGGTCTTCGTCCACTGCTTCCTCGACGGGCGCGACGTTCCGCCGCGCAGCGGCGCGGGCTATGCCGCGCAGCTGCGGAAAAAGTGCGAAGAGGTCGGCAACGCGCGCATCGCCACGGTCCAGGGCCGCTTCTGGGGCATGGACCGCGACAAGCGCTGGGACCGCGTCGAAAAAGGCTACAACGCCATCGTCTGCGGCGAGGGCGTACGCGACGACGACGCCGTTCACGCCATCGAGGCCAGCTATGAAAAGGACGTGACCGACGAGTTTGTCGAGCCCGTGGTCGTCTGCCCCGAGGGCGCGATCAACGAGGGCGACAGCGTGATCTTCATGAACTTCCGCCCCGACCGCGCGCGTGAGATGACCTGGGCGCTGAACCTGCCGGACTTCGACGGCTTCGAGCGCAAAAAGAAGGTCTATCCGCTCTCCTACGTCTGCACCGCGCAGTACGACGAAACGCTGACGCTGCCGATCGCCTATCCGCCCGAGGTCATCGCCAATACCCTCGGCGATCTGATGAGCGAGAGGGGACTGCGCCAGTTCCGCGTCGCGGAGACCGAGAAGTACGCCCACGTCACCTTCTTCTTCAACGGCGGCGTGGAAAAGCAGGGCGAGGGCGAGGACCGCTGCCTGGTCCCGTCCCCGAAGGAATTCCCGACCTACGATCTTATCCCGCAGATGAGCGCGGTGAAGGTCTGCGACAAGGTCGTCGAGGCGATCGCCTCCGAACAATACGACCTCATCGTGTGCAACTTCGCCAACTGCGACATGGTCGGACACACCGGCGTGATGGAAGCGGCCGTCAAGGCCGTCGAGACCGTGGACGAGTGCCTGGGCCGCATCGCCGCGGAGGCCGCGAAGCACGACGATCTCACGCTGCTCGTCACGGCCGACCACGGCAACGCGGACTGCATGTTCGACGAAAGCGGCAAGGTCAACACCGCCCACACCACGAACCCCGTGCCCTTCTGCGTGACGAAGAAGGGGGCGAAGCTCGAAAACGGCCGCCTGGCCGACATCGCGCCGACGATCCTCGCCGTCATGGAGCTGCCTCAGCCTCCGGAGATGACGGGCAGGAGCCTGCTTCGCTGAAAAAAACGACAAAAAAGACCGGAAACAATACGTTTCCGGTCTTTTTTTGTCGTCTTCAGCAGCAGCACACGCGGAAGCCGCACAGGGGCCCGAGACACATGTTCGCCGCGCACAGCGCCAGCAGAAAACGGTCCGGCGAGAGGCCGCTGCGGTAGTTGGTCCGATAGGTCTGATAAAAGTCGCCGCCGCTCTGCAGCTCGCTGAGGAGCCGGCGGTAATCCTCGTTGTCCGGCTCGATCTCCACGGCGCGCTTTGCGCTCTCGAGCGCGGCGATCTTGTTGCCGAGATACATGTTCGCGCCGGCGTGGAGGTAGTACCACTTGCCGTCGCGCTCCGGGAGCGGCACGCCGGAGAGCGCGGTGAGCGCTTCCTTGTACATGCCGTTGCGGATATAGCTCTTCGCGGCGACGTATTCGCTGCGTTCGGACTGGTACTGGGTCTGCTGCTGCGAATAGCCGCCGAAGGGATCGGTATAGCCCGTCCACGCGCTCCAGAAGGGATCCTGCGCGCCGTACTGCTGATAGGCCGTGCCGCCCTGCCCGTAGGCGGGCTGCGCCGTCTCGCCGCTTTTGATGCGGTCGTAGGCGTCGTTGATCTCGTTCATCTTCTCGGCGGCGTGCGCGTCGCCCGGATTCATGTCCGGGTGATACTTCTTGGCGAGATCCCGATATGCTTTTTTGATCTCCTCGTCGCTCGCGTCCGGCGCCACGCCGAGGACCTTGTACGGGTCCTGGTACATCGTCAGCCCTTCGTTTCTGTGGGATACTTCTTGTCGAACTGCGCCCAGACTCCGGCGCAGAGGATGTTGTCGAGGATGTCCTTGTCCCGCACGAGCGGGAGGCGGTCGTAATGCCGCAGGCATTCGCCCAGCAGCATCTGCAGGATATCGCGGAAATATGCCCCGTTCTCAAGCCCGTAGCGGCGGCGGAAGGGGTTGTAGCGGCTTCGGATCGTGTCGGCGGAGAGATCCATGCAGGCGTCCATGATATACAGAAAACGTCCCAGCGCGTCGCCCATGGCGCGAAGAGGGGCGCTCCAGCGGTCCTCGCGCAGGACGAAGAGCTCGCCCATCAGCGCGCCGAAGGCGGCGGAGGCCTCGTCGGGCGAATCCCGGTTTTCTTTTTCGATCTGCGCGAGCGTTCCGAGCGCGTCTTCCATCGCGCCGCACTGGCGCGGATAACGCTCACGGATGCCGCGGTCCGCGCTCTTCAGCAGCCCCGCCTCCGCCGCGGCGAGCAGACTGCCGTCGTCGTCCCAGTTGTCGAGACATTTGAGATAGCCGAGCGCGACGTTCATATCGGCGGCGTAGTCGGTGATCTCGCTGGAAAACCAGGCCCTCGGCTTGAAGGGATGGGCGATGCAGCCCTCGCAGCCGGCCCTCTCCTCCGGCTCGTAGAGCGAGGAGAGCAGCAGCACCAGAAAGCTCATGTCGTAATTGAGCGTCAGCCCCGCGGAGAGGCCGCTCCTCCGACGCAGAGAACGGCAAAGCCCGCAATAGCAGGCTTTGTAACGCGCGGCGCGCTCGTCGTCCAAAAGATCCGTGCGCGCGGTAAGATATCCGAACATGTCAGGACTTTCCGGTGAAGGAGGTGCCGCACTTGCGGCAGACGATCTTGATCTTGCCGCGGCCCTTGGGCACGCGGAGCGTGGCATGGCAGGAGGGGCAGACGAAGAACTTGTAGTCGCGGCGCTGCTTCCAGCGCTCGCCGATCAGCCTCAGGCGGGACTGCAGCTTGTACTTGGCCCGCAGATAGCGTCCGTTCTCGTCCTGGCGCTTGTAGACGTTGCGCGAGAGCATGCGGAAATAGATATAGCCGAGCAGCGCAAGAGCCAGCAGGAAAAACGGCCCGCGCAGCAGCGAGGAGAGCAGGAGCAGGAGCAGATCGCAGACGAGAAGAAAGCGGTTGAGCGCGTCGTTGCCGTTGCGTCCGGCCATAAAACGCGCCGTGCGCTGCCGTGAATTGTATAGAAATTGTGATAAGCGTTCTTTCATGTGCTCTACCACCTGAGAGAAATCTTAAGAAAATATTAGCACAACGCCGCGGAAAAACATCACAAATCTGTAAACAAGAGCGGGGATCTCAGCGCTTCTCGCCGCGTCTGACCTGCAGACTCAGTTCAACGATCTTCTCGCACAGCTCGCCGTAGCTCATGCCGGCCACGGCGGCGGCCTTGGGGATGAGGCTCGCGGGCGTCATGCCGGGGAGCGTGTTGACTTCCAGACACCAGGCGCGGCCCTCGCTGTCGAGGATGAAGTCCGTGCGGGAATAGACCGAGAGGCCGAGCGCGCGGTGGAACTGCAGCGCGGTCTCCTGCAGCAGCTTCGTCTCCTTTTCGCCGATCGGGGCGGGACAGATCTCCGCCGCGGCGGCGCTGCCGCTCTGGTATTTGGCGACGTAGTCGAAGGAAGAACCTTCGGGCGGGACGATCTCGATGGGGCAGAGCGCGCTCTCGCCCAGGACCGGCACGGTCATTTCGCGGCCGTGTATCTTCTCCTCCACGATGACGCGGCTGCCGTAGCGCAGTACGTCGCGCAGGGCGCTCGAAAGCTCCTCGCGCGAGTCGGGCAGCTGCACGCCGATGGACGAGCCGCCGTTGACGACCTTGATCGCGCAGGGGACGGGCAGCTCCTCGCACAGGCGGGGGATGTCCGCCTCTGTATAGCGCAGCTCGCGCCAGGCGGGGGTGCGGATGCCGTTGGAGTCCATGATGCGCTTGGCAACGGCCTTGTCCATGGCCATCGCGCTGCCGAGATAGTCCGAGCCCGTGTAGGGCACGCCCAGCAGATCGAGCGCGGCCTGGATCTTGCCGTCCTCGCCGTCCGCGCCGTGCAGACCGAGAAACACGCAGTCGGCCAGCGCGCAGATCGCGAGCACGTCTTTGCCCAGACGGCTGGGACTTTTATCCTTGCGCGCGGCGCGCACCGCGTCGAGATCCGGCGCGGTCGTTTCGATGGCGACCTTGCCGCAGAAGCCGTCGGGCGCGTCGAAGGCGTCCTCGAGCTTTCCGTGATAATCCTCCAGCCCGAGGAACATGTCGACGAAGATCGCCTTGTGGCCGCGTTCGCGCAGCGCTTTGCACACGGAGGTGCCCGTCACCAGCGCGACGTGGCGTTCGGTGGAGATACCGCCGCCCAGAACAACGATTTTCAAGGGGGATCACTTCCTTTTCATTAACTATTATACGATACCACTTCACGCCGCATTTCACAAGAAAAAAATGATCGCAGGGCGGGAGGAAGGGAAGAAGGGACGCGTATTGGCGCTTGACGAGAGCAGACGGAAAGCGTAGAATACGAATATCAAACGATTATCACTCGAAAACGGAGACACCTTCATGCTGGACCGCTACGGAAGAAACATCACCTATCTGCGCCTGTCGGTGACGGAGCTGTGCAACCTGCGCTGCCGCTACTGCATGCCGGAGGAAGGCGTGTGCAAAAAAGAACACAGCGAGATGCTCACCGAGGAGGAGATCGTCCTCGCCGTCGAGACCGCGGCGGAGCTTGGGATCAACAAGCTGCGCATCACGGGCGGCGAGCCGCTCGTGAAAAAGAACATCGACTCCATCTGCGAGCGGACGGCCGCCGTGCCGGGTATCCGCGAAGTCTGCATCACGACCAACGGCGTGCTGCTGCCGAAGCTGGCGCGGCCCCTCAAAGACGCCGGCGTGCGCAGGCTGAACATCAGTCTCGATACGCTCGACGCGGAAAAGTTCCGGTACATCACGCGCCTGGGCTCGCTCGAGGACGTGCTGCGCGGCGTCGAGACGGCGCTCGAAACGGGCTTTGAAAAGATAAAGCTCAACGCCGTGCTCATCGGCGGCTTCAACGAAGACGAGATCGCCCCCCTGGCCGGGCTGACAAAACGCTGGCCGGTGGACCTGCGCTTCATCGAGCTCATGCCCATGCTCGACAGCTCCGAATTCGGCCCGGAGGCCTTCATCCCCTGCGAGCGGGTGCTGCAGGCCCTGCCGGAGCTGGAAGAGCAGGAACGCGACGGCGGCGTGGCCAGACTCTACCGCCTGCCGGGCGCGCAGGGGCGGATCGGCCTCATCAGCCCGCTGTCGAGCCACTTCTGCGGCGAATGCAACCGCATCCGCCTCACGGCGGACGGAAAGCTCAAGCCCTGCCTGCACGGCAAGGCGGAGTTCCCGATCAAGGGCCTCGACCGCGAGGGCATGCGCGAGCAGTTCCGCACGGCGATGCTCGCCAAGCCCGAATGGCACGGAGAACTGTCCTACGCCAGCCGCTCTCAGGCGGGACGGAACATGAATACGATCGGCGGGTGAAAAGATGCAGAATCAAGACGATTTTACCCATTTCAACGAACAGGGCCGGGCAAAGATGGTGGACGTCGGCGAAAAGCCGCCCACGCGCCGCACGGCCGCGGCCGGGGCGCGCGTGCTCGTCAGCCCCGAGACCTTCGCGCTGATCCGCAGCGGCGGGATGAAAAAAGGCGACGTGCTGACCGTCGCGCAGATCGCGGGCGTCATGGGCGCCAAGCGCACGCCCGA
>ONQJ01000071.1 GCA_900319935.1 uncultured Eubacteriales bacterium | reverse complement strand
AACTTTTTCGCCTATCTCTCGCGCATGCGCTACATCAGCCGCTGGAGCCTGATGCGCAACGCGCTCGACGAGAATATCCAGGAGCACAGCCACCAGGTGGCGGTGCTGGCGCACGCGCTGGGCGTGATCCGGCGCGACGTCTTCGGCGTGGACTGCGACCCGGAGGAATATGCCGCCGTCGCGCTCTACCACGACAGCTCCGAGATTCTCACCGGCGATCTGCCCACCCCGATCAAGTACCACAGCGCCGAGATCCGCGAGGCCTACCGCCAGGTGGAAGAGCTGGCCTGTGAAAAGCTGCTCGCCACGCTTCCCGAGCCGCTGCGCGCCTCCTTCGGCGAGGTGATGACCGGCGAAAAGGCCGCGCGCTGCCGCGATCTGGTCAAGGCGGCGGACAAGCTTTCGGCATACATCAAGTGCATCGAGGAGCGCAAGACCGGCAACGACGAGTTCCTCTCCGCCGAGAAGCAGACCCGCGCGATCCTGGAAGAGAGCGCTCTGCCGGAGGTGCGCTATTTCCTCGACAATTTCATCCCCGCTTTCGAGCTGACGCTCGACGAGCTGGGCACGATCGGGTAAAACCAAAAGGTACACGACAAGCGGGAGCGCCGGGCGATCGCAGCGGCGCTCCCGCGTAAGCGTGCCCGGAAAGCCGGACGAGCGGCGCTCCGCGGCGCGAAGCATGCAAATCGGATGCGGAAGACGAGGTCGGATCGGCATGAAAAAAACCATCAATTCCATACTGATCCTGGCCTGCGCGGCGATCCTGCTCCTTTCGGCGGGCTGCGGAGCGTCCGGAACGCCGGCGTCGGAGCCCACGCCGGAGCCGACGCCGGAGCATGTGCATCTCTGGCGCGACGGCGTCTGCGCCGCGTGCGGCGAGGTCTGCGGACATCTCTGGCAGGACGGCGTCTGCAGCATATGCGGCGAGGTCTGCGCTCACCGCTGGCTTGACGGCGTGTGCCGGATCTGCGGCATGACCTGCACGCACAAATGGAAGGGCGGCGTGTGCACGGTCTGCGCCTCGCGCTGTCCCCACGGCGAATGGCGCGACGGCGTCTGCTCGCTCTGCGGCATGCGCTGCGCGCATCAATGGGAAAACGGCGTCTGTATCATCTGCGGCACGCCCTGCGCTCATCGCTGGCTCGACGGCGTGTGCCGGGTCTGCGGCACGCCCTGCGCTCATCGCTGGGAAGACGGCATATGCTCGATCTGCGGATACGGCTGTAAGCACGAGTGGGAGGACGGCGTGTGCCGGATCTGCGGCGTCGTCTGCCCGCACGAGAGCCATGACGCGCAAAGCCGCCTGTGCGCGGTCTGCGGCATGCTGATCCCCCACGACTATCTCAACGGGGTCTGCACGCTCTGCGGCGAGCAGCCGGCCTTCATCACCAGGCTCAAGGATATCCCCGCGGACTTCGGCGTCCCGGCGGAGAGCAGCGGCGAGCTCGCAAACTATCATTTCCCGCTCAACGAAGGGGAGATCGTCCCCGGCGCGAAAGGGAAAAAGACGCGCGAGGAGCGCAGCATGCGGGACATGGTCGTCTACACGCCCGCCGGATACGACCCGGAGAAAGCGTACAACGTCGTGATCCTCGCCCCGGGAGCCGGACACAACGCCCACTTCTGGATGGAGCGCGCCAACCGTCTCAACGGCGAGCTCGGCCGCGTGAAGGGCTCCGAGCTGCTCGACAGACTGATCGAGCGCGGCTATATCGAGCCGATGATCGTCGTGAGCGTCGAGTACTATCTCCACGGCGCCCCCTCCGAGATCGCAGGCTCTTACGAAAAGGACCTGCGGGAGCGCGTCCTGCCCTTCCTGGCCGCCAACTACGGCACCTATGCCTCCTTCGGCGAGGACGGGAGCTTTATCCCCGCGCCGGAGCATTTTGCCTTCGTCGGCGCCTCCTACGGCGCGATGATCGGCTGGCAGATGCTCCCGACCTGCACGGACCTCTTCTCTTACTGGAGCTTCCTCTCGGGCGGCTTCCAGGAGCGGGAGGAGCAGGAGCTGACCGAGCGCATCAACGCCTTCGTGAGCGAGGAGCGGCCGATCCTATGGCTCTACGCCGGCGACGGCAAGATGACGCAGGGCTGGTCGCCCTACCGGCACCGCGTCGAGCGGCTGAACGAAAACTGCGCCTGCCTGGAGATGGGCAGGAACCTCAGCTTCCTCGCGGTCGAGAAGGCCACGCACAACAGCACGACCTGGGACACCGGACTGTACAACAGCCTGCAGATCTTCTTCCACAGCAGATACGACCCGACGCAGGAGCCGGCCGTCCCGCCCGAACAGGAGCAGGCTCCGTAAAGCGAAGCAGGAGCGGATCCCTTTTTGAAAAGGGATCCGCTCTTTTTGCCGCGTCCGTCTTGAACGAAGGCGGCGGAAATGGTATGATCGGACTATCAGGAAAAAAGGGAGGCTCTCTCACGTGAAAAAGTTTTTCAAGATCCTGCTCATCCTCGTGCTGGCGCTGGTGCTCGCCCTCGGCGGTCTGATCGGCTGGCTGTCGGCCACGGAATACAAGCCCGCCTCGATCGAGGCGCTCAAGCCGCTGAGCGATACGGCGGAGGAAAAGCTGCCGCAGGGAGCGGAGCTGGAGCTTTTGAGCTGGAACATCGGCTACGCGGGCCTGGGCAAGGACTCCGACTTCGTGATGGACGGCGGCGAACACATGCGCGCCGCGGACAGGGAGACGGTACAGCGCTATCTTGCCGGCATCTCCGAGACCGTTCGCAGCGGAGATTACGATCTCGTGCTGCTGCAGGAGGTCGATGTGAACTCCTCGCGCACCTACTCCATCGACGAGACCGGGACGCTCGCCTCCGGCGACGCGGCGTTCGCGCTGAACTATTCCTGCGGCTACGTGCCCAACCCCAACACCTATTTCATCGACCCCTTCGGCAAGATCCACAGCGGTCTTCTGAGCTGCTCGAGCTACGCCGTCGAAAGCTCCGAGCGCCGGTCCCTGCCCTGCCCCTTCTCCTGGCCGCTGCGCATCGTCAACCTCAAGCGCTGCCTGCTCGTGAGCTATCTGCCCGTCGAGGGCAGCGACGCCCAACTCGTCCTCGTCAACCTGCACCTCGAGGCCTATGACGACGGCGAGGGCAAGCTCGCGCAGACGAAGCAGCTCATGGACTTCCTCGCGGAGGAATACCGGAAGGGCAACTACGTGATCGCCGGCGGCGACTTCAACCAGGTCTTCCCCGGCGCGCTCGAGGCCTACCCGAACACGCATCCGGAGAACTGGATCCCCGGCGTGCTCGAGGAGAGCAGCCTGCCCGAGGGCTTCTCCTTCGTGTACGACCTCGCCGTGCCGAGCTGCCGCCTGCTCAATCAGCCCTATGACCCGGCCGACACGGTCAACACCCAGCATTACGTGATCGACGGCCTGATCGTCTCGCCGAACGTGACGGTCAAGGCGGCCGAGACGCTGGATCTCGGCTTTGAGAACTCCGACCACAACCCGGTGCGCATGGTCTTCTCGCTGGGATAAGCGAAACACGGATAAGAGAAACACGAAAGCGCCCTGCCGAAAAGGCAGGGCGCTTTCATATCTGATCGGTCATTCCACCGAGATCATGTAGTAGTATACCGGCTGGCCGCCGTCGACCACGTTGACCTCCGCGTCGGGGAAGCAGCCCCGGATCGTCTCGGCCGCCTCGGCGGCGTCGTCCGCGGCCACGTCTTCGCCGTAGTAAACGGTGATGAACTCGGGCGAGAACTCGTTGATCGCCCAGTTGAGCTCCTTGAACAGCGTGGGGAGCGAGGAGTAGCTGCCCAGCAGCGCGCCGTCGAGCAGGGCGAGGTATTCGCCCGCATGGATGCAGTGGCCGTCGAACTCGCGGTCGAAAGCCGCGTAGGTCACCATCGCGGTATGCACGTTCCGGGCCGCGTCCGTCATGTTGGCGGCGATCTGCCCGGCCTCGGAGTCGACGTTGAAGGCCAGCATCGCGGACACGCCCTGCGGCACCGTCGTCGTCGGAACGACGATGACCTTCCGCTCATGCTCCGCCGCCAGCGGGACGGCCTGCTGCGCGGCCATGATGATGTTCTTGTTGTTCGGCAGCACGAAGACGGTGGAGGCCGACGTGCGCGCGATGGCGCGCAGGATGTCGTCGGTCGAGGGGTTCATCGTCTGTCCGCCGGTCACGACCGCGTCGCAGCCGAGGTCGTTGAGGAACAGGGATTCCATGCCCGCGCCCGCGCTGACCGTGACCACGCCGTAATCCTTTTCGGGAGCGGCGAAGCTAAGCTCGTCCGGATCCTCTTTCGGCTCTTCCGGCTCGGGCGTTTTCTTTCCCACCTGGTAGTTTTCGGCGCCCTGAGCGGTCATGGGCTCTTCGCCGCGCTGCTGGGCCTCGGCCTGCATGCGCATGTTCTCGATGTCGGCCACGACCAGCTCGCCGTATTTCAGGCTCTCGGTCAGGGCGGCGGCGGGGATGTCGGTGTGGACGTGGACCTTGAAGATCTCGTCGTCCTCGCTGATGACCAGGCTGTCGCCGATCGAGTCGAGATACAGCCGCAGCGGGCGCAGGTCGATATCGAAGCTCTTCTTGTTCACGATGTAGACCGTGTCGAAGATGTTCACCGTGGGGATCTCGACCTTTTCCGCGGTAAAGACGCGGCCCTCGCCCGGCTGTTCGGCGCTTCCGGCCGCGGGCGCGTCGGGAGCGGCCTCGCCGCGCAGCGAGGCGAGCATCGCCTTCAAGATCACGAGATAGCCCATGCCGCCCGCGTCGACGACGCCGGCCTTTTTCAGCACGGGGTTCTGGTTGGTCGTGTCCTCCAGCGCCTGATCGCCGACCTTGAGTGCGCAGACCAGGCAGGTCTCGAGATCCGAGCCCGCGCCGGCGGCCTGGGCCGCGGCGGCGGAGGCCAGGCGCGAGACCGTCAGGATCGTGCCCTCGGCGGGCTTCATGACGGCCTTGTAGGCGGCGTCCACGCCCTCGTTCATCGCGGCGGAGAACTCCTCCGGTCCGGCGGTCTCCAGGCCCTTGAGGCGGCGGGAGATGCCGCGGAAGAGCAGCGAGAGGATCACGCCGGAGTTGCCGCGCGCACCGCGCAGCAGCGCCTTGGCCACGCAGTCGGCGGCCGCGTCGATCGTCGAAAAGCTCTTTTTCCGCAGCTCGACGACGGCGTTATTGAGCGTCAGGCCCATATTCGTGCCCGTGTCGCCGTCGGGGACGGGGAAGACGTTGAGCTCGTTGATCTTCTGCATGTTGGCATGCAGCGCTGCGTCGGCGCAGAGGATCATATCGCGGAACGCGGCGGCGTCGATATAGTTGTTCAAGGGTTATCCCCCCTGTCTTTATCTGATGATCGTGTCGATATAGACGTCCACTTTTTTGACCGGGACGCCGGCGGACTGTTCGAGCTTCCAGCTGGTGTCCTTCATGATGCTGCGCGCGACGGCGCTGAGGTTCACGCCCGCGTCTACGCCGATATGCAGCTCGAGCGAGACGCTGCCTTCCTCATCATAGCGGACGACCACGCCCTTGGACATGGACTCCCGGCGCAGCAGCTGCCAGGGACCGCCCTCCTTGGAGCAGGCGACCATGCCCTTGACGCCGAAGCAGCTCGTGGCCGCGTCGCCGGCCAGGTAAGTCAGCACGTCGTTGGTGACGCTGATCTCGCCGCACTCGTTCGTGATTTTCACCATGGGGCTCATCTCCTTTGCGCGGATATCTTTCCCCCGCGTATACCGGGGTCAAAAGCCGTTCTATTATAAACTATTTTACCCAAAAGCACAAGTGTTGTTTTTCACCCGCAAATTATCCGGAAGAAGAGCGAAAGGAAAGAAATTTCTCCCCTCGGACGGTTGCCTTTTTGTCAAAAGAATGGTAAACTGTCTCTGTTGAGCAAATCCCCCGGAACGCAAGACAAAAAGCATTTTTGAATGAGGAGAGATAATCGTTATGAGACACTTCAAAACGATGGACGGCAACAACGCGGCCGCCCATGTATCCTACGCGTTTACCGAAGTCGCAGCGATCTACCCCATCACCCCGTCCAGCCCGATGGCCGACTATGTCGACCAGTGGTCTGCCCAGGGCCGCAAGAACATCTTCGGCAGCACCGTCAAGGTGCAGGAGATGCAGGCGGAGTCCGGCGCGGCCGGCGCGGTGCACGGCTCTCTCAACGCCGGCGCGCTGACCACCACCTACACCGCCTCCCAGGGCCTGCTGCTGATGATCCCGAACATGTACAAGATCGCGGGCGAGCTGCTGCCCGGCGTGTTCCACGTCAGCGCCCGTACCCTTGCCAGCCACACCCTGAACATCTTCGGCGACCACAGCGACGTCATGGCCTGCCGCCAGACCGGCTTTGCGATGCTGGCCGAGTCCAACGTCCAGGAGGTCATGGACCTCAGCCCCGTCGCCCACCTCGCGGCGATCAAGGGCCGCGTGCCGTTCCTGAACTTCTTCGACGGCTTCCGCACCTCGCACGAGCTGCAGAAGATCCAGGTCTGGGATTACGACGATCTCAAGGACATGGTCGACATGGACGCCGTCAAGGCCTTCCGCGCCCGCGCCCTGAACAGCGAGCATCCGACGATGCGCGGCTCGCACGAGAACGGCGACATCTTCTTCCAGAACCGTGAGGCCTCCAACAAGTACTACGAGGCGGTCCCCGCGATCGTCGAGGAGTACATGGGCAAGATCAACGCCAAGCTCGGCACCGATTACCAGCTGTTCAACTACTACGGCGCCCCCGACGCCGAGCGCGTCATCATCGCGATGGGCTCCATCTGCGACGTGGCCGAGGAAGTCATCGACTACCTGACCGCCCAGGGCGAGAAGGTCGGCCTTGTCAAGGTCCGCCTGTACCGTCCCTTCTGCCCGGACAAGCTGCTTGCCGCGATCCCGGCCACCGCGAAGAAGCTCGCGGTGCTCGACCGCACCAAGGAGCCCGGCGCCCAGGGCGAGCCGCTCTACCTCGACGTGGTCACGGCTCTCGCCAACGCCGGCAAGACCGACGTGTCCGTCATCGGCGGCCGCTACGGCCTCGGCTCGAAGGACACGCCTCCGGCCTCCGTCTTCGCCGTGTATGAGGAGCTGACCAAGGCCGAGCCCAAGCGCCAGTTCACGATGGGCATCGTCGACGACGTCACGAATCTCTCCCTCGAGGAGAAGCCCGCCCCCAACACCGCGGCGGCCGGCACCATCGAGTGCAAGTTCTGGGGTCTCGGCGGCGACGGCACCGTCGGCGCGAACAAGAACTCCATCAAGATCATCGGCGACCACACCCTACATCAACAAGGCCGACTTCGTGGCCTGCCACGTCCCGTCCTACATCACCAAGGGCTTCCCGATCGTGCGCGACGTCAAGCCCGGCGGCGTGTTCCTTGTGAACTGCCAGTGGAGCTTTGAAGAGCTCGAGCATCACCTCGACGCCGCCTCCAAGCGCTACATCGCCAAGAACAACATCCAGCTTTACATGATCAACGCCATCGACCTGGCCAAGAAGATCGGCATGGGCAAGCGCACCAACACCATCCTCCAGTCCGCCTTCTTCTCGCTGGCCAAGGTCATGCCCGAGTCCGAGGCGATCCAGTACATGAAGGACGCCGCCCTGCACTCCTACCTCAAGAAGGGCCAGGACGTCGTCGACATGAACTACGCCGCCATCGACGCCGGCGCCACCGCCTACGTCAAGGTCGACGTCCCCGCTGCCTGGGCCGACGCCGTCGACAGCAAGGTCGAGGCCGAGAAGACCGGCCGCGCCAAGACCGTCAAGATGGTCAAGTCCATCCTCGATCCCGTCGACAAGATGGACGGCGACTCCCTGCCTGTCTCCGCCTTCGTCGATCACGCCGACGGCACCTTCGAGCTCGGCGCCGCCGCCTATGAGAAGCGCGGCATCGCCGTCTCCGTCCCGAAGTGGGACGCCGAGAAGTGCATCCAGTGCAACAACTGCGCCTTCGTCTGCCCGCACGCCACGATCCGT
>ONQJ01000046.1 GCA_900319935.1 uncultured Eubacteriales bacterium | reverse complement strand
CAGCCCGCTGATGCAGCTGTGCCTGTATTTCAACATGATCTTCGTGCTCTTCATCGGCTCGAAGCTCATCATCTCCAACCGCGGCGCGACGATCGACGTCGGCCAGCTCTCCGCGATGATGACCTACGGCTTCCAGATCCTCATGAGCCTGATGATCATCTCCATGATCTACGTCATGCTGACGATCTCGGCCGAGTCGATCAAGCGTCTGGGCGAGGTCATGAGCGAGCGGCCCACGCTCGTCAGCCCGGAGGAGCCCCTTTACGAGGTCGCGGACGGCTCGATCGACTTTGAGAAGGTCTCCTTCAAGTACTCCCCGGACGCGCAGAACTACGCGCTCTCGGACGTCGATCTGCACATCCCCTCGGGCAGCACGGTCGGCATCCTCGGCGGCACGGGCTCGAGCAAATCCACGCTCGTGCAGCTCATCCCCCGCCTCTACGACGTCAGCGAGGGCTGCGTCAAGGTCGGCGGGCGCGACGTGCGCGAATACGACCTCGACACGCTGCGCAACAAGGTCGCGGTCGTGCTGCAGAAAAACCTGCTCTTCTCCGGCACGATCCGCGACAACCTGCGCTGGGGCGACCCCGACGCCACGGACGAGGAGCTGGAGGCCGCCTGCCGCCTCGCGCAGGCGGACGAGTTCATCCGTTCCTTCCCGGACGGCTACGACACGAAGATCGAGCAGGGGGGCTCGAACGTCTCCGGCGGGCAGAAGCAGCGCCTGTGCATCGCGCGCGCCCTGCTGAAAAAGCCGAAGATCCTGATCCTCGACGATTCCACGAGCGCCGTCGACACCCACACCGACGCGCTGATCCGCGCGGGCTTCCGCAGCTATATCCCCGAGACGACCAAGATCATCATCGCCCAGCGCGTGGCCTCCGTCCAGGACGCCGACATCATCCTCGTCATGGACAGCGGCCGTATCGTCGCCCAGGGCACGCACGACGAGCTGATGGCCTCGAGCGATATCTACCGCGAAACCTATCTGCAGCAGAACAAGGGAGGTGAGCGCGATGCATAAACCCCAGGGCAAGCCGGACGGCTCTCTCCTGCGCGTGATCCGCATGTTTTTCCGCTATTATCCCGTGCTCGCGCCGCTGGTGGTGTTCTGCATCCTCTTCGCCGCGGTCGTCTCCTCGATCCCCTCGCTGTTCATCCAGAAGGTGATCGCGCTGATCCAGGTCTGGGTCGACAGCGGCGACTGGGCCGCGGCCAAAGCGGAGCTCATGCCGTATCTGCTGCTGCTCGGCGGACTGTATCTGCTCTCGATCACGGCCCTGACCGTGCAGACGCAGCTGATGGCCGTCATGACGCAGGGCTTCCTCGACAAGCTCAGACGCGAGCTCTTCGACGGCATGCAGGATCTGCCGATCCGCTACTTTGACACGCACAAGTTCGGCGACATCATGAGCCACTACACCAACGACGTGGACACGCTGCGCCAGCTTGTTTCGCAGACTCTGCCCTCCTTTATCCAGTCCGGCGCGATCGTGCTGGTGGTGCTGGGCATCATGCTCTACTTCTCCGTATGGATGACGCTGGTGCTGCTCGTCGGCGTCGCGGCGATGATCTTCGTGGCCAAGAAGGTCGGCGGCGGCTCGGCGAAATCCTTCGTCGAGATGCAGAAGACCGTGGCCGAGAACGAGGGCTATATCCAGGAGTCGATGAACGGACAGAAGGTCATCAAGGTCTTCTGCCATGAAGAGGCGGGCATCCGGGAGTTCGACGAGATCAACGACCGGCTCTTCCGCCACAGCTTCCGCGCCCACGCGCTGGCCAGCACCCTCGGCCCGATCATCGGCAATATCGGCAATGTGATGTACGTCACGCTCGCCCTTGTCGGCGGCGTGTTCCTGCTCACCGGCGTGCCGAATCTCTCGCTCTCCGGCAAGGCCTTCTCGATCAGCATCCTCATCCCGTTTTTGAACATGACCAAGCAGTTCACGGGCAACGTCAACACGCTCTCGCAGCAGATCAACTCCATCGTCATGGCCGCTGCGGGCGCCAAGCGCGTCTTTGCGCTGATGGACGAAAAGCCCGAGACCGACGACGGCTACGTCACGCTGGTCAACTGCCGGATCGACGAGGACGGCACGATCACCGAAACCGACGAGCACACCGGTCACTGGGCCTGGCGCCATCCCCACGGCGACGGCACCCTGACCTACACCGAGCTGCGCGGCGACGTGCGCATGGTGGACGTCGACTTCGCCTACGAGGAGGGCAAGCAGGTCCTCTACGACATCTCCGTCTACGCCGAGCCGGGCCAGAAGGTGGCCTTCGTCGGCGCGACGGGCGCGGGCAAGACCACGATCACCAACCTCATCAACCGCTTCTACGACATCGCCGACGGCAAGATCCGCTACGACGGCATCAACGTCAACAAGATCCGCAAGGGGGATCTGCGCCGCTCGCTCGGCCTGGTGCTGCAGGACGTCAACCTCTTCACCGGCACGGTGCTCGACAACATCCGCTACGGCAATCTCGAGGCCACGGACGAGCAGTGCCGCGAGGCGGCGCGTCTCGCCGGCGCGGACGACTTCATCTCCCGTCTGCCGCAGGGCTACGACACCGTGCTCGAGAACAACGGCGCCAACCTCTCGCAGGGCCAGCGCCAGCTGATCTCCATCGCGCGCGCCGCGGTGGCCGACCCGCCGGTGATGATCCTCGACGAGGCGACCTCCTCGATCGACACGCGCACCGAGGCGATCGTGCAGAAGGGCATGGACAAGCTGATGGAGGGCCGTACGGTCTTCGTCATCGCCCACCGCCTCTCCACGGTCATGAACGCCGACGTCATCATGGTGCTCGACCACGGCCGCATCATCGAGCGCGGCAGCCACGACAGGCTCATCGCCGAGAAGGGGACCTACTACCGTCTCTACACCGGCGCCTTCGAGCTGGAATAAGAAAAAAGGAAACGCTCTCTCCAAGCGGAGAGAGCGTTTTTTTGCTTGAATATCCGACCGAAAAGGACTATAATCCATTCGTATTCGCCGCGCCCGGCCAAGCGGCCGCGCGTATAAAAGGAGACCTGCGATATGAAACGATTTCTCTGCCTGCTGCTGACGCTCGCCATGCTCTTCACGGCGGCCGCCTGCGGCGCCTCGGGAAGCGCCTCCGGCGCGAAGCTGCCCAAGGTCGGCGACAAGGTCGAGGGCTTTGTCGTCAAAGAGCTGCGCGATTTCCCGCTCGTCGGCGCGCAGATCGTGTACTTCGAGCACGAGCGCACCGGCGCCGAGCTCATGTACATCGCCAACAACGACACCAACCGCGTGTTCGACCTGACCTTCTTCACGCGCGCGATCGACAACACGGGCCTGCCGCACGTCTTCGAGCACTCCACGCTCGACGGCTCGGAGAAATACCCGTCCAAGGCCCTGTTCTTCAACCTCAGCTACCAGACCTACAACACCTACATGAACGCCATGACGAGCGCGCTGTACACGACCTACCCGGTCGGCAGCCTGTCCGAGGCGCAGCTGCTCCGCTACGCGGACTATTACACCGACAGCTGCCTGCATCCGACGATCGTCACGGACGAGAGCATCTACCGCGAGGAGGCCTGGCGCTATCGCCTCGCCGACGCGGACGACGAGCTGAGCATCGAGGGCACGGTCTATTCCGAGATGAAGGGCGCCCGCGACATCACCAGCTCGGCCTATACCAACAGCCTGCGCGCCGCCTTCCCCGGCTCGACGATCGGCAACGTCTCCGGCGGCGAGCCCGAGAGCATCCCGGACATGACCTGGGAGAGCCTGAAGGCCTACCACGAGCTGTATTACCACCCCTCGAACTGCGTGGCCTATCTCTACGGCCATTTCGAGGACTACACCGCCTTCCTCAAGCTGCTCGACGAGGCCTTCGCGCCCTATGAAAAGCGCGAGTTCAGCTTCGAGGATGAGAACTATCAGCCCCTCACCGAGAGCGTGACGGCCGAGCTGCCCTTCCCGGTCGAGGCCGGCTCCGGCACGGAGAACAGCTCGGATATCTTCTACGCCTTCATCTGCCCGGGCCTGAAGGCCGACCGCGAGGAGGAGAACGTCCTCAACACGCTCACCGACCTGCTGGTGGCGGACGCCTCGCCCCTGATGCAGAGCCTCAAGCGCGCCCTGCCCAGCGGCAGCTTCGCCTCCTATATCGACATCGACGGCCCCGAGGACATGATCGTCTTCTACGGCACGAACGTCAACCCCTCCGACGCCGAGACCTTCCGCAGCACGGTCGACGCCGCGCTCGCGGACGTCGCCGCCAACGGCTTCTCCGCGGAGCTGGTGGACAGCGTGATGGCCTCGCTGTCGATGAGCACCAAGCTCACGAGCGAGGGCAGCGACATCGGCGTCGACCTGATCACCAGCTTTGCCGACTACCAGGCCGCGACCGGCGCGCGCTTCGGCTACGCGGACTATGTGGACGCGCTTGAAAAGATCGCCGAATGGAACGAGCAGGGCCTTTACGCCGAAGCCGTCGTGCGCTATCTCGGCGCGGACGCGCTCACGGCCCTCACCGTCACCTACCCCGAGCCCGGCCTGCGCGAGAAGCTCGACGCGGCCGAGGCCCGGCGCCTCGCGGAGCTGAAGGCCTCGATGAGCGCCGAGGAGATCGCCGCGCTGGTCGAGCAGACCAACGCCCCGGACGAGGAGGACGACGCCTCCGAATACGTCAAGGCGCTCCAGGCCGTCACGGTCAGCTCCCTGCCGGAGGAGATCCGCAGCTATGAGGTCTCCGACGAAACGGGCGAGGACGGCGTGCGCTATATCAACGTCACGGCGGACGCCGACGGCGTCGGCATGCCGATCCTGTTCCTCGACGGCTCCGGCCTGACGCAGCAGGACATCCATTGGTTTGCTCTCTACGCTTACGTCCTCGGCCAGATGGACACCTCGGCGCACAGCCGCGAGGAGCTCGCCGTCCTGACGACGCGCTACCTCTACGATCTCGAGACGCGCCTGTCCCTGATCGACCGCTACGGCACCGACGAGTTCCGTCCCTGCCTGCGCGTGGGCTGGACCGCGGCGGACGAGGACCTCGAGGCCGGCTATGACCTGATCTCCGAGATCCTCTACGACACGGACTTTACCGACACCGAGACGCTCGGCGGCCTGATCTCCCAGGCCAAGGCCTCTCTCAAGAGCAGCATCAACGGCGCGCCCTACAACGCGATGCTCTACCGCGCCATGGGAGCCGGCTCGCCGCTCTACCGCTATTACAGCTACTTCAACGGCATCGAGTACTACGCCTTCCTGGAGGAGACCGAGCGGCAGATGGAGAGCTATCCCGGCATCGCCGTGAAGCGGCTCGAGCGCATCCGCGACTATTTCCGCAACCGCACGAACGCCGCCGCGGTCTATGCCGGCAGCGCGGCGGGCGCGGCGGTCAACGCCCCGCTCGCGAAGGGCTTCATGGCCTCGCTGGACGCCAAGCCGATCGAGGCCGTGAGCTATGAGTTCGAGCCCATCGCGAAGTCCGAGGCGCTCATCGTCGACAGCTCGGTGCAGTACAACGGCATCGTCGCCGACTACGCCTCCCTCGGCCTCGACGGCTACGCCGGCGAGCTCGACGCGGTCTCCTCGCTCATCGGCGACGCCTATCTCTACCCGCAGCTGCGCGACCAGTACGGCGCCTACGGCGTGTTCAACGGCTTCATGACCGACGCCGGGGGGTATCTGGTGTCCTACCGCGACCCCAACGTCGCCGAGACCTTCGCGGTCTACGAGGCGCTGCCGGAGTTCCTGCGCGGCCTTGAGACGGACCAGGAGGAGCTTGACGGCTATATCCTCTCGGCCTACGCCTATTACGCCAAGCCCGCGGGCGAGCTCTCCGGAGCCGTCTCCGCGGCCCTCTCCACGCTCACCGGCGAACCGCTGGACGTCAAGCTGGAGTACATGCGCGATCTCAAGACCCTCACGCCCGAGAAGCTCCATGACTACGCCTCCGCCTTCGAGGCGCTGGTGAGCGGCGGTCTGCGCTTCACCGCGGGCGGAGCGGGCGCGATCAACGCCAACGCCGAGCTCTACGACGAGATCTACAACCCCTTCGGCTCCGCGGACAAGAGCCAGATCGTCTTTGAGGATCTGCCCGAGGACAGCGAATACTACGACGCCGTGCGCCTGATGTTCGAGGAAGGCCTGATGCTCCCCGCGGAGGAGACGGTCTTCGACCTCGAGAGCGACGCGCTCGTCGGCGACATGGCCTACGCGCTCTACGTGCTGGGCTTTGGCGAGACCCCGCCGACCGTGGACGGCGCGCGCGGCGATCTCGGCTATTACGGGATCATGTCCTCCCTCGGCGAGAACGACGCTTCCCTGAGCGGCAACGCCGCGGAGGACGCCTTCGCCTCCTTCAGCAAGGCCGTGGGCGCGCCCTATCAGCGCAGCGGCTCCGCGACGGACGACGCGCTCAGCCGCGCCGAGTTCGCGCAGATCTTCGTGCAGTACCTCTTCGACGAGGGCTTTTACGAGGACGACGGCGAATAAACGAAAAGAAAAAAGATCTCCCCGCCGGGGAGATCTTTTTTTATAAGAATTCCGTGATATCAAGAAAGAGAACGCCCTTCCCGTCGTGCTCGATCTCGGCCGTTTCCGGTTTCATGTCCGCGTCGAAGAGCACGGTCACGGCGATATCGTCCTCCGGCACGAGGCGCACGGCCGTCGAGCCGTTCTCCTTCCACGCGGAGTCCAGCGCGCCTTCGCGCAGCGTCCGCAGCAGCAGCGGCAGCGCCCCCATCGGCGAGAGACCCGTGCCGCCGTCGTCTCCGGTGTCCACGGCTACGCTGTCGTAGACCAGCTGCGCCCCGTCCGCGCTCATGCGCGCCTTCACGCCGCGTATGAGCTCCGGCTCGATCACCTCCACGGTGCAGCCGTCCGCGTCCTCGGTGCAGCGCAGCGTGAAGCTGCAGCTGCGCTCGTCGTACTCGGCGCGCACTTCGGCCGTCACCGTCAGATCGCCGCGATCGCGCAGCCCGTCGGAAAAGTCCCGAAAGCGCGCCTCGTTTTTGTTCGCACAGCCGCCCAGCAGCAGCGCCGCGGCCATCGCCAGCAGGACCGGCGTTTTTTTCATGTCCATCCCCTCCCGCTTGTTCTCTGCTTTCAAGGATATGCGCCGCGGCGGCGAAAAAGCACTTGCCATCGGCGGCAAACTGTGATACATTAGCCTTTGTCAAAAGCAAAGACGCGGGAAAATAGCGGAAACGAACGCAACAGAGAGCCGGGGTCACGGGCTGAAAGCTCCGGCAGGCAGCTTCCTCCGCTTGGTTCGCCCGCCGAGCTCCGGCCAATCCCCGGCGCAAGAGGCGCGTTATGCCTCAAAGAGTGCGGCCGCCCTGCGGCCGAATCACGGGTGGTACCGCGGAAGTCCTGCTTTCGTCCCTGCTGGGGGACGGGAGCATTTTTTATTGTCAAAGCAAGGAGAAACGACCATGAAAGAATTGATGCAGAGCCTGCGCGAGGCGGCGATCCGCGCGATCTCCGAGACCGCCGACATGGAAACGCTCGAGGCGCAGCGTGTCCGCTATCTCGGCAAAAAGGGCGAGCTCACGGCGATCCTGCGCCAGATGGGCTCCCTGAGCGCCGAGGAGCGCCCGGTCATGGGCCAGATGGCCAACCGCGTGCGCGCCGAGATCGAAACGGCCCTTGAGGAGCGCCGCGAAGAGCTGTCGAAAAAGCTCATGGAACACAGGCTCGAGACCGAGGCCGTGGACGTCACGCTTCCCGCCGGCCGGCAGCGCCTGGGCCACAAGCACCCGATGTACAACGTCCTCGACCAGATCAAGGACATCTTCATCGGCATGGGCTTCGAGATCGTCGAGGGCCCGGAGGTCGAGCTGGCCGACTACAACTTCACCAAGCTCAACATCGACGAGGCCCATCCCTCGCGCGAATGGACCGACACCTTCTACTTCACGCCCGACAGCCGCATCCTCCTGCGCACGCAGACCTCGCCGATGCAGGTCCACGCGATGGAAACGCGGCCGCTGCCCATCCGCATCATCGCGCCGGGCCGCGTCTACCGCAAGGACGAGGTGGACGCCACGCACAGCCCGATGTTCCACCAGATCGAGGGCATGGTCGTCGACAAGGGCGTCACGATGGCGGACCTGAAGGCCACGCTGAACCTGGTCGTGGAAAAGATCTACGGCGAGGGCACGGTCACCCGTTTCCGCCCGCATCACTTCCCCTTCACCGAGCCGAGCTGCGAGCTGGACATCCGCTGCCACAAATGCGGCGGCAAGGGCTGCCCGACCTGCAAGGGCGAGGGCTGGATCGAGGTGCTCGGCGCCGGCATGATCCACCCCAAGGTGCTCGCCGGCTGCGGCATCGACCCGGACGTCTACTCCGGCTGGGCCTTCGGCATGGGCCTGGAACGCCTCGCGATGGGCGAATACAAGATCAACGACCTGCGCCTGATCTTCGAGAACGACAAGCGCTTCCTGGAACAGTTCTGAGGAAGGAGGACAAGAAAATGGATCTATCCAGAAAATGGCTCAATGAATTCGTCGACCTTCCTCTCGAGGAAGTGAACGACCACGCCTTCGCCGAGGCGATGAGCGTCTCCGGCTCGAAGGTCGAGGTCACGCGCGACCTCTCGAAGACGATCCGCGGCGTCGTCGTCGGACGCATCGTAAAGCTCGTGAAGCACCCGAACTCCGACCATATGCTGATCGCGCAGCTCGACGTGGGCGGGAACGTCCCCGTTCAGATCTGCACCGGCGCCTGGAACGTGCACGTGGGCGAGCTCGTCCCCGCCGCGCTCGACGGGGCGCTGCTCCCCAACGGCGCCGAGATCCGCAGCGGCAAGCTGCGCGGCGTGGATTCCCACGGCATGCTCTGCTCGCTCAAAGAGCTCGGCATGACCGCGCACGATTTCCCCGAGGCCGTCATCGTCCCCGCGGCGATCCTGGGCGACTATCATCCGCTCGATCCGAACAAGCCCTCGATCTCTCCGGAGATCAAGGCCGGCGACCGGATCTTCGGCAAGGTCTGCGCGGCGGAGATCACGGAGCTCGACAAGGAAGGCGCCGAATGGCACTGCGAACTCTCCCTCGGCGGAGAGGAGAGGGAAGTCCTCACGCCCTGCTCGAACCTCCACGTCGGCGACCTCGTCGCCTTCGACACGGCCCGGGAGCGTATCTGCACGCTCGAGGACCTGCACGCCAGACAGGAAGAGTTCCCGCACTGCATCGGAGACGGCATCCTCATCCTGCCGAAGGACAAAAAGCCCGGCGAGGACGTGGGGAAGCTGCTCGGTCTCGACGACCACGTCGTCGAATTCGAGATCACGCCCAACCGCCCCGACTGCCTGTGCATGATCGGCCTCGCGCGCGAGACCGCCGTCACCTTCGGCAAGACCCTCAAGCTGCATGAGCCGCAGGTCGAGGCAAAGGGAAAAGGAAACATCGCGGACATGGCGAAGGTCTTCATCGAGGACGGCGAGCTCTGCCCGCGCTACACCGCGCGCATGGTGCGCAACGTAAAGATCGCCCCCTCGCCGGAGTGGATGCGCGAGCGTATCCGCAACGCCGGCATGCGTCCGATCAACAACATCGTCGATATCACGAACTACGTCATGCTCGAGTACGGCCAGCCGATGCACGCCTTCGACTTCTCCTGCGTCGAGGGCGGCGAGATCCATATCCGCCGCGCCCGCGCGGGCGAGACGATCACGACGCTCGACGGCGGAGAGAGAAAGCTCACCGAGAACATGCTGTGCATCTGCGACGTGGAAAAGCCCGTCGCCGTGGCGGGCGTGATGGGCGGCGCGAACAGCGAGATCGTCGGCGACACGGCCATGGTCCTCTTCGAGAGCGCCAACTTCTCCGGTCCCTCCATCCGCCGCACGGCCACCGCCCTCGGCATGCGCACCGACTCCTCGTCCCGTTTTGAAAAGGGCCTGGACGTCAGGAACACCGAAAAAGCGCTCGAGCGGGCCTGCGAGCTCGTCGAGCTGCTCGGCGCGGGCGAGGTCGTCCCCGGCGTGATCGACGCCGTGGCCGGCGAGATGAAGACCGCGACGGTGAAGTTCGAGCCGGACAGGATCAACGCCCTGCTCGGCACGGACATTTCCCCCGAAACGATGAAGAAGATCCTCCGCGATCTCGGCTTCGGCTTCGACGGCGACACGATCCTCGTCCCGTCCTGGCGCGGCGACGTCGAGCACTACTCCGACATCGCCGAGGAGGTCGCGCGCTTCTACGGCTACAACGAGATCCCCACCCGCTTCACCGGCACGGTCTCGACCTGCGGCGGCTTCTCTCCCGAGCAGCAGTGCGAGCGCAGGGTCGGCGAGATCTGCCGCAGCATGGGGCTTGACGAGATCATCACTTACTCCTTCATCAGCCCGACCTACTATGACAAGAGGGCGAGGACACCTCGATCATGCGCACGACGGTGCTGCCCTCGATGCTGGAGATCCTCACGCGGAACTACAACTTCCGCAATCCCGAGGCCTTCCTCTATGAGATCGGCCGCGTGTACTTCAAGCGCCCCGACGGTCTCGCGGACGAGCCGCGCATCGTCTCGCTCGGCGCCTACGGCGCGAAGACGGACTTCTTCACGCTCAAGGGCTGGGTCGAGGAGCTGCTGGAAACGCTCTGCGAGGGCAAGCTGCGCTTTGCCGCGCAGAAGGAGAATCCGTCCTATCATCCCGGCCGCTGCGCCGAGGTCTTCCTCGACGGCGACCGCATCGGCATCCTCGGCCAGATCCACCCGGCCGTGGCGGAGAACTACGGCGTGGACGCCGAGCTCTACTGCGCCGAGCTTTCCTTCGACGCGATCCTGGCGCACCGCGCGCCGCTGCCGGTCTACAAGCCGCTGCCGCGCTTCCCCTCGGTCAGCCGCGACATCGCCGTGGTCTGCGACGCGTCGATCCCGGCGGGCGAGATGGCCGCGTGCATCCTGGAAAACGGCGGGCAGTACCTCAAGGACTGCAGGATCTTCGACGTCTTCACCGGCGGACGCATCGCGGCGGGCCGGAAGTCCGTCGCCTTCTCGCTGACCATGCGCGCCGACGACCAGACTCTCACCGACGATCACGCGGAAGAGACGGTCAAAAAGATCCTCGCCGCGCTGCGCGAACGCTTCGGCGCCGAGATGCGCTGAACTCCCGCCGCGGCGGACACGTAAAAAACAAAACGGAGCGGAGCGGCGAAATGCCGCTCCGTTTCGCCACTTGTTGACAAAAAGTGACGAAACGCATACATTTTATCCCCACATTCCAGGAATATGCACAGAAAAAATACGTTTTCTCCGCGCAAATTCGACTTTACTTGACGGAATAATATGCTATAATGGGGCCATGGAAGACGCAACCAGAAAATTTACCGCTCTCGACAGCAAGACCGAGATGAAGGAGATCCTTTCGAGCGTTTATAACTCCCTGATGGTCAAGGGCTACAACCCCATCAACCAGATCGTGGGCTATATCCTCTCCGAGGACCCGACCTACATCACCAACTACAACAACGCCCGCACGCTGATCACCCGCATCGACCGCGACGAGCTGCTGCAGGAGCTGGTCAGAACGTATCTTGCGAAGTGAGTTCCGACAAAAAAAGACGGACTGCGAAAAACGCAGTCCGTCTTTTTTTCGCCCGGCCTCACACCACCTGGAAGAGATAGAATTTCAGATAATCCGTTTCGGGCACGTTCCACAGGATCGGGTGGTCCGGCGCCTGCTGGCGCATCTCGATCTGCCGCAGCTCCACGGCCGCGTCGCGCGCGGCCTCGCGCAGCATCTTCTCGAACAGGGGGGCCGGCATGAAGTGGCTGCAGGAGGCCGTCGCGAGATAGCCCCCGCGCGGCAGCAGCTTCATCGCCCGGCAGTTGATCTCCTTATAGCCGCGCTCCGCGCCCTTGACGGTCTTTCTCGACTTCGTAAAGGCGGGCGGATCGAGGATGATGAAGTCGTAGGGCTTCCCGCCTTTGGCTTCCAGCTCCGGCAGCAGGTCGAAGACGTCCGCACACAGGAAGTCCATCTTTCCCTCGAGACCGTTGCGCAGAGCGTTCCGCCGCGCCATTTCCACCGCGCTCTCGGACACGTCCGCGGCCGTGACGTGCTCCGCGCCGCCCTTCGCGGCGTTGAGAGCGAAGGAGCCTGTGTGCGTGAAGCAGTCCAGCACGCGCTTTCTCTCCGCCAGGCGCGCGACGGCCAGGCGGTTGTATTTCTGATCGAGGAAAAAGCCGGTCTTCTGCCCGTTCTCCACGTCCACGGCGTAGAAAATGCCGTTTTCGCAGATCTCCGTGACGGGGGAGAGCGGGTGCTCTTCGCCCCACCAGCCCTTGTACTGTTCGAGACCCTCGAGCGCGCGGATCGCGGCGTCGTTGCGCTCGAAAACGCCGGAGACCGCCTGGCCGTCGGCGCGCAGCACGTCGAGCAGGAGCGGGAACAGCAGCTCCTTGATCCGCTCGATCCCGACCGAGAGCGTCTGCGTCACGAGGATGTCCGAAAAGCGGTCGACCGTCAGGCCCGGGAAGCCGTCGGCCTCGCCGAAAATCACGCGGCAGCAGCCGAGATCCTCCTGGCGCAGCACGGTTTTGCGGTAGTCCCAGGCGTACTGCACGCGCCGCCGCCAGAAGGCCTCGTCAAAGCGGTCGTTGGCGTTGCGGGAGAGGAGGCGCAGGCGGATCTTGCTCTCGCGGCTGACGAAGCCCGTGCCGAGATACTTGCCCTTCTCGCTCACCGCGTCGGCGAGCGCGCCGTTTTCGCACGCGCCCTCCTCCGAGACGATCTCCTCGGCGTAGACCCAGGGGTGCCCGCCCTCGACCCAGCGCGTGCCCTTCGCGGACACGACGAAGCGCGGATATGTCCGATCAGCTTTCATTTTAAGGGAACCATCCTCTCACATCAAAAGGCTTCCCCCGAGAAACGTCGGGGCGGCAGATAACACGGAGGACAGCAAACGCTGTCCTTCGTGAATACTAAAAACTAATAACTAAAAACTAATATCTGCCCTCGGGCTCACACGTACAGGATCAGCGCGATCATTTCCAGATCTTCGCCGCCGTCGTTGCGCATCGAGTGCCCCTCGCCGTCGCCGACGAAGCTCATATCGCCAGGGCGCATCGTGATGATGTTGCCGTTGTCGCTGTATGTGCCCTCGCCCTTGAGGACGTAGTAGCACTCGCCGTCGCCGTGGTGGACGTGCCAGGCGACCTCGCATCCCGGCGCGAGCACGACGCGGTTGAACACGCGCCCCTTGCCGTACATCTCCTCGGGGGCCTTGAGGATCACGTGCATCTCGGCCTCGCCGTCGCCGCCGAACATTTTCTTGCGCAGGACTTCTTCCTCGCCGTTTCTTCTGACAATGCTCATATCAGTATCCCAGCTCCTCGTCGATAAGTATGATCTCGCTCGTCATGCCGCCCATCGGCGCCCAGAGCACCAGCAGCGCGTTGCAGATGCGGTCGGCGCTGCGGCAGTCGTGGCACTTGCCGTCGAGCTTGCAGGGCGTCTTCTTGGCCTCGAAGCGCAGGGCGTTGCGCGTCGCGGCCACGTTGCGGGCGCGCGCGAGCGCGCTGTCGAAATCGGGGCAGATCTTGTTTGTGCCCGCGACGATGAACAGGCGCTTCCGGCCGTATACCTGGCCGGCCAGACGGTTGCCGTTGCCGTCGATGTTCAGGATCTGACCGTCCTCGGTCATGGCGTTGGCGCTGGAGATATACACCTCCGCGGCGTTGGCCTTCGCGATCGTCTCCGGACCCGGCACGATCCAGTGCCAGAACACCTCGTTGTTCACGCTGAGCTTGTCATACAGCCCCAGCTCCTTGGCGGTCATGCAGCCGCCGATGCCCACGGTGGTGCCGGAGATCTCGCCGGCGAGATAGTCCGCGGCTTCCTTTCCCGTGGCGAAGCGCTTGACGCTGTAGCCGCGCAGCTTGAGATTGCGTATGGTCTTCTGTACGTCCATGGCGTTTTCCTCCTTGATAAATTGATAATAAAAAAGCTCTTGTCCCGATTATACAGGAAAGAGCTTTTTTTGTAAATCACAGATCGAGCGCTTTGATGATCTCGCCCGCGGAGAGCGCGAGGGAGGCGGCGAACTCCGCGTCCGGCGCGTCCACCGCGACGGCGAGCGCGCTCGTCCCGGCGCGCGGGCAGATGTGCACGCCGCCCTCCGCGAGCGGGAAGCGGATGCCGTCGCTGTAATCCGCGCCCATTTCGAGCATCAGCGTCGAGAGCGCCGCCATCGCCGCGGCGCGGTCGCGGCAGGGAACGTCCAGCACCGCCGCGGCCTTTTCTTCGCGCCGCGGCCTTTTTTGCCCCTCCGGCGGAAAAAACGCCGGCGGCACGTCGATCTTCAGCCTGCCCTCCAGCGCGTCGACGCAGCAGCGGTAATAGCTCTGCGGCGTGCCCACGTCGCACCAGTAGCCCTCCATCTCCATCCCGGCGACGCGCTCGCCGCGGCGCAGCAGCAGCGGGAAGAGATCGCGCGCGAAATCGAAGGGCTTTCCCTCCGGCACATAGGCCATCGCCCGCGGCGAGAGCACGTAGATCCCTGTGTTCACCCGATCGCTCACGACGCCGGGCCAGTCGGGCTTTTCCACAAAGCCGCGCACTTCGCCGCGCTCGTCCGTCACGGCCAGCCCGAAGCGCAGGGGAGAGGCGTCCCGCTTCAGGGCGATCGTCGCGGCCGCGCCGCTTTCGCGGTGCCGCCGCCACAGCGCGGCGAGGTCGAAGTCGCAGGCCGCGTCGCCGGAGATCAGAAGGAAATCCTCGTTCCCGCAGAAATCCGCGCAGTTCTTCACCGCTCCGGCCGTACCGAGCGGTTCGTCCTCGCGGCGGTAGCACAGACGGACGCCCAGCGCGCTTCCGTCGCCGAAGGCCTTCTCGATCTCCTCCGCGCGGTAGCGCACGGCCGCGCAGATCTCCGTAAAGCCGCAGCGGCGCAGCAGCAGGAGGATATGCTCCATCAGGCTGCGCCCGAGCAGCGGCACGAGCGGCTTGGGCGTCTCGCCCGTCACGCTTTTGAGCCTTGTTCCCTCGCCTCCGGCCAGGATGACCGCCTTCATGCCCATCGACCTCTCTTTCAAAAATAGTATGAGCGCGCCCGGCCCAAATTATTTCCGCGGCTCACCTTGTAAAGTCAAAAGCCTTTTGGTATAATATACTATCTCTTACTATATCAATAAGGACCCGCGCCCGAAAAAAGGCGCGGACGACAGATACAGACGAAGGACGGTTTGATATGAACAACACGCTCAAACGCCTTGCCGAGCCCGGCTCGCGGCTGTATATGGTCTTCCTCGTGCTCTTTGCGGCGGCCACGCTGTTTTTCAAAGTGTACGATCTGGACATGTACACCCTCGCCATGGCCGAGGGCGGCATCATCCTCCTGCTGATCTTTTACACGATGATCATCCGCCGCCGCCGTGAGAAGCAGCTCGCCGCCTACATCGAGTCGGTGACCTATGACACGGAGAACGCGAAGAACAACACGCTGATGAATTTCCCCCTGCCGATCGCGGTCTTCCGCCTGGGCGACTCGCGCATCGTCTGGGGCAACGAGATGTTCTTCGACATGTGCGGCAAGACGGGCACGCGCCTCGACGCCAGCATCTCCGACACGGTGCCGGGCTTCTCGGGCAAATGGCTGCTCGAGGGCAAGACGCAGTATCCCACGCTCCTTGAGGTCAACGGCCGGAAATACCAGCTCCACGGCAACATCATCCGTTCGGAGAACAGCGACGAGCAGAACGCCTTCATGGGCATCACCTACTGGGTGGACGTCACCGAATACGACAGCGTCCGCCAGGAGTATCTCAACAGCCGTCCCGTCGCGGGCATCATCGTCATCGACAACCTCGACGAGCTGATCAGAAACCAGCCCGAACGCATCAAGAACGACCTGCGCGACGCCGTCGAGGACAAGCTGACCCAGTGGGCGGACGAGCGCAAGGCCATCCTGCGCCGCTACGACCGCGACCGCTATCTCGCCGTGTTTGAGGAGCGATATCTCGACGCGCTCAAGGAAGAAAAGTTCTCCATCGTCGAGCAGGTGCACCAGATCGTGTCTCCCGCGGGCGTGAACGCCACGATCTCCGTCGGCCTCGGCGCCGAGGGGACGAGCCTGCAGGAGGCGCTGCAGTTCGCCCAGGTGGCGGCCGAGCTCGCGCTCTCGCGCGGCGGCGACCAGGCCGTCGTCAAAAACCGCCTGAGCTTCGACTTTTACGGCGGCCGCGGCATGGAGGTCGAGAAGCGCACGAAGGTCAAGTCCCGCGTCATGGCCACCACCCTGGCCGAGCTGGTGCGCGATTCCTCGCGCGTGCTCGTCATGGGCCACCGCTTCGCGGACCTGGACGCGATCGGCGCCGCGGTCGGCGTTTGCTGCCTCGCGCGCAAGCTCGGCGTGCGGGCCAACATCGTCGCGGACCAGGAGAGCGAATACCGCGACGCCTTTATGAACAAGACCGAGGCCATGCTGCGCGCCGACGGCAGGACGCTGCTGGTCGTCGTGGACGTCAACCGCCCCGAGCGGGTAGAGGACGTCGATCTGCTCGCGGCCTGCAACCGCGTGGCTGTCATCGACCACCATCGCGTCGCCGCGACCTACATCCAGAACGCGGCCCTCGCCTTCATCGAGCCCTACGCCTCCTCCGCCTGCGAGCTGATGACCGAGGTGCTCCAGGAGCTCGCCGAGCCGGGCGACATCCTCAAATGCGAGGCCGAGGCCCTGCTCTCCGGCATCGTGCTCGACACCAAGAGCTTCACGATCCGCACCGGCGAGCG
>ONQJ01000069.1 GCA_900319935.1 uncultured Eubacteriales bacterium | reverse complement strand
GGCCGACATCCGCGCCAACATCGAAAAGCGCTTCAACGAGCAGGCCGACAGCGCCTTCCGCAGCGAGATCGTCAAGAAGGCCATCGACAACATGACCGTCAAGGTCCCGAATTCGATGATCGCCGAAAAGGCCGAGGAGATCCTGCGCAACTATGCCGCCAACTTCGGCATGACCGACCGCAATATGCCTCTTGAGAAGCTCAAGGAGATGATGGGCGTCGATGAGAACACGATGAAGACCAGCATCCGCCCCGCGGCCGAGTACCAGGTCAAGAACGACCTGCTGCTCGACGCCGTCGCCGTGGAAGAGAAGCTCGAGGCCACCGCCGAAGAGATCGACGAGTATGTCAAGAAAATGGCCGAGGGCTTCGGCGCCACCGCCGAGCAGCTCAAGACCTACTTCGGCGAGGCGATGCTCGCCGCCGAGGTCAAGAAGGACAAGGCCGGCAGGCTGATCGTCGACAGCGCCGTCGCCGCCGCCCCCGCGGCCGAGGAAAAGAAGCCCGCGCCGAAGAAGAGTGCCTCGAAGAAGGCCGCTCCGAAGGCGGAGGAAGAGGCCCCCAAGGCCGAGGAGGAAGCTCCGAAGGCCGAGGAAGCGCCCGCCAAGCCCAAGCGCAGCCGCAAAAAGGCCGAGCCCAAGGCGGAGGAAGAGGCCCCCAAGGCCGAATAAATCCTCCGGGATGGGGATATGCTCTCCTGGACAGCAAATATTCAGAAAGGGAGTTTCATACAATGAGTTTGGTCCCTTACGTCGTTGAGCAGACGAGCCGCGGCGAACGCTCCTACGACATTTTTTCCCGCCTCCTCAACGACCGCATCGTGATGCTCAGCGAGGAAGTCAACGACACCACGGCAAGTCTCGTCGTCGCCCAGCTCCTCTATCTCGAGGCGCAGGACCCCGACAAGGACATCCAGTTTTATATCAACAGTCCCGGCGGCAGCGTGACCGCGGGCCTCGCGATCTACGACACGATGCAGTACATCAAGCCCGACGTCTCGACGATCTGCATCGGCATGGCCGCCTCGATGGGAGCCTTCCTGCTCTCCTCCGGCGCGAAGGGCAAGCGCATCGCCCTGCCGAACGCGGAGATCATGATCCATCAGCCCTCCGGCGGCAGTCAGGGTCAGGCCACGGATATCCAGATCCAGGCCGAGCAGATCCTCAAGATCAAGAAAAAGCTCAACGAGATCCTGGCGGAGAATACCGGCAAGGACATCGCCGTGATCGAGCGCGACACCGAGCGCGACCATTTCATGACGGCCGAAGAGGCGCGTGAGTACGGTCTGATCGACAAGGTCATCTACAAGCGTTAAGAAAATCGCGAGAAGGGGGGAACTTTCGTAGGTTTCCCCCTTTACGTTCCTTTTTGAAGGAGTATCCATTATGCCGAGAAATGAAGACAGAAAAAGCATCCGCTGCTCCTTTTGCGGCAAACCGCAGTCGCTGGCGAACCGTCTGATCGCCGGCAACGGCAGCTATATCTGCGACGAGTGCGTACGCATGTGCGCCAGCATCATCGGCGATCTGTCGGCCGCGCCCCCCGCGGGCAGCGACGGCCTGCCGCTCGTGCTTGAAAAGCTGCCGAAGCCCCGCGACATCAAGGCCGGGCTCGACGAGTACGTCGTCGGCCAGGAGCGGGCGAAGATCGTGCTCTCCGTCGCGGTCTACAACCATTACAAGCGCATCCTGCATGGGGCGAAGGACGAAGTGGAGCTGCAAAAGAGCAACATCCTGCTCATCGGCCCGACGGGCAGCGGCAAGACGCTCTTTGCCCAGACCATGGCCAAGATGCTCGACGTGCCCTTCGCCATTGCCGACGCCACCACGCTCACCGAGGCGGGCTACGTCGGCGAGGACGTGGAAAACGTGATCCTCAAGCTCCTGCAGGCCGCCGACTTCGACGTCGAGCGCGCGCAGCGCGGCATCGTCTACATCGACGAGATCGACAAGATCGCCCGCCGCAGCGAGAACCCATCGATCACGCGCGACGTTTCGGGCGAGGGCGTGCAGCAGGCGCTTTTGAAGCTGCTCGAGGGCACGATCGCCAACGTCCCGCCCAACGGCGGGCGCAAGCACCCCCAGCAGGAGTTCATCCACGTGGACACCACGAACATCCTTTTCATCTGCGGCGGCGCCTTCGACGGCCTCGACAAGATCATCGAAAAGCGCATGGACAAAAAGACCATGGGCTTCGGCGCGGAGATCAAAAGCAGCGTCGAGCGCGACGTGGGCGAGATCCTGCAGAACGTCCAGCAGCACGACCTGCTGAAATTCGGCATCATCCCGGAGCTGGTCGGCCGTCTGCCCGTCGTGGCGACGCTCGATTCGCTGGGGCGCGACGATCTCGTCCGCATCCTGACCGAACCGAAGAACGCCATGACCAAGCAGTACCAGGCCCTGCTCGGCTACGATCACGTCGAGCTCGTCTTCGAGCCGGAGGCCCTTGAGGCCGTGGCCGACAAGGCCATCGAGCGCAAGATCGGCGCGCGCGGCCTGCGCAGCGTCATGGAGAGCGTCATGACCGACATCATGTTCTCCGTGCCCTCCGACCCCGAGGCGGCGAAGGTCGTCGTGACCGCGCAGTGCGTCAAAGACGGCGTGAGCCCGACGGTCCTGCGCCGCGGCGAGCTGCCGGAAGCAAAAGCATAAGCATACCAGAGACCTCCGTATCCCCGAAAGGAGGAAAGCATGAACGAGATCAACACAAATGAAATTCTGCAGCTGCCCCTGCTGCCCCTGCGCGGGCTGAACGTGTTTCCGGGCGTGCTGCTCACCTTCGACGTAGAGCGTCCGGCCTCCGTCGCCGCGCTGAACGCGGCCGTGAAGCACGGCGGACAGATCTTCCTCGCGGCGCAGAAGGACATCAGCGCCGACGCGCCCGGCGAGGACGAGATCTATCACGTCGGCACGGTCTGCCGCGTGCGGCAGCAGCTGCGCCAGCCGCGCGCCAACGTCTGCCGCGTGATGGTCGAGGGCGTCTACCGCGCCGAGGCGCTGGAGATGAAGACCGACGGAAAGTACTGCACGGCCTCCGTCGCCGCACTGCCCGACAGGCCGGAGCGCGTGCGCGCCGAGCGCAAGGAGGCGCTGGTCCGCAACTGCCTGAGTCTGTTCAAGGACTATCTGCAGCTCAACCCCGACATGATGAACGAGCAGCTGCTCAACGTCGTGGCAAACCCCGACCTCGGCTTCATCATCAGCTACATCGCGCAGAACGCCCGCTTTTCCGTCGAGAACAAGCAGAAGCTCCTCGAGGAGCTCTATCCCAGCCGCCGGCTGGCCCTGCTGGGCAGACTGCTCAGCCGCGAGATCGAGATCCTGAACATCGAAAAGGAGCTCAACGACGCCACGCAGGAGCAGGTCAACCGCGGCCAGCGCGAGTATTTCCTGCGTGAAGAGCTCAAGCTGATCCAGTCCGAGCTCGGCCAGGACGGCGAGAGCGACGATATCGATACATACCGCGCGAAGATCAAGGCGCTTCCCGTTTCGAACGAGATCCGCGAAAAGCTCCTCAAGGAGCTCTCCAAGCTGCAGAAGCAGCCCTTCGGCTCGGCCGAGGCGGCCGTCATCCGCGGCTATCTCGACGTCTGCCTGGAGATCCCCTGGGGCGTCCGCACGAAGGAGACCGTCGATACGCAGAAGGCGCGCAAGGTGCTCGACGCCGACCATTACGGTCTGGAAAAGGTCAAGGAGAGGATCCTGGAGTACCTCGCCGTGCGCCAGCTCTCGCCCGGCGTGAAAGGGGGCCTTCTCTGCCTCGTCGGCCCTCCGGGCACGGGCAAGACCAGCATCGCTCTGTCGATCGCACGCGCCGTGAACCGCAAGTGCGTGCGCATCTCCCTCGGCGGCATCCACGACGAGGCCGAGATCCGCGGTCACCGCAAGACCTACATCGGCTCGATGCCCGGCCGGATCATGAACGGCATCATCCAGGCCGGGAGCTGCAACCCGCTGATGGTGCTCGACGAGATCGACAAGCTCGGCTCCGACTACCGCGGAGATCCCTCCGCGGCGCTGCTCGAGGCCCTCGACGGCGAGCAGAACTCTTCCTTCCGCGATCACTTCCTCGAGATCCCCTTCGACCTGTCCGAGGTCTTTTTCATCACCACCGCGAACACGACCGACACGATCCCGCGCGCGCTGCTCGACCGCATGGAAGTCATCGAGATGTCGAGCTATACCGACGAGGAGAAGCTGCAGATCGCCAAGCGCCATCTGATCCCCAAACAGCGAAAGAAGCACGGCCTCAAGGCCGCGCAGCTGCGCTTCGACGACGACGCCGTCCGCGCGATCATTTCTCTGTACACCCGCGAGTCCGGCGTCCGCGTGCTCGAGCGCGAGATCGCGAAGATCTGCCGCAAGACGGCCTTCGAGCTCGCCGAGGGGCGCCTCCGGAGCCTCACGGTCAAAAAAGACGCGCTGGAAGAACTGCTCGGCACGAGAAAGTACGTCCCCGACGCACGGCGCGAGCGCGATGAGATCGGCCTTGTGCGCGGCCTCGCCTATACCTCCGTCGGCGGAGAGGTGCTGGACGTCGAATGCGCCGTGCTCGAAGGCACCGGCAAGATCGAGCTGACCGGCAACCTCGGCGACGTGATGAAGGAGTCGGCCCGCGCGGCCGTCACCTGTCTGCGCAGCCGCGCCGCGAAGCTGGGGATCGACCCGGAGTTCTATCAGAACAGGGACATCCACATCCATTTCCCGGAGGGGGCCGTTCCCAAGGACGGGCCTTCCGCGGGCGTGACGGTCGTCACGGCGCTCTGTTCGGCGCTGACGGGCCGCCCCGTGCGCCGCGACGTCGCCATGACGGGCGAGATCACGCTGCGCGGGCGTGTGCTGCCGATCGGCGGACTGAAGGAAAAGACCATGGCCGCGTTCCGGGCGGGCGTCACCACGGTGATCCTGCCGCGGGAGAACGAGAGCGATCTTGCCGAGATCGACCGCACCGTGCGCGCCTCGCTGCGCTTTGTCACGGCCGAGAACATCGACACGGTGCTCGAGAACGCCCTTCTCCCCGCGGGAGAGAGCGCGGATACGCTCCCGGCGCCGCAGCTTCCGCAGCGGGAGCTCTGCGCCGCCGTCAGGCAGTAGGTGAGCGATATGGCAAGACCGAATCTGAACCGGACGGAGTTCGTCAGATCCGCCGCGTCGAGCGCGCAGTTCATCCAAAGCCCGATGCCGCGCATTGCCTTTGCCGGCAAGTCGAACGTGGGGAAATCCTCGGTCATCAACCGGCTCCTGAACCGCAAAAACTTCGCGCGCGTCGGCTCCGAGCCGGGCAAGACCGTCCATGTGAACTATTTTCTTATCGACGAACGCGCCTATTTCATCGACCTGCCGGGCTACGGCTTCGCGAAGGTCTCCCGCGCGGAGAAGGAGCGCTGGTCCAAGCTGATGGAGAGCTTCTTCACCGGAAAGGATCTCTATGATCTCGGCGTCCTGATCGTCGACGCGCGCCACAAACCCACGGCGGACGACGTAACGATGGCGGAGTTCTTCAAGAGCAGCGGCGAGAGCTTTCTCGTCGTGGCCAACAAGCTCGACAAGCTCAAAAAGAGCGAGATCGAGCCGAACCTGCGCCTGATCCGCGAGACGCTCTCCCTGGACGAGAGCATCCGCCTGATCCCTTTCTCCGCCGAGAGCGGAGCGGGCCGGGAAGAGCTGCTCGGTGCGATTTTTCCCGAATAAGCGTTTTATGCCGCAACGCCGGAAGTATTTCTCTATACTTCCGGCTTGTTTTTTATGCCTGTATTTGATAAAATACCAATATTAAGGGAGGTGAGCGAGATAAGCGCGCTGCAGGAAATATGGGAGGGCTTCGACTTCAGCGCCGTTCTCAGCATCCTGCTGAGCGTGATCCCCTCGCTCGTGTGCATCACCCTGCACGAGCTCAGCCACGGCCTGGTCGCGTACCGCCTCGGCGACGACACCGCCAAACGCGCGGGCAGACTGACGCTCAATCCCCTCAAGCACCTGGACCTGATGGGCCTCGTCATGATGGTCGTGGCGCACGTCGGCTGGGCCAAGCCCGTCCCGGTCAACATGATGAACTTCCGCAGCCCCAAGCGCGGCATGGCCGTGACGGCGCTCGCGGGGCCCGTCAGCAACGTGCTGATCACCTGCGTGTTTTTCTTCCTCTACGGCCTTTTCTATCTGCCGCTGAGCACCGGCGGCTCCGCCGCGGGGGCTTATCTGCTGGAAATGCTGCGTCTCACCGCGGTCATCTCGATGGGTTACGCGGTGTTCAACCTCATCCCCATCCCGCCGCTCGACGGCTCCAAGGTGCTTTTCTCCCTCGTGAGCGACCGCGCCTATTATCAGCTCATGCGCTACGAGCGCTACGGGATGATCCTGCTTTACGCATTGGTCTTCACCAATCTGCTCGGCGCGCCGCTGCGTACGGCCATCGCCTTCCTCGCGGGCAAGCTTTTTATCTTCGCCCAATGGGGATTTGCGCTGTCGGGCCGCCTGTTTCTGTGATCTATGATGGAAAACCCTTCTTTTCACCTCGAGGGCGTCGTCCGGGAGAGGAATGAGCTGCAGGACTTTGAAGGTCCGCTCAGCCTGATCCTGATGCTCCTTGCGAAAAACAAAATAGAGATCCGCGATCTGAAGATCGCCGATATTCTCGATCAGTATCTGGACTATCTCGCACGGATGCAGAGCATGGACCTTGAGATCGCCAGCGAATTTGTCCAGATGGCCTCGCATCTGCTGTATATCAAGACCAGGACGCTGCTCACTTCCGACGAGGAGGAGCCCAGCGAGCTGGAGCTGCTGATGCAGTCGCTCGAGCAGCTGCGCGCGCGCGATACGCTCGCCGCGATCGCCGCCCTGACGCCGGAGCTCAGGCATGCCGCCGAGCTCGGCATGCGCTGCTATACCAAGCTGCCGGAGCCGCTCCCCGCCGAGGCGGGCGAATACGCTTTCCGCCACGAGCCGGTCGATCTGCTGCGTGCGCTCGCGCACATCTACACCCGCGGAGGAAAGACATCCGATACGCGGGAGGTCATCCGCTCGGTGCCGAGCCGGATCACATACAGCGTCCGCGATAAAAGCCGCGAGCTGATCGAAAGACTGAAAAAAGGCGGGGCCTCTCTGCGCGAGCTGTACGGGGAATGCGCCTCCCGCAGCGAAGTGGTGGCGACCTTCATCTCCGTGCTGGAGCTCTGCAGTTTGGGCAGCCTCCGTCTGCGCCGCAGAGGGAAGGGTTACAGCGTCGAATTCGTCGGCGGCAGCGTGGAAGAAATACTCGAAAAGATTGTTGAGTGACGATCATGGCAGAACTGACATCGGCCCTGGAGGCGATCCTTTTCGCCTCCGGCGAAAGCATCCCGACCGCGCGGCTCTCGCTCGTGCTCGGCACGGACGAGGAGGAGATCCTCCGCTGTGCCGCCGAGCTCGCGGAGGAATATGAAAAAAACGGACGCGGGATCCGTCTGCTGCGGCTGGACGACAGGCTGCAGCTTTGCTCGGCCCCGGAATACGCGCCCTATGTGACGAAGGCGCTCGAGCAAAGAAAACCGGCCCAGCTCTCGCAGAGCGCGCTGGAGACGCTTGCGATCACGGCCTACTTC
>ONQJ01000103.1 GCA_900319935.1 uncultured Eubacteriales bacterium | reverse complement strand
CTGTCCCAGATCTGGAGCGTGTTCGGCGCCGCCAACCAGCTGCTCGCCTCCATCGCGATGCTGGCTGTCTGCACCTGGCTCGGCAAGATCGGCAAGAACAACAAGATGTTCTACTTCCCGATGGTGTTCATGATGCTCGCGACGATCACCGCTCTCTGCTTCACGATCATCAGCGGCTTCGGCAAGATCGCTGCCGGCGCCGAGTGGGGCACCTACTTCCAGGTCATCTGGTCCATCATCCTGGTCGTCCTGGCGATCCGCCTCGCCATCATGGCGTTCAAGACGCTCGCCGAGCAGGCCAAGGCCAAGGCCTAAGCGTTTCGCTTAAGACCTTACAACAAAACACAGCAAAAAACACGCTCCCATACGGGAGCGTGTTTTTTGCCTTATCCCTTCAGGATAACCTTCCCCCAGGGGAAGGCTTTTGGCTGCGCAAGCCTGTCTCGCGCGGATAAAAAAACGGTATGGCGACGGAATTGACGGTATTCGCCCCTCCGCAGGGGCGGATACCATCCGCCCGCGGCTTTTGCAAAAAGAAAACGGGCGGCTGACAGCCGCCCCTACGGTATGATCCGCATCCCTCGTCCGCTAAAAACTAAAATCTAAAAACCAAACTCTCCCCCGCATCCTTCGTCCACTAAAAACTAAAATCTAAAAACTAAAAACTAAATCTCCACCGTAATGACTTTCAGGCCCTTGCGCTGCGCGTAAAGGATCGTGTTCATCGTGCCGCCCGCCGTGCCGTTGAACACGGCCAGCAGCACGCCGGAGGCGTCGACCATGTATTCGTTGCGGCGCTGCATGCAGCCGGGCGTGTAGAGATGCGCGACGAAAGTCACCTCGTCGCTCTCGGCCAGCAGGTGATCGTAGCGGCGCCTCTCCGCCGCGGTCCAGGCGTTGGGCTGCGTGTCGCAGGGCAGCGCGGCCTCCAGGGTCACGTCCGGGTATTTTTCGCGCAAGGCGAGCACGGCCTCGGCAAAATAAAAGTCGCAGCCGCGCGCCATGCCGCAGAGAAAGTGCCGGCAGCCCGCGAGATAGAGACCCTCGAGATGGCAGCCGAGTTCCTCCTTGAGCCTGCGGCAGCGCGGATCGTTCTCGTCCGCTCCCCAGGGCAGCTTTTCCGGCCGGTGGCCGGTGAAGCAGCAGTTCTTCATCTTCTCGTCCATAGACGGCCTCCGCGTGATCGTTTTCTTCTGCTGTGATTGTACCGCGCCGATTGCCTCTTGTCAAAGGCAAAGCGCGGTGCTATACTATTACCATCTTCGAGGCCAGGTGTAATTCCTGACCGGCGGTCACAGTCCGCAAGCCTTTTTCAAAGAAAGGCACGAACCGGTGGAATCCCGGTACCGACGGTACAGTCCGGATGAGAGAAGAGGCCTTCGGCACGTGCCGAAAGGCGTATTTTGTCATGTATGCCCGAAGAAATCCTTCGGGCGTTTTTCTTTGCCCGAGCTGTGATTTCAAGGAGGAACCCCCATGGAAAACCTGAGCTTTATCCTCACCTGCCTTGCGATCTTCGCGGGGCTCATGCTCGCGGCCTGGCTGCTGCAGCGCCTGCTCTGCCGCGACACCAAGCCCCTGACCGGCACGCACTACATCACCTATACGGCGATGTTCGCCTGCATGGCGGGCGTGCTGATGCTGCTGGAGATCCCGCTGCCCTTCGCCCCGCCCTTCTACAAGATCGACCTGAGCGAGCTGCCGATCATGATATGCACCTTCTATCTCGGGCCGGTCGCCGGCGTGACGGCGGAGCTGATCAAGGTGCTGGTCAAGCTGCTCCTGAAGGGCACGACGACGGCCTTTGTCGGGGACTTCGCCAACTTCGCGGTGGGCTGCTCCTTCGTCCTGCCCGCCAGTCTCGTCTATCACGCAAAGCCCGGCAAAAGAAGCGCGCTGGCAGGTCTCATCGTCGGCACGCTGTGCATGACGGTCTTCGGCAGCGCCTTCAACGCGATCTACCTGCTGCCGAAATTCGCCGCGCTCTTCGGCATGCCGATGGAGGCGATCATCGGCATGGGCACCAAGGTCAACGCCCGCATCAACAGCGTCTCGACGCTCGTGCTCTTCGCGGTCGTGCCCTTCAACCTGCTCAAGGGCGTGATCGTCTCGGGCCTGACCTTCCTGCTGTACAAGCGTATCTCGCCCCTGCTGCACAAGGGCGACGACCGCAAGAAAAAGCGCCGCGAGGGAAAGACGGCGTGAAAGAAAAAGCCTCTCAGACGAGAGGCTTTTTCTTTACTCACTTAGCCGTTCGTGGTATGATATACAAACAGAGAAAAAACAAACGGAGGACGCGATAATGGATCTTCTGTCGGAATACCGTTCCAAGCTCAAGACGGCCGCGGAGGCCGTGAAGATCGTCAAGAACGGCGACTGGGTGGACTACGGCTCAAACAACTCCTACCCGCCGGCGCTCGACGCCGCGCTTGCCGCGCGCCGCGACGAGCTCCGCGGCGTGCAGGTGCGCGGCAATTTCCTGCGCGGGCCGCTCGCCGTCGTCGAGTGCGACCCCGAGGGCGAGCACTTCATCTACAACACCTGGCACTGCTCGGCCTACGACCGCCGCCTCTGCGACCGCGGCCGCGCCTATTTCACGCCCATGACCTTCCGCAACATGGACTGGTATTACCGCAGCTTTCTGACCACGGACGTCGCCATGGTCTCCGTCGCCCCGATGGACGACGAGGGCAACTTCAACCTCTCCGGCGCGCTGGGCTCGACCTGCTCGGTCGTGGAGAACGCGAAGCATGTGATCGTCGAGGTCAACCCCGCCATGCCGCGCATCCGCGGCGAAGCGGCGAAGCTGCCGCTCGAAAAGGTGGACGCGGTCGTCGAAGGCCCGGCCATACCGCTCTGGGAGCTTGAAAACCACGCGCCGAACGACCTGGAAAGGGCGATCGCGGGCTACGTCTTCCCGCATATCTGCGACGGCGCGACGATCCAGCTCGGCATCGGCGGCGTGCCCAACGCGATCGGCGAGCTGATCGGCGATTCCGATCTCAAGGATCTGGGCATGCACACGGAGCTGGCCTCCGACGGCTATCTTGCCATGTACCGCGCGGGCAAGCTGACCAACCGAAAAAAGAGCCTGTATCCCGGCCTGGGCGTGCTGGGTCTGGCCATCGGCTCGCGCGAGTTCTACGACTGGCTGGACGACAACCCGGAGATCCTCGGTCTGAGGCTCGACGTCGTCAACGCCATCCCCGTCATCGCGCAGAACGACAATATGATCTCGATCAACGGCTGTCTCGCCGTCGATCTCTACGGGCAGGTCTGCTCGGAGAGCGTCGGCACCCGGCAGATCAGCGGCTCGGGCGGGCAGCTGGACTTTGTCAACGGCGCGACCGCCGCGAAGGGCGGCAAGTCCTTCCTGTGCATGGCCTCGAGCTTCACCGATAAGGCGGGCGCGCGCCACTCGCGCATCCTGCCGCGGTTCGGCGGCGACATCGTGACCACGCCGCGCAGCGAGGTGTTCTGGCTGGCCACCGAGTACGGCGCGGTCAATCTCGCCGGGCGCAGCAGCTGGGAGCGTGCCGAGGCGCTGATCTCGATCGCCCATCCCGATTTCCGCGACGAGCTCATCCGCGCGGCGGAGGCGCAGCATATCTGGCTGCCGCACAACAAGAGGTGAGGCGGATGCGGATCGATCAGACGCTTTACCGCGGACGTGCGGACGAGGGACGGCTCGACAAGGAGCGGCGCTGCTACGACCTGCTCGACGGTCTCGGGATAGAATACTTCCGCGTCGACCACGAGCACGCCGACACCATCGAGGCCTGCCGCGAGGTGGAAAAGCTCCTCGGCTGCGTGATCTGCAAGAACCTCTTTCTGTGCAACCGTCAGCAGACCGAGTTCTACCTGCTCATCATGCCCGGCGACAAGCCCTTCAAGACCAAGTACCTCTCGGCGCAGATCGGCTCGTCCCGCCTGAGCTTCGGCGGCGCGGAGGACATGGAGCGGCTGCTCGGCGTCACGCCCGGCTCGGTCAGCCTGCTGGGGCTGATGAACGACGAAGCGAAGGCCGTGCGCCTGCTCGTCGACCGGGACCTGCTCGACGACGAATCCTTCGGCTGCCACCCCTGCATCAACACCAGCTCGCTGCGCATGCCGATGCGCGACGTAAGGGAGAAGCTGCTCCCCGCCCTCGGACATGAACCGACTTATGTAAACCTCCCGCGGGAAATCGGATGATTGCTCTTCAAGACCTGATTTGGAAACGAATCAGGTCTCTTTTTTTGGGCGAAATGTCTATATTTATGCGGTTTTTTATGCAGAAAGATGCACAGCTTCCCTTGAAAATCATTAAAAAAGTTGATATATTTAATGTGATAGGATAGTATGCTGTTTCAGCGACCTTGTTTGTATCTTCACACCCTGCCCGATGGGGAAGGAGAAGAATATAATGAAAACCAAAAAGCTGCTTGCGCTGCTGCTGATGCTCTCGATGCTCGTTTCGCTGCTGCCCTTGTCCGCGGCCGCGGAGGATGAGATTCCCGACGGTTTTTATCTCGTCGGAACGATGAACGAATGGAAGCCATCCGCTGAGTATCTCTTTTCCAAAAACCCCGAGAGCGAAGGAGAATATTTTCTCATCACGCCGCTCTCGTCCGGCGCCGAGTTTAAGGCTGTCTGGGTCGAGCACGGAGGGATTCAGAACTACTATCCCGATCCGGGCGGGAACTACGTCGTTCCGAGCGGTCAGGCCGGCGACAATATGAAAGTCTATTTCAGACCGAGCTATTTCGGTGAATGGAACGGCCATTTCTATGTCGCACATACCTACGCGATCACGCTTGCCTCCGGGATTGGGAACGGCACGGTGACGCCTTCGCAGACGATCGGAGCGGAGAACGACACGATCAGGATCGACGTCAAAGCGGCGGAAGGCTATGAACTCGCGACGCTGACCTATAACGAGATTGACTGCAAAGAAAGCAGAAGCTTCCGGATGCCGGCCGCGGCTGTCGTCATCGACGCATCCTTTAAAAAGAGCGAATACACGATCACAAAAGCTGCCTGCACGCACGGCAGCGTGGGCGTGAGCGGCGACAAGACCGCGGCGACCATGGGTGAAACCATCACGCTGACCAATACGCCGGACGCGGGGTATTCCTTCGCCGCTTACGCTGTGACGAAGGAAGGC
>ONQJ01000015.1 GCA_900319935.1 uncultured Eubacteriales bacterium | reverse complement strand
GACGGTGTTCTTCTGGCAGAAGGCCTCCGCGCGGCCGATGATGATGCAGTTGACGACGATCAGCGGGATGAAGACGCCCAGCGCCTCGGACAGCGCGGGGATGAAGGCCTGCAGCAGCAGGTCGACGATCGTGACGAAGCCCGCGATGACCACGACGAAGATCGCCAGGCGGATCTCCTCGGGGATGATCCTGCGGATCAGGGAGACGACGACGTTGCAGCAGGTCAGGATGATGAGAACGGACAGGCCCATGCCGAGGCCGTTGAACAGCGAGGTCGTGATGGCCATCGTGGCGCACATGTGCTGAACGAGCACGGGGTTATTGGTGATAAGGCCTTCCTTGAACTGATTCTTGATATTCATGTCTTACCCTCCTTAACCCAAAGCCTTGACAGCCTCGATCGCGGTGGCGACGGCGCCGGTGACCGCAGTGGAGGTGATCGTCGCGCCGGTGATGGCGTCGATGTCGTGTACGGTGATGCTCTCGTCCTTGCCGATGAAGGATTCGCGGAAGCTCACGCCGCGGCTGGAGGCGCTGGCCGCCACCTCGCCGAGGCCGGAGGTCTCGGAGTGCTTGATGATAGAGATACCGGCGCATTTGCCGTCGTTGTCGACGCCGACCGCCATCGTGATGGAGCCCTGCGCGCCGGAGAAGGTGGTCTCGACCACATGGCCCGCGCCGTTGTCGGCGGCGCTGATCTTGTCGATCGTGGAGCGGTACGCGGCATAGGCGGCGGGATCGACCTCGGTAAAGGAGTCCGCGTCGGGAAGCACGGCCTTGTAGGCCTTTTCGGCCTTTTCCTTGGCGCGGGCGGTGATCGGTCCGATCGTGACGGCGTTGACCTCGCCGAGCACGGCCGCGACGACCGCGCAGATCAGGAAGAGGACGACGGTGAGTTTGATGACTTTCTTCATTTCGCCGCCTCCTTTGCCGCCTTGGCGGCCGCCTTCTGCGCGGCGACGTCTTCCTTGCTCACGCCGAACTGGCGGCGGCGGAAGGCCTTGTCGATCGCCCAGGTGCAGATGTTCATGATCAGGATGGCATAGGTGACGCCCTCGGGGTAGCTGCCGAAGTAGCGGATCAGCACCGTCAGCGCGCCGCAGCCGGCGCCGTAGAGCAGCTGTCCGGGGAGCGAGACCGGGCTGGTGGCGTAATCCGTCGCCATGAAGAAGGCCGCGAGGATCAGCGCGCCGGAGAGCAGGTTGTAGATCATCCAGGAGACGTTGTCGTAGCCCTCATGGCCGAAGATGAGCGTCAGCAGGGCGACGGTGCCGATAAAGCTGACGGGGATGCGCCAGGAGATGATCTTGCGGAGGATGAGGTAAATGCCGCCGACGAGCAGCGCGAGCTTGCAGGCCTCGCCGAAGCAGCCGGGCATGATGCCCAGGAACATGTTGCCGTAGCTGAAATACTCCGGCATCGGCTGACCGGTGTAGAGATAGCTCATCGGGGTGGCCATCGTCACGGCGTCCACGCCCATCGCGCGGGGCGGCGCCCAGGTGGTCATGATGCCTGCATAAGAGGCGATCAGGAAGGCGCGGGAGGCCAGCGCCGGGTTGACAAAGTTCTTGCCGAGCCCGCCGTAGAGCTGCTTGACGATCACGATGGCGAAGAAGTTGCCGATCAGCGGCAGCCACCAGGGCGCCGAGGTGGGCAGCGTCATCGCGACGAGCATACCGGTCAGGCACGCGGAATAATCGAAGATCGTCGGGTCCTTCTTCGTGAGGCGGCGATAGGCCCACTCGTAGAAGACGGCCGAGGACATCGACACCGCGACCATGATCACCGGCTTGACGCCGAACTCGTAGGTCGCCGCGAGCAGCGAGGGCAGAAGCGCGAGCATGACGTTGAGCATGATGCGCTTCGTGTCCATATTGGTCCTTACCTGCGGCTGGTACGCAACGTCAAGGACGATCCGTTCTTTTTTATCCATTACGCTTTCGCCTCCTTTGCCGCAGCAGCCTCGGCCGCCGCCTTTTCCTTGGCGGCCTTTGCCTGGAACATGAGCTTCGCGGTCTTGAACGCGTGGGTAAGAGGCATCCTCGCCGGGCAGTTGAACGAGCAGGAGCCGCACTCGAAGCAGTCGGTGATGTGGTACTTCTCCATCATCTCATAATCGCCCTTGGAGTAATACATGTACATGAAAACCGGCATGAGGTTCATCGGGCAGACCGTGATGCACTTGCCGCAGCGGATGCAGCTGGGATTCTCGACGGTCTTGTCCTCCTTCTCGGTGAAGAAGAGCACGCCGGAGGTGCCCTTGATGGTCGGAGCCTCGAAGCTGGTCGCGCAGATGCCCATCATCGGGCCGCCGAGGACGATCTTGCGCGGAGGGACGGCGAAGCCGCCGCACTGCTCGGCCAGATAACCGAGCGGCGTGCCGACGCGCGTGAGGGCGTTGGTGGTCTTGTTCATCGCGCTGCCCGCGACGGTCACGATACGCTCGATGACGGGCTTTCCTTCATAGCAGGCCTGGTAGATCGCGTAGCAGGTGCGGGTCGAGACCACGTTCGCGCCGACGCCCGAGGGGATGCCGCCGGGCTTGACTTCCCTGCCCGTCACGGCCTTGACCTGCATCTTCTCGGCGCCCTGCGGGTACTTGACCCGTTCCGGGACGATCTCGATGCCATACAGCTCCGGATGGAGAGAGTTGAGCAGATCGATCGCGTCCGCCTTATTGATCTCGATGCCGTAGTAGGCCTTCTCGACGCCGCTGGCGATGCGGACGAGCTCGATGCCCTTGAGGAGCTGCTCGGGATAGTTGAGCATGGTCAGATGGTCGCCGTTGAGATAGGGCTCGCACTCGGCGCCGTTGATGATCAGCTTGTCGACCTTGCCGATGCCGCCGCGGATCTTGAAAGCCGTCGGGAACATCGCGCCGCCCATGCCGACGACGCCCGCCTCGCGGATGCGCGTCAGGATGGCCTCGGGGTCGCGGAGCTGCTCGGGCGTGAGCGGAGGGAGATCCTCACAGGGCGTGTCCTTGTAATCGTTCTCGATCACGACGGACATGATCATATCGCCCAGGGGATGCGGTCTCGGCTCGACCGCCACGACCTTGCCGGAGACGGAGGCGTGGACGGGCGCGGAGACCGGCGCGGGGTTTTCTCCGATCTTCTGCCCCATTTTCACGTAATCGCCGACCGCGACGATCGGCTTGTCGGGCGCGCCGATGTGCTGGGCCATGGGGATGATCACCTGGGGTGGCGGCGTGACGACCGAGATGGGGATCCCGGGCGCTTTCATGTATTTGGGATGCACGCCGCGCTTGAAAGAGTGGATCATATACGCTTCACCTCTCATTTAGTTACCCGGTTATCATAACATAAACTGTCGCAAATTGTCTATGCCTTCCCGTCGAAAAACCGTTGAAATTGCTGGACAAGTTTCTGACAAGCCCGTTAAAAAGCTGTCAATTTTGTCGCTTTGCACAAAAATGACCAAACAGCGCCCGACGGGATGCGAAAAAGACGGGACAGAGCGAAGTCTGTCCCGTCCCGGATGGAAAGCGTTATTGTTCCGCAGGCTCGAAATCCTCGCGCGTGTGCTTGCACAGCGGGCAGGTGTAGTCCGCCGGGAGCTCGCCCTCGCAGGGCTCGAAGTGTCCGCAGATCTTGCAGACATAGCCCTTCTGCTTGGGCGTGGCGTCGGGAACGACGTGCTCGAAGTCCTCCTTGCCGTGCTTGCACAGCGGGCAGGAGAAGTCGTCGGGCATCTCCGCGCCCTCGTGCACGTAGCCGCAGACCTTGCAGACCCAGCATTCCTTCTGCTCGGGCGCGGGGTTCTTCTTGGGCTTGATGTGGGCGTGGTAGTAGCCGTAGGTGCAGCTCGGCGCGTTGGAGAGCACCTTTGCCTCGACGACGCGGGCGATATAGAGCATCTGCGTCTCGAGGTCGTAGTGCTCGATCACCTCGCAGGAGAACACGGCGTTGGTGTAGGTCGGGATATAGCGGATGCCGTTCGCCGTGCGGTCGTCGTAAGGCACGTCCGCGAACTTGTCCACGTCGCGGCCGCTCTGGAAGCCGAAGTGCTGGAACACGGAATAGGGCGCGTCCTCGGTGAGGATCGAGATGTTGAACTTGCCCGCCTTCATGACCATGTCGCAGGTGTTATTCTTTTTGATGACGGAGATCGTGACCTTCTTCACATCGCCCGCGGCGACCTGGCCGGCCGTGTTGATGATGCAGCCGTAGTCTTTGCCGTCCACGCGGGTGGTCAGCACCTCGACGCCGTAGCTGAATTTGTTGAAGGCCTTCGGATCCACGGCGTCCGGAGAGAGGACGGCGGGCGCGGCCGCAGCGGCAGCGACGGGCGCTTCGGCAGGCGGGGGCAGGATATCCGCCGCGATCGCCTCGGCGAGCGCCTCGAGCTCGGCGTCCTGGCCCTCGGCGAGCGCGGACTTGAGCGTGACGCCATCGCCGATGTACTCGATCTTCTTCAATCCGGCGAGGATCTCGCGCATGGCCTTGCCGCTCATCGGCGCCCAGGAACCGTTCTCGATGATCGCCACCTTGCGGTTCTGCAGGTTGTGCGCGGCAATATCGTGCAGCAGGTTCTCCATCGTCACAAACACGCCGGCGTTGTAGGTCGTGGCCGCGAAAACGAGGTGGCTGCAGCGGAACGCGTCGGAGACGATGTTGCTCGCCGGGATGACGGAGGTGTCGTGCATGCGCACGCGCACGCCCTTTTCGACCAGCTTTGCCGCCAGGATGTTCGCGGCGTTTTCGGTGTGGCCGTAAACCGAGGCGTAGGCGATCAGCACGCTCTGCTCCTCGGGGGTGTAGCTGCTCCACAGCAGGTACTTCTCCAGGAAATCGCCGAAGTGGCTGCGCCAGACGAAGCCGTGCAGCGGGCAGACGTACTTGATGTCGAGCTTGGCGGCCTTTTTCAGCACGCTCTGCACCTGCGGGCCGTATTTGCCCACGATGTTGGTGTAGTAGCGGCGCGCCTCGTCGAGGTGCTCGGTGAAGAAGTCCGTCTCATCGGCGAAGAGCCTGCCGTTGAGCGCGCCGAAGAGGCCGAAGGCGTCCGCGGAGAAAAGGATGCCGTCCGTCGAATCGTAGGTCATCATGACCTCGGGCCAGTGGACCATCGGGGCGTTGACGAAGTTCAGCACATGGCGGCCGCAGGAGAAGCTGTCTCCCTCCTTGACCAGGACGAGACGATCGGAAAAGTCGACGCGGAAGAACTGGCCGAGCATGGCCTGGATCTTCGCGTTGCAGATGATCTTTACCTTGGGGTAGCGGACGATCAGATCGCCGATGGTATAGGCGTGGTCGGGCTCCATGTGGGAAATGAGCAGGTAGTCGAGCTCACGAGCGCCCAGCGCGTATTCCACGTTTTCAAAGAAGGTCTGATAGACCGCCTTGTCCACCGTGTCGAAGAGCACGGTCTTCTCGTCAAGCAGCAGGAAAGAGTTATAGGAAACGCCGTCGGGTACGCTGTATACGCCCTCGAAGCAGCTCAGGCGGCGGTCGTCCGCGCCGACCCAGATCAGGTCGTCAAGGACTTTTCTTGTGCAGTGCATGGCAGATCCTCCCGTTTATTTTATAATATTTTGAATACTTGAGCTTAATTCATTTATACCATAAAGCGCTGGCGCACGCAAGGAATATGTGCTATGATGGAAAAAACAAAAACGGAGGCGATCCTTCATGTCAGAAAAGAAATTCCACTCCCCTGCCGGCGCGGTCACGGACGGCGCCGTTCAGGCTGATTTCGAGAGCGCGGCGAAATATGACAAGGCCTTCGTCGGCGCGCTCGGCGTGTATTACCGCGACGGCTTCAAGACGAAATACGTCCCCTATCCGGCTCTCGAGCGCGCCTTCATCCGCATCCAGGAGGTCAACGGCCGCTTCTGCTGCGGCAAGGCCGTGTTCGCCTATTACCGGCTCGTCCTCGTCGTGGACGGGAAGGAATGGGGCGATATCATGAGCGAGGACGAAAAGGCCATGGACGACGCGCTCGCAGCCATCGCCGCGCGCTCGAGCACAACGGCCATCGGATTCGTGAAATAGTCTTTCCGAATAAAAACCGCCGCTTTTTTATGGAGCGGCGGCTTTTTCATAAAACGCTGAAAGATTTCCCCTCCTTTCGCGACAGGATAGATGAGGCGGAAAGGAAGTGACGCATTTGGAGGATCGAGAGATCATCGACCTGTTCTTTGAGCGCTCGGAACGGGCCATACGGGAACTGGATTCAAAGTACGGCAAAGCCGTTAAGGCGATCGCCGGGAACGTCCTGCGGGACAGGCAGGATGCGGAGGAGTGCGTGAACGACGCGTACCTGGGGGTCTGGAGCAGTATTCCGCCTCAGCGTCCGGACAGCCTGGGCAGCTACGTGTGCCGCATCGCCCGCAATCAGGCCATATCCCGTCTGCGCAGCAATACGGCGGCCAAACGGAACGAGGGCTTCGATCTCGTGCTCGACGAGCTGGAGGAATGCATCCCCTCCGGCATAAGCGTCGAGGCCGAGCTCGAAGGAAAGGAACTCGCGCGGGCCGTGGACCGTTTTCTTGCGACGCTCGACTATGACGACCGGTTTCTTTTCGTCCGGCGCTATTTCTTCGCGGACAGCGTAAAGCAGATCGCCGCGGCGATGGGCCGGAGGGAAAACCAACTCTCCGTGCGTCTTTTCCGCCTCCGCGAGAAATTGCGGAAGACTTTGGTAAAGGAGGGCCTGCTTGTATGAATCGGGAAAAGCTCTTTGACGCGCTCGCCGACGTCGACGAGGCTTATATCGCCGAGGCGCTGCGCTACTCCCCCGAGGCTTCATCCGGCTCCTCGGAAAGGATCGTACACTTGAATAAAAAACGCATGATTTCGTTTGCTCTCGCCGCCGCGCTGATCCTGGCGCTGGGCGTCGCGGCTTACGCCGTGTTCTCCACCTACTCCACCCGCGTGCCCGAGCCGGAAGAGACCTTCCGCATCAACTGGGAGGAAAATGCCAGCGGCTACATCGAATGGACGGACGCGAAGCTGGCCGTGACCTTCCCCGATACGGCCGAGAGCAGGCAGATCGAATTCCGTCCCGGCTGGCTGCCGGAGGAGCTCTCGGAGCTCATGGTAAAGAAACCTCTTTCGCGCCTGACGGCGGAAGAGCTGGCATACAAATTCCCCGAGTTATCGGGCAGCCAGCCGCTTCTGATCGAAAGCTACTCCATGTCCATGTTCAACAACGGCGGCGCGCTGCTGCTGCTTTACTACACACCGGAGGAAATCATAGAGGAGCGCTGGGAGGAACAGGGTGTGGATGTGATGCGTTTTCACGCCACTATGCATGTGGATGCAGCTCCCCATATCCATGCACCGGAGCGCACAATCGAGCAGGACATCATTTTGATGTCCAACCCCGAGGCGGGCTGGATCGTCTGTCTCAACGGCGAGATCGGCATGGATGAGCTCGTCAAGGTCGCCAAGAACCTGGAGATCTTCGAGACCGGCACGGCGCTGACCTACGACGACTTTGAAAACCATTACGCCTTCATGGACGGCGGCGTCGGCTGAAAAAACATGCGGCAGGGACTGTCGGTTTCGACAGTCCCTGTTTTTTTGTGGTATACTGGAAATAGCATGAAACTTTCTTCTCGTTTCGTCGTGTTTACGGGTGAGAGCTCTTTGAAGACAAAGGAGGTGCCGTATGGAAGACGCCGCGATCGTCGATCTGTACTGGCAGCGTTCCGACAGGGCCCTGTCGGAAACGGATAAAAAATACGGCCGATTCTGCCACTCGATCGCCTACCGCATCTGCGGGGCGGACGAGGACGCGGAGGAGTGTGTGAACGACACGTACTGGCGCGCGTGGAACAGCATGCCCACCGAGCGTCCCTCGGCGTTGGGGGCCTTCCTCGGCCGTATCACCCGAAACCTCGCCCTTGACCGCGTCAAGGCGAGGAACACCGTCAAGCGCGGAGGAGGACAGCTGACGCTGGCGCTGGGCGAGCTGGAAGACTGCATTCCCGGCGGAACGAGCCCGGAGCGCGCCCTGGAGGAAAAAGAACTGGAGGAGGCAATCGGACGCTTCGTCGCCGCGCTGCCGAAAACCGAGAAAACGGTCTTCGTACTGCGCTATTTCTATCTCGCGCCGGTAGACGAGATCGCCGAGAAGCTGCATTTCAGCTCGAGCAAAGTCAAAAGCATGCTGTTCCGCAGCCGCAAAAAGCTGCGTTCGGCCTTGGAAAAGGAGGGGCTGGCATGAACTCGCTGACACTTCTGCGCGCTATGAACGGCATTCACGAGGAGGATGTCATCATGGCTGGAAAGCATTTTTACGAAAAAGACAAGAAAACGGTACCCATCCGGGCAAAGCGGCTCGTCGCCTTTGCGGTCGCCGCCGTGCTGATGCTCTCGCTGGGCATCGCGGCCTATGCAACCTACAACGCGGTCTCGACGCCGGAGGCCGCCGAAAAGGTCGCGCGCGAGCAGATCGCGCAGTGGCGCGAGCTCGGGCTGCTGAATCCGAAGGTGCAGTTCGAAGGAGAAGCGGACGCCGTCGTCGAGATCGAGGAGGAGCAGGGCGGCTCGGCCTGGTACGGGCGGCTGTTCCCGCACAGCTTCGACGTGCGCTGGTACTTCGGAGATCGGAAATACGGCTGCAACCTGAACATCGACACGCTCGGCGGCAAGATCATGTATATCGATCTCTTTGCCGAAGCGGACAAGGACGCCGTGCCGACGGGCGAGATCGAGCTTACCGTCGGGCCGGACGGAGAGACGAAGACCTTTTATTACTACGAAAACTTCGACGATCTCCTTCCCGCCGATCAGACCGTAGACGGCTTCTGCAAGGCGCTGGCCGGATACTGGGGATACGGCGGCTACCGTCTGGCGGACAGAGGCGACCCCGTCTATACCGAGGACTATGCGGCCTGCTTCGGCTCCGTCGACGGCTCGACGCGCATGCTCGACGTTCCCTGGGACATGAGCGGCCGCTGCTCCCTCGCGGTCTACTTCGACGGCGACGCGGAGGGCGCGCCGATGTATATCGAGATCATGCAGTATCCCGGCTACGTCGGGATGGACGTCGGTATCCGCCACCCCGTGGGATAAATCCCCGCAAAGCAAAAAGCCCGTCTCTTTCCAAGAAGAGACGGGCGATTTTTACCTCTTTTTCAGCAGGAACGGGATCCCCTCGCCGTAGGGCGAGCCGCGCCGACCGCTCTCGACCCGCGCGCGCAGGGCCGCGCGGTCGGCGATCGCCATGCCGGCGATGCGGTCGATCCCGCAGTCCAGCAGCGCCGGGCACAGCGGTACGGACGGGCCCGTGAGGATCACGATCGCCTGTTCGCACAGCTCCAGCAGATGCGGCAGCGTTTTGTTGACGAGCGAGCTGCCCGTGATGAGCACGAGATCGCAGCGCGGCAGCAGCAGGTCGCAGGCGCTGTCGGGGTAGTCGCCCTCCTGCGGCGCGCGCTCGAGGGTATAGATCGCTCTCGCCTGCTCATGCAAACCCTTCGGCCCGCGCATATGCCCGATGATGCCCACGGTCATGCCGCGCAGGTCGATCCCCTCGGTGCTGTAAATCTCCATCGTGGTCAGCGCGTCGAGGGCTTCGACGCGCTCCGGCGTGTTGTAAAAGGCGTTGGCCGCGGCCAGACCGAGCGAGGCCTCCTCCAGGTTCCAGCTTTTGACGGCTTCGGCCGCCTCGCGCAGCGGCAGCCCCTCCATCGAAGGGAACAGCGGGGCGATGCTGCGTCCCTCGGTGAACATGGCCATGCCGGAGGCGGAGGCCGTCTCGATCAGGGCCCAGCGCTCGCCCAGGCGGGCGTATTCGATCGGATCGGGGCTCTTTACGCCGTCGACCAGCGCGTCGTAGAGCGCAAAAAAGTCATGCTTCATTTCTTCTCGCCCTGAATTCGATCATCTGCGCCGCGACGGAGATCGCGATCTCCGCGGGCGTTTCGGCCTTGATGGGCAGCCCGATGGGCGAGGTGATGCGCTCGAAGACCTCGTCGGGGAAGCCGTACTCCTCCTTCAGCCGCTTGTACACGCCGGCCTTTTTCTTCGCGCTGCCGATCACGCCGATGTAGCAGGCCTCCGTCATGAGCATCTGCGCCTGGACGACCGCGTCGAAGGCGTGGCCGCGCGTCATCACGCAGGCGTAGTCCTCAGCCGTGACGGCGATGCTCTTCGACAGATGCTCAAAGTCGCAGAGGATGACCTCCTCCGCGTCGGGGAAGAGTTCTTTTCTGGCAAACTCCGGCCTGTCGTCGAGCGCGACGCAGCGGAAGCCCACGTGCGCAAGCACGGGGACGAGCTCCTGCGCGACGTGGCCACAGCCGAAGACGTAAACGCGGCCGGAGAAATTGATCTGCTCGGCGTAGAGGTCGCGCCCGTCCTGCTGGATGCGCGCGGGATGGCGGCCGAGCTTTTCCGTCAGCCAGTCCGGCGCATCGACGCCGATATAGCCGTCCTCACGGGTATAAAGGCCGACGCGTCCCCCGTCTGCGATATCGCTGATGAGCCACAGATCGCGCCCCGCGGCGAAGCACTCCTCCGCACGCGCGGCGATTGTCAGCATGTCCTCGTCATACGCGGGCAGATAGCCGAAAAACACGCTGACCGCGCCGCCGCAGATCATGCCGAGCTTCTGCACGTCGTCCTTCGTGAGGTTGAAGCCGTGTTCGAAGGAGCGTTTGTCCTCCAGCACCTTCGCGGCCATCTGCTGGCTGCGGTATTCCACCGCGCCGCCGCCGATCGTGCCGCACAGTCTCCCCTCTTTGCCGACGAGCATGCGCGCGCCCGCGCCGCGCGGCGTCGCGCCGGACGAGGCGATGACCGTAACGAGCACGAGGTCCTCCCCCGTGCTCAGCTTTTCGGAAATGAGCCGAAACATGTTTCTCATAGAGCTGCGCTCCTTTTTTCATAACATACCCGCAGTATAGCTTTTTTCTGCGTAATTTGCAAATAAAAAAGAAGCCCGGATCGGGCTTCTTTTTGTTAAACTGCTTTATGCGATATGTCCCTTGGCCTTGATGACCTCGATCACGCTGTCAACGTACTTTTCGCAGATCTCTTTCGTGCCGGCCTCGACCATCACGCGGATGACCGGCTCGGTGCCGCTCTCGCGCACGAGGATGCGGCCGGTGTCGCCGAGCTCCTCGGCGACCTTTGCGACCGCGGCCTTCACGTCGGGGTCGTTCTGTGCCTCGGGCTTGGACTTGACGCGCACGTTCTTGAGCACCTGCGGGTAGAACACGACGGGCGCGGCCAGCTCGCTCATGGGCTTTTCCTTATCGAGCATGACCTCCATGAGCTTCAGGCTCGTCAGGATGCCGTCGCCCGTGGTCGCGTGCTCGGTGAAGATCACGTGGCCGGACTGCTCGCCGCCGATCTTGTGGCCGTTCTCGACCATGTTCTCGTAGACGTACTTGTCGCCGACCTTGGTCTTCTCATAGCCGATGTCGACCGCGTCGAGCGCCTTGTACAGGCCGAAGTTCGACATGACGGTGGTGACGACCTTGTTGTTCGCCAGCTTCCCGTGCTCCTTCATGTACAGACCGCAGATATAGATCGTGTGGTCGCCCGTAACGACGTTGCCCTTTTCATCCACGCAGATGCAGCGGTCCGCGTCGCCGTCGTAGGCAAAGCCGATATCCAGGCGGTTGCCGAGAACGAAGTTCTGCAGATGCTCGATGTGGGTGCTTCCGCAGTCGGTGTTGATGTTGTAGCCGTCGGGTTCGTCGTTCATCACATAGGTCTTGGCGCCGAGCGCGTCGAAAACGCTCTTGGCGATCTGCCAGGCCGCGCCGTTGGCGACGTCGAGGCCGACCTTGACGTTCTTGAAGCTGAAGCGGGACAGCGAGATCAGATAACCGATATAGCGGTTGCGGCCCGCGACGTAGTCGACCGTGCGGCCGATCTTGTCCCGCTCGGCGAGCGGCAGCTCCAGCTTGCCGTCGATATAGTCCTCGATACCCAGCAGCGTCTCCTCGTCCATCTTTTCGCCGTTGTTGTTGACGATCTTGATGCCGTTGTCGTAGAAAGGATTGTGCGATGCGGAGATCATGATGCCGCAGTCGAAATCGTCCACGCGCGCGATATAGGACACGGAGGGCGTGGTCGTGACGTGCATGATATAGGCGTCCGCGCCGGAGGCCATCAGGCCCGCGCAGAGCGCGTACTCGAACATATAGCTCGAACGGCGGGTGTCCTTGCCGATGACGACCTTGGCCTTGCGGTTGAGTCTCGCGCCGTAGTACCAGCCGAGATAGCGGCCGATCTTGATGGCGTGCTCGTAATCGAGCGTCTTGTTCGCTTCGCCGCGGAAGCCGTCGGTGCCGAAGTATTTGCCCATCTTACAGTCTCTCCTTCTTTTCGATGTCAAGGAAGTATTTGTAAGTGTCCACGGTCAGTTCTCCGCAGGCGGCCTCGTCACAGGCGATGATCGCGCCGTTGTGCAGCTGCAGCGCGCTGCAGGTCCACTTCTGGCTGACGCCGCCCTCGACGGTCGCGGCCAGGGCGCGGGCCTTGTTGTGGCCGCTGATGAGCACGAGGACTTCCTTCGAATCGGTCACCGTGCCGATGCCGACGGAGAGCGCCTGGGCAGGGACCTTTTCGGGATCGTTGCCGAAGAAGCGGCTGTTGACGATGCGCGTGTCGGTCGTGAGATCGCGCAGGCCGGTGCGGGAGGAGAGCGAGGTAAAGGGCTCGTTGAAGGCCAGGTGGCCGTCCACGCCGATTCCGCCCATAAAGAGGTCGATCCCGCCGTAGGAGGCGATCTTCTCTTCATAGCGGGCGCACTCGCCCACGGGGTCGTCGGTCATGCCGTTGAGGATGTTGATGTTTTCCGGCTTCATGTCGACAAGGTGATCGAAAAAGGTGTCGTGCATGAAGTACCAGTAGCTCTGGTCATGCTCGCGCGGCAGGCCGAGATACTCGTCCATGTTGAAGGTCACGACGTTGGCGAAGGAAAGCTCGCCGGCCCTGTTCATGCGGATCAGCTCTTTATAAACGCCGATCGGGGACGATCCCGTCGGCAGGCCGAGCACGAAGGGTCTGTCCTCCTTGTGCGCGTTGATCTTCGCGGCGATATAGGACGCCGCCCATTTGCTCATCTTCTCGTAATTGTCCTGAATGACTACTCGCATGTTGTTTACTCCTTAACGTTGTGTTTTTCTTGTTCCCGATCAGTCGTGCTTTTCCACGATCACGCCGTTGTCCTTGAAAATGCTGTTTTCAGGGACGACGCCGCGTACGCAGGAGGTGGGATAGATATTGCTGTGACGGCCGATGACGGTGCCGGGATTGCACACGCTGTTGCAGCCGACTTCGACGTAATCGCCCAGCATCGCGCCGAATTTCTTGATGCCGGTCTCGATCTGCTCGGTGCCGTTGTGGACGACGACGAGCTTCTTGTCCGATTTGACGTTGGAGGTGATGGAACCCGCTCCCATGTGGGAATAATAGCCCAGGATCGAGTCGCCGACATAGTTGTAGTGCGGCGTCTGCACGTGGTCGAAGAGGATCACGTTTTTCAGCTCGACCGAGTTGCCGACGACGCAGTTCGCGCCGACGAGAGCGGACGAGCGGATAAACGCGCAGTGACGCACCTCGGTCTCGGGGCCGATGATGCAGGGCGCGCCGAGATAGGCGCTCGGAAAGACCTTGGCCGTTTTATGTACCCACACGTGCTCGGAGATCTCCTCGTAGTCGTCTCCCAGCGTCGGGCCGAGCCGCAGGATAAAGTCCTTGATACCCTTGAGCGCTTCCCAGGGATAGGTGAACTGAAGCAGGTAATCCTTTGCCAGCGTATGGTCAAGATCATACAGATCCTTTATCGTATACATGGAATTCTCCTTTTTTATGCTTGGATTATCGGCGTCGGAAAAGCCTCTGTTACAGTGTTGATTCTGCTTTTTGCTCTCTTCCTGACGGCCCGCCGCGAGCCGTGGCAGCATCCGCCGAGTCTTTCGACAACTGCCAGTCCTCGTCGACCGATATCGGTCCTGGCGCTAATAACGGTCCGGTTATCCTCCTTTCACGGAACGCTATTTTACTCGCAAGCTCCGGGACCGGCAAATGGCCTGCCCGGTCGCTTTACTGGTTTATTATAGTATCTCACAGCATAAAAATCAACAAAAATCCTTTCTTCCGGCGCGACAGTTTGTGCCTGTCCGGGAAAAGCCTCGTCGATTTACACTAAATATTGTTTTTCCGTCATGACGCAGAAAGATCCTCCCCCGTCAGGGAAGGATCTTTCTGCATTCAAGATAATAGCGCTTCTCCTCGGCGTGACCGATGGAGAAGGTCTTGCGCGGCAGGACGCCGTTTCGGGAAATGGCGCGGAACAGTTCGTCTTTTTCGATCCGCGGCAGAAGGAAGGCGACCGTTCCCTCTTCGCGGGCCAGTCTGAGGGCCACGTCCTCGCCGTGGATATAGTCGATGCTTCCTCCCTCCGCCGCAAGAAACTCGTCGAGAGCGTTCTGCAGCGCCTCCAGCGGAAAAACGCCTTTCCCGAAGCGGAGGACGCCTCCTCCTACCCTTGTATACCACAGGACGGGCGCGCCCTCGCATTGGCAGTTCTTCCCCAGCGCCGCGAGCAGCCGCGTGGGATCGACGCCGCGTACGATCCGGTGGATCGGTTCGAAGCGCTGCACGGGATCGAAGAGGTTTTCAAGCTCTACCATGGCCCAGCGTGCGGGATGATCCGAGCCGGCGAGCGCGGGATCCTGTTCCTTGAGCTTTTCCCAGCAGGTCTTTGCCGCCGCGAGAGAATGATTGCCGTCGCCTACGGCAAAGCAGAACCCGTTCTCCGCCTCGGCCATGTAAGCGCTCAGCCTTTCGTCGAAGCGGTCGGCTTCTTCGCCGTTCACAAGCCAGCCGGACAAATGCCCGCCGCCCTGCATGAGCTCGAGGTCGTAGAGCTTTTCGCCCTTTCCGGTCTCCTCGATCAGGCTTCTTTTTTGATCGGCGCACAGCAGCAGCACGTGCGAGCTCTCGATCGGCGCTCCGCTTCTGATCCCGACGCGCGGCGGGATGCGTTCGACGACCGTCCTTTCCGTCGCGCGGATCGGCGTCTTCGCGTCGTCGTGATAATCGTACGCTTCCAGATCCACGACGCCCACGATCCCTCTGCGGATCGCTCCGCTGCACAGCGTGCGCTCCACGTATATGTAGCTTTTCGGGAAGGAACGGAACACGCCCGCGGAGAGGTATTCCTCCATCGTGCGGTCGATCGAGCGAATCCGCTCTTCCTTATTTCGGCCGAGTTCCGCTTCCGGAAAAATAATGTGATATGCCGAGGGCGCGGAGTCGACCGTCTCGGCCGTTCTGAGCCAGTAATCCGGCTGCGAGGTGAACTGGTCGCATGCGATCACCGGCCACTTTTCAAGCAGCTCATCCTGCGGGATCAGGATATCCGCGCGCTGAAAGATCGCCATATCTCCGCCTCCTTTCTTCGGCATATCGAACAGGCGGCTCGTCCGCATGCGGAAGGGCCGCCTGGCATGATCGCTTATCGCGTCGCGACCATTCCCATGGTCACGGATTCCGGGAACAGGGGCAAAAAGACGTAGCCCTGCTCCTGCAGGATGGGGATCGCGCTCTTGAGCGCAACGAGCGTCTGCGGATTCCAGTCGTGGCTCAGGATGATGGCGATCTGTTCCTCGGAGGTCTGCGTGACGGCCCTGCTCGTCTCCAGCGCGGCGGAGGGAAGGTTTTCTTCCGCGCCTGCGTCATACAGATTGCAGTTCCAGTCGACCCACTGATACCCCAGCTCCGCGATCACGTCCTCAGAGCCCGGCAGGAGATCGCGGCCCCATGCGGATCCGCCCGGATAGCGAAAGATGCCGGGATGGAATCCCGTGACCTCAAAGAGCCACTCGTCCTGCTTGACGATCTGATCCTTGAAGTTGTCCAGATTGCTGTACACGACTCCCCCCTCCCAGTAGGCGTGGGAGAAGGTGTGATTCTGGATGCTGTGGCCGCTGGTCATTTCACGGCGGAGCAGCTCCTCCTCATTCGGCGCGTCGTTGGCTCCGTTGGCCGTGAAGAAAGTCACGTGAACGTGATCCATCTCGTCGAGCGCATTGAGAAAGTTCTCCGTAATATAGCTCGGACCGTCGTCCAGCGTCCAGTAGCAGATCCTCACGTCGCTCTCGCCGTTGAGGATCTTGTCCTCCAGCTCCCGGATCGCGAGCGCATAGCTCTCGCGGGCCGCGGAAACGCCGCCGGGCAGATCCGAAAGAAGCATGGCTTCCGTCTGCGCTTCCTTGAGCTTGATGTCCTTTTCCGCCTGCGCGGCCTTCATCTCTTCGATGCTGTCCGCGAGCGCGACGGCCTCTTCGCCGTTGTTCCGGATATCTTCGCGCAGGAAGGCCAGTCTCTGCGCGGATTCTTCGCGGGCCGCGATCGTGTCCGCGCGGTATTTTTCCGTCTGTTTGTTGGCCTCGATGATCTGCGCGTTGTACTCATCGGCCGGGAAATTCATGACGGAATAGACGAAATAGCCGCAGAACGCCGCAGCCAGAAGGGCAGCAACGAGAAGGATGCTGTTAATCACCCGAAAGAAGATCCTCAACGTAAGCCCTCCCTTCCACATATTCGTCATAGATCGCCCGGTAATACTCGTATCCTTCGACGTCCTGGAACTCGCCGATCGTCTTTTCCGCCTCTTTGATGGCGGCGTCGGTCTCTTCGCTCTGTTCGCGAAGCACGTCGAGCTCCGCGTTCGCCTCGGCGAGCATCTCGTCCGTCACCTGACGGCGCGCGGCGGCGTTTGCGGCCGATTCCGGGTCCGCCTCGGCGTAAAGGGCGGCGGCGGCGTCCCGTTCGGTCACGGCCGCCTGCAGAGCGCTGTCGAACTCTTCCTTCGCGGAGGCGTAGGCCTCCATGTATTCCATGCCGAAATAACCTGCGGCAAGGATGACGCCGATCAGCAGGAACATGAGGATCAGGCCGCCGACGGGAAAGCCTTTTTTCTTCCGGCGCGGCTCGTCGTCCTCGTCGTCGTCCTCGTCGTCGTCCTCGTCGTCGTCCTCGTCGTCGTCCTCGTCGTCGTCCTCGTCGTCAAGCTCTTCTTCGTCCTCGAGTTCTTCTTCGTCTTCGAGTTCTTCTTCGTCCTCGAGCTCTTCGAGTTCTTCAAGCTCCTCGGCTTTTTTTCGCTTCAGCGGTTTTTTCGTTTTTTTATGTGCGGTTCGTTCAGTCATATTTTTCTCTCTTTTCCGGGTTTGATTGAAAGCTTCGTTATTATACACGCATTGATCCGATTTGAAAAGACCTAATCTTTTCCTGCCGGATCGAGCGCGTCATTTTTCGATCCCTGCTTGTCCAGTTCTTCGAGCACCGACGCCGCGTCCGTCAAAGCTCTTACATAGCCCTTGAGCATTCTGGCTTTTGCCGCGAGACCGCGCGAGCGCGGATTGATGAAGATGCAGCAGGCCTCTCTCCCGTTGCGCGCCTCCTGAACGAGATTCAGCGCGGAGGAATTGCCGTCAAAGGCCAGCAGCACGGAGGGCATGCGCTTGAAGATCTCATAGGAAAAGCTCTTATACAGGCCCATCGCCGAGCTTTCGATGGAGATACGCGCCTTGACGCCCGCAGCCAGGAGACGCGCGCGCTCCGCCGCGCTGATTCTGTCCGGGACGATCGCGAAAACACGGAAGCGTCCGGCCGCACGGCGGACCAAATAGCCCTCCTGTCCCGTGAGCGAGTGCCCGACGACGAAAAAGATCTTCTGCGGATCGGCTCCGTCTATCAGAGCGTCGATCAATTCACGATCCTCCGCCTTGACATGCGTGCGGTGGCGGCTGTTGTTGAAGCTGCCGCCCGCCACCACGACGGGCAGCATGCCCTGCGGCAGCGGCTCGATCCTGTCCCGCAGCGCCTCTCCTGCGTCGATCTTGGCCGATCCATGCCACAGATCGGCCGCCGCGGGAAGGGCGTCCTCCTGCCGGAAACGGTAAAAGCTCTCGAGATCGCCGCCCGCAAAACGCGCGCGGAAACGCTCTTCTTTTTCACGGAACACGCGAAGGCTCTCCTCCAGGATGGAGTCTTCCGCGCGGCGCATGCGGAGAAGCTCCTCGTGCGTCAGGCCGAGCAGCTTTTCTAGGCTCAGCTCCTCGTCGATCGAATTCGTCCCGTACAGCGCGCAGCCGTCCGTCCCCTGCACGCAGCGCACGCCGGCGCCGAGATACTGCCGCAGCGGGTGACGCTCCAGATGGCTGAGATTGTTCAGACGCACGTTCGAGGTGATCTGAAATTCCAGCGTCACGCCGTAATTCCGCATATCCTCCAGCAGCTTTTTCCCGCTCGCGCTGCGCAGATCGCAGGCATACAGACCGTGCCCGACGCGCATCGGCGGGAAAGCCTGGCCGGGCTGCAGCGATTCCGCCACGCATCGGATGCTGTTGGCGATATTGTCGCGCAGGCTGTCGTTCTCGCCCGCGTGGATGCGGATCACGAAACCGGGCTCCTCTCCCGCCAGAGCAACGAGCTCGCGTATCACGCTGCGCAGTTCGAGGATATCGTTGATCTCCTCGCCGACGATATCGCTGCCGGCGACATAAGGGTCGGCGGCGATCATGCGCAGGCAGCGCAGGTTTTCCGCCAGATAGTCGTTGGGCGTGATCCTGTCGCGCACGATCGTCAGCGGGATGCGGCGGATGCCGGCGAGAAAGCGCAGAAGGACTCCCGTCTCGCGCGTGATGCTGGGCATGACCTCGTGGATCTGCCGCAGTCTCGAGGGGAATTCAGCGCGGTTGAGGAGGGCCGTGTCGGTGATCTCGGCGTATTCGATGCCGTGTTTCCGGTATTCCCGCGCGATCCACAGCAGCAGATCCTGATAGAGCGTGTTGGCACGGTAGCGGGCGTCCTCGCGGTCGCGGCACATCTGCCCGGCGTAGGCGCGGACCTCCCGGTCCGGGATGCTCTCGATATTGATGCCGGAGAAAGGCTCGTCCGAGCGCTGCCCTTTTGTAAAAACATAGCGGTAGAGGTAGACCTTTTCGAGATCGGCAAACACCGCCTGGCCGTCCTTCGGGATCGTGAGGGAATTGCGCACCCGTTCGATGTTGTAGGCCGCGTCCTCCGGATCGCCGAGGATCAGTTCGGCGAAGTTGATGAAGGTAAAGTCGTCGATCCTCCGCTCCCGGTGCTTGCCGGTCAGCGGGATGTCGCCGAGAGCGTTTTCCGTCTCGCGGCGCTTCTCCTCCAGGCGCGCGCGCTGCTTCTCCGTACAGCGCAGCGAAAGCTTTTTGATGTAATAATAGGGGTAGCGGATCTGGTGCACGATACCGAGCGCGATCAGCGCGTCCGGCGGCAGGATGCCGTTCATGTGCGTGTGCAGGTCCGTCCGGAATTTGCAGTCGGATCGAATATAGGTCTTGACGATCGTCTTTTCCACGCCGAGGCGGTAATCTTTCGTCTGACTCATCAGGGTTTTGGAGATCGCGGGGATCGACGCCTTCAGCTCAACGCGGCCGTCCGGGTAAATGTTGGCGATTTTGGTGTTGCCCAGACGCAGGATATACATGCTGCGGTTGTCGCCGTCCACATAGCAGGGGATCTCGTCGCGGATGACCTTCAGTCCGTGCTCGTCGAAGCTGGTCTCCAGACCGCAGAGCGCAGCCAGATTGGTGATCAGATTCCCCGTGCGGTGGTTCGGGGTCCGGATCACGTAAAAAAGCCGCTCGCCTTCCAGAAAGAGCTCGACGGCGATATCCTTTTCCCGGTCAAGATAAAACTGCTGAAAAAAGATCATGCTCTGCTCCCTTCCCTGCCGAACGGTGAAAATTTTTTATTAAATATTATTGTGGCATTTCCGGCCATAGTTGTCAACCCAAAAAGATCGAAGCGGCTGCGATGCCTGCCGCTTCGCGCCTTGCTTCGCAACTTTTTCCGCTTCGCTCAAAAAACGCTTCGCGTTTTGAGGTCAGCGGTTCACAGACTTTGTTTTCACCAACGAAAAAACACCGGACAAAAGTCCGGTGTTTTCCGTTGGTGGAGATAAGCGGGAGCTGACCTTTCCGGCGCATACGCCGGAAAGGCCGCTCCGCGGCCATGATCATATTGCAAGAGGTCAGCGGTGTACGGGCCTTGCCTTTACCAAAAAAAAAGCCATCCTTTCGGATGACTGTTTCTTTTGGTGGAGATAAGCGGGATCGAACCGCTGACATTTCCGGCGCATACGCCGGGAAGGCCGCTCCGCGGCCATGATCATATTGCAAGAGGTCAGCGGTGTACGGGCCTTGCCTTTACCAAAAGAAAACAGCCACCCTTTCGGATGACTGTTTCTTTTGGTGGAGATAAGCGGGATCGAACCGCTGACCTCTTGAATGCCATTCAAGCGCTCTCGCAAGCCATAATTAGTATGCCCCCATTCATGTCGAATGGAAACGATAAAGAAAGAAACTTTCATGCGACCATTTCGATAGTGTTCAAAAACTGCTCTATGCTGATATTCAGCGTGATTCTGATCTCATAATCCCGGTACATATCCACGCGGTCAATGATCCGGGAAACGATCATTTTCTTGGCTGCAATATCGGCATTGTCATACATAGCCGCCCATTGCAATACATCGTCAAACTTCTCTGTTAAGGCGAGGAGGTTGTTTTCGCTGTCGTGTACATCTTCCTCGGCGGCGCGGAGCTTCTTCATCAGATCGGCGTATTTGCGTTCCTGCGCGTCTATAACCGGCCTTAACATTTCGGGGGTAAAGGCGCTCTCGCCGGTCAGAGACTTGATAATCTCGCTCTGGAGCCGCTGCAGCTCGCTCTCAGCTTTTACTGCGTCTCGGCGCAGCTCCTTAACGTGCTGTTTCTTGGCCTCTATGTCGATCTGGTTTTGGGCTTGTATGATTTCTGAACGGTTGACCGCCCGCACTCGCTCCAAAATGTTCCGTACAAAGGCGTCAATCGTATCGTCCACCTTATGAACTGTATAGCCGCTTTGCCCGCCGCACTCTGCGTGCTTGCGGGTTTTCGTTTGGCAGCAGTATCGGGTGCGTACAATGTCTTTCCCGTCCGGCCCGCGTCTGCCTTTGCCGCTGGTCGTAACGCACAGACGCGCCCCGCAATGGCCGCAGAAGATATTTCCGGCCATGAGGGAGTTGCCTCGCGTGTTCAGCGGCGCAGACCGTGTCTCCTGGTATTTGCGTGACCGGGTCTGCAACATGGCTTGTACACCGTTAAAGGTCTTATCATCCACGATCCGCAAATTCTCTTGAACGGGAGAAACGGTATCGCCGCTTCTCAATATGCCCGTGTAGAGTACGTTTCGCATAATGGACTGGAGCGTGGAGGGATGCCAGTTGCTGCCGGAACGGTTTTTATAGCCGTGGGCGTTTAGGTGG
>ONQJ01000014.1 GCA_900319935.1 uncultured Eubacteriales bacterium | reverse complement strand
CACGCGCTGATGGACAACTTCTGCTTCAGCGAATGGGGCTTCACGCTCGCCGCCGCCTTCGATATCGACCCCGCGATCGTCGGCACCACCTCCAACGGCGTCACGATCCGCAGCATGGACGAGCTGCTCGATTACCTGCGTGAGAACAAAATCGACGTCGCGGTGCTCACCGTCCCGAAGGAGGCCGCCTCCGCCGTCGCGAAGCTGCTCTTCGACAACGGCATCGGCGCGATCTGGAACTTCACGAACGTCGAGCTGACCGAGCCGAACAGCCCCTCTCTCGTCGAGAACGTCCATTTCTCCGACAGTCTGCTCTCGCTGAGCTACTTTGTGGCGGAACGCTATGACGAGGAAGCGGCGCACGCCGCCCGCCTGGCCCGCAGCGAAAAGTGATCCTTCCTCATTGGAAAAGGCTTCCCGGGAGGGAAGCCTTTTGCGCATAAAGGAGTCTCTATGAAATATGACGCTTTGATCTTTGATATCGACGGGACGCTCTGGGATTCCTGCGAGGCCGTGCGCCGGAGCTGGCAGCAGTCGCTGCGGCGGCGCTACGGCTGCTTCGGCTCGCCCGATCTTTCGCAGGTGCGCTCGATCATGGGCCTGGGGCCGGACGAGATCGCGCAAAAGCTTTTTTCTCGCTTCGGTACGCGCGCGAGAGAAGTCTTCGACGCGCTCTCCGAGGACGAGTGCGCCGATCTCGCCGAACACGGGGCGGAACTCTATCCCGGCGTGCCGGAGACCCTGCGCGCGCTGAGCGCGTCCCGGCGGCTCTTTCTCGTCAGCAACTGTCAGAGGGGCTATATCGAAGCTTTCCTGACGGCCTGCGGCTTTGAGGGGCTCTTTAAGGAGCGGCTCTGCGCGGGCGTCACGGGGCTTGACAAAAGCGGCAATCTGCAGAAGCTGCTGCGCGAGCGCTCCCTGACGCGCGCCGTATTCGTCGGCGACACGCACTCGGACGAGCGTGCCTCGCGCGAGGCCGGCTGCGCTTTCATCCACGCCGCCTACGGCTTCGGCGCGGCGGAGCGTCCGGACGCGGTGCTGCACGCCTTCGCCGAGCTGCCGGACATCCTGGAGATACTGGAAAAGGAGGACGAGCCATGTCCGAGACCATAGCCGCCGTCGCAACCGGCGCGGTACTGAGCGCGATCGGGATCGTGCGACTCTCCGGCGAAGACGCGATCGCCTATGCGGATACGCTGTTTCGGCCGCAGTCCGGCGTTCCGATGCGCGAGAGCTCTCCCCGCACGCTCGTTTACGGCTCGCTCTATACCCGCGCGGGCGAGCTGCTGGATATCTGCCTGTGCACGATCAGCCGCGCCCCGCACAGCTACACCGGGGAGGATACGGCGGAATTTCAATGCCACGGCTCCCCCGTCGTGCTGCGCACGCTGCTCGACGAGCTCTTCGCGCTCGGCGCGCGGCAGGCCCTGCCCGGGGAATTCACGAAGCGCGCCTTTCTCAACGGCAGGATGGATCTCTCCTCCGCCGAGGCCGTCGCGGATCTCATCGACGCCGAGAGCGCCGAGAGCGCGAAGAACGCCGCGGGCCAGCTCGCGGGCGCGCTCGGAACGCGGACGGAGGGCGTCTATTCTCTCCTGACGGATATCAGCGCCCACTACCACGCCGTGCTGGACTATCCCGACGAGGACATCGAGCCCTTCCGTCTCGAGTCCTACGAGCAGTCGCTCGAGCAGGCCGCCGCGGAACTGCGCGCGCTGCTGGCCACCTATGAGCGCGGCAAGCTGATGAACGCGGGCATCCCCGCCGTGATCGTCGGGCGGCCGAACGCGGGCAAGAGCTCGCTGCTCAACGCCCTTCTGGGCTATGACCGCGCGATCGTCACCCATGTGCCCGGCACGACGCGCGACACGATCGAAGAAAAGCTGCGCCTCGGCAGGATCTGCCTGCGGTTGATCGATACCGCCGGTCTGCACGAGGTGGAGCGCCTCGGCGTCGAGCGCAGCCGCAGCGCCATGGAGCGCGCCGAGCTGCTGATCGCCGTCGTGGACGGCAGCGAGGCCCTGACGGCGGAAGACAAGGCCATCCTCGCCGCCGCCGAGGGCGCAAAGCGGGCGATCGTCGTGCTGTCGAAAAAGGATCTGTCCGAGAGCGTGAAGCTGCAGACGACGTTGCCCGTCGTCAAGGTCAGCTCCGTGACGGGAGAAGGCGTCGAGGCCCTCGGCGCGGCCATAGAGGCGATGTTTCCGCTGCCCGACGTTCCCGCGGGCGGCATCCTGACAAACGCCCGGCACGCCGACGCGCTTTCCCGCGCGCTCGACTTTCTCGGATCCGCGCTGCGCGCGATGCGCGAGGGCGCCACGCCCGACGTTGTTCTGACCGAGAGCGAGGGCGCGATGGCGGCGCTCGGCGAACTGGACGGACGCACGGTGCGCGAAGACGTCACCAACCGCATTTTCAGCCGCTTCTGTGTTGGAAAGTAAGCCTTGACAAGGCTTTGCCCCTGTGCTAATATAATCGGGCAGCGTTGAAAACGCTGAATTATTTCGGCTTTGCGTGCAGAAGTACCCAAGAGGCCGAAGGGGCTCCCCTTGCGTGCAGAAGTACCCAAGAGGCCGAAGGGGCTCCCCTGCTAAGGGAGTAGGGTGTCTATAAAACGCCGCGAGGGTTCAAATCCCTCCTTCTGCGCCAAAAGAGTACGCTGATATTGATAGAATGTCAGCGTACTCTTTGTTTTTTCAAACCCTTTGGTATCAGCGGTTTTCAAGATTCACGGCTCAATTGAGAGATCCTTTTATTCTCCCAATTGAGCCATTTTTTCGTTATTTGTGCCTCGATATAAGCGTAATCAGTTTGAAATCGTTCAGTTATAGGGCAAAAAGTTTCACTAGTTGTGTAAAAGTTTCGGGATTAGTGCAATAGTTTCTGGCGTCATTATTAGTTGGCATAATGTCTATCTCTTTCCAATAGTCCCAAGACGATTAAGAAAAGCTTCCGTACATGGCAACAGCCTCATCTATGGTGATCTCACCTTTTCCCACCTGGAACGCTGCGACCCGGATCTGAACCGCGAGAGGATCCTTGATGCCAAGCGCCTCCGGGGATAAGATGCGGTCGGAAGGCACCTGACCAAACGGCGCGTAAACCGAGTCGAAGGACAGATCCGTAGTAGGCGTTACCAGACGTTTCACGGAAGCCATCTCGTTCAGCGCCTTGTTTGTTACCAGAAACCGCATGAATTCGTTGGTCATTTCCAGATCATTGCAGTCCTTGTTCACGGAGAACTCCACGGAAGGACTGTCGATAAAGTATCCGCCGTCCTCTGTAAGAGGGATCGGTGCAAAGGCGTAGCTGAAAGGAGCGCTGCTGAAGGCCTCGGACTGGCTTTCCCGCTTTTTGGTCCCGGACACGGTATCCGCGGGGCAGATCATCATCGGCACATCGCCTTCAAAGAAGCGCAGGATCACCTTGGTATAGTTGTCTTCGATCTTGTCGCACTCCGTTAGATTGATGCAGCCGCTCTGAATCAACTGTCCCACCGCCTCCAGTGCCGGACGCATGTATTCTCCCGCGGCGGGATCCAGTGCGTTGGCCAGCTTGAGCGCTTCCGGGTTTTCCGCCAGCGTGGCCACGAACAGCGGATAAGCGACAGTGTTCATGAAGGTGCTGGTGTTGGATTTGAGGCTGTAGCCCATCATGGGGCTGGCGTAGCCCTTGTTTTTGAACTCTTCGCAGACCGCCATCAGCTCTGCCCGGGTCGTCGGGACGCTGAGGCCTTCCTTTTCAAAGAGATCGTTGTTCACCAGCATGCCGTAGGTCCTGGAGAAGACCGGCACCATAAACACATGGCCTTCCGCGTCATGATTGAGGAGGCCCGGGCGGATGCAGTCCAGATTCAGCCCCAAAGCGGAGTCTGAAAGTTCCTCCATATGCGCGCATACCGAAGCGTATTTTTCGTTTCCCATCATCCAGGTGTATGAGAAAAAAACGTTGGGCTTGTCATTGCTTTCCAACGTCGTGCCAAGGACGTTGTTATAATCATCAAGCTTCACATAGCTCAGCTGCACATTCGGATATATCTCATTGAATTTGTCGAATTCAGCCTCCAGCGCCTCAAAGTTGTCATAGCTTCCAACTACAGTGATGCTGCAGCCGGTACTCGTATCGAGGGAGGGCTTGAATCCGGCTGCGGTTTCTTCCTGAGGTTTCCCGCCGCAGGCCGTTAGCGACAGCAGGGTGCAGATGAGCAGGATGCCGCAGAGTAACTTCTTCATGATCTTTTTTCCTCCTTAATTCTGCGAATCTCTTTGATGACGAGTTTAATGTCTATGGGTTTTGCGATATGTCCGTTCATGCCAGCGTTCAGACACTCTGTGACGTTTTCAGAAAACGCGTCCGCCGTCATGGCGATGATCGGTATGGAAGAAGCCCACGGATCATCGAGCGCGCGGATATTCCTTGTGGCGTCGAGCCCGTTCATCTCCGGCATCTGTATATCCATAAAGATCAGATCATAGCTTCCTTCTGCCGCCTGTTCCATTTTGTCCACGCAGATGCGTCCGTTTTCAGCGCGCTCCGTCGTGATGGCGAACATACTGAGCATGGTGGAAATGATCTCCCAGTTGATATCATTATCCTCCGCAATGAGAATGTTCATTCCCTGCAGATCGGAATAGTCGTTCTCCGGTTCAACGGACTTTGCCTCGGTTCCGAGGAGTTCGTTGATTTTATCGTAAAGTATGGAGCGGAACAGCGGCTTACTGACGAAGCCGTTTGCTCCTGCTTCCTTCGCCGCGTCTTCAATATCAGACCAGTCATAAGCGGAAATCAGCAAAATTGGAATGTTCGCATCCACTTCCGTGCGGATCCGGCGGATCGTTTCAACGCCGTCGATATCCGGCATTTTCCAGTCAAGGATCACTATGCTGTAATCCCGTCCTGTTTCATGGCGATGCAGGATCATGCCGAGCGCTTCCAGGCCGCTTTCTGCACGGTCGGCTGTCAAGCCGAGAGACTCCAATGTATCGACTGCAGTCTCCAGAAGGATCTCATCGTCATCGACGATCAAAGCATCCATGGGCTCAAGCATCATATCTTCTCTTTGTCGATCCGCAATTGGGATATCCAGTATTACGGTAAAGGTTGTTCCTTTTCCCTGCTCGCTCTGACAGTCGATGGTGCCTCCCATCAGATCGACCATTTGCTTCGAGATAGCAAGGCCGAGCCCGGTTCCCTGAATGCTGTTTACCCGGCTGTCTGTCTGGCGCGAAAACGGCTGATACAAGTTTTTCATAAATTCCGGACTCATGCCGATGCCGGAATCGGATACTGTGTAGGTCAGCCGGACGCAGCCGGGCGTCGGGCTTTCCTCCTCGCGCATATCCACGCTGACATGGCCGCAGGGTTCCGTGTATTTAATGGCGTTGGAAAGAATATTGATATAGATTTGATTCAGCCGGAGCCGGTCTGCGTAGAGATATTCTATTTCCATCCGGCTGGTGCGGAAATTGAAATCGATGTTTTTTTCTTTTATCATCGGCTGGGAGATGTTCACAAGGTTTTCCACCGTTTCGACGATGGAGAAGGTCTGCGGGCTGAGATTCAGTTTTCCGCTCTCGACCTTTGAGATATCCAGAATATCGTTGATCAAAGTGAGCAGATGATTGCTGGCCATTGTGATCTTCCGCAGGTTTTCTCCTACCGATTCCGTATCGCCGAGATTCTTTTCCGCGATCGTAGTAAGGCCGATAATTGCGTTCATAGGCGTGCGGATATCATGAGACATCGTTGAGAGAAAATCGGTTTTTGCCTTGTTCGCTTTCTCCGCTTCTCTGGCCGACGCTTGGAGCTGTTTATTGAAAGATAGCATAATTGCCAGATCGAATACGAACAATATCAAGAGGCCAGCAGAAACAAAGCCGATCAACAGCCAGTTTTCGGTATTTACATTCAGATCCTTCTTGGGCATGAAGCTGAGAAGCGTCCATCCCTCCGCCGCATCAACCGGCGTATAGGCAAGTATACATTCCTCATTGCGGGAGTTAAGCATGGTAAAAGAGCCCGTTGAAGATGTGACTTTTCCAAAGAGCTCCTTGGCGGAGGCGGAGTCTATGGCGTTGTAAGATCTGTAAAACTCAAAGAAGCTGGAATTTTTGAAGGAATGGCCCTTGATGATATAATCGCCGTCAGCGTCGATCAGGGAAAGTTCGGCATTTTCAAACTCTTCCTGAGGGAAGACCCATTTTTGCGCCAACTCTGAGAGCGGCAGCACACGCAGCAGTATTGCGTCCCGAGGAGCAGCGGTTTCCGGATCATGAAGCGTGATATGATTACAGAAGGCCAGGGACTGTTCACCATTGACCGGGTTCGTGTAAGCACGGGAAATGTTGATGGATTCCCCTATCATTTTGATCCAGCTCACATCGTTCAAAAAGTCCATCTGTTTATACGAGACGGAATAATTCCCGGGATCGTCCTGCCTTGCTCTCGTAGACAGACCGGACAGCGTGTCAAGATACACAATGTGAGCAGAGGCATTCGGCAGCACATGAGAGATACGAATGAAGGAGACGGCGTCTTCAATGGTCATGTCCTCACTATTGATATAGCGAGCCCAAACATCACATATACGCTGTTCGCCCTCCAGATAATTCTCCGTGACATGCTCCATTGTAATCGTGGTATTTTCAAAATGCTCAATTTGCCTTTGGGCCGCAGCTCTGACCTCAAAGTTGGAATAAAAAGCCACGAAGGTCAGCATGGCGATTATAATGAAGACATTGACCAGGATGACCCATGTTTTTTTCATAACGTTTTTTGCTCCCTCCTCTCATCTTTTTTTCAAACGAGCTGGCACATCTGCAAATAAATGACGCATATTGGGATTCTCTTCGGTTCCCGCTGAACAGGCCGGGAGAAAAGGCCCCAGATGATGGGCGGTCAGGGAAGGTCAGCGTTATTCGGCGCCAGCGAATTTCGGGAAGATCATGGCGCAGTTTTTCCGGAAGACGCCGCTGGTGGACCTCGTGGTGCAGCGTTCGCATGGAATTGCTGAAGGAGCTCACACACAGGAACAAGGCATAACAGAACCCCTTTTTATTATCCTTTTACCAACTAGTATAATAATACTTTGATTCTTGACTGATTTCAAGCGATTATTTACAGGATGCGCGACAGAATTTGTAGGGTTTACGGTCCTGCCGGACGTCCGGACATGTTTTATTACTCAGCCATACAGAAGCTGGCCGCCGAAAAGGCCATCCAAATCTTCAACTACGGCAATATGCGCCGGGACTTCACCTATATCGACGATATCGTGGAGGGTATTTATCGAGTGACGCAGGGATAATGCGTTTCCACTGAGCAAAAACAACTAATGCCAGCAAAGCTGCAATCCGTTGCGATCGAGCGGATACATTTTCCTTTGCCGAACCGTTCGGCCTGTACCTTTTACGCGCGCTTTCTGTCGTTCCGTCCCTTTTGCGCGGACTTACGCGTCAAAAGCTGCCCCGCCGAAAGGCGGGGCAGCTTTTGTTGTTTTATTGAGCGTCCGGGCTTGTGTCGGCGTTTTCCCGCTTTTTTCCCGCTTATGCGATCGCTTTACGACAGATCTCCGAAGTACTGCGCGAACTCCTCGTCGCTGAGCTCGTCGGCGTAGCGTCTGAACGAGGCGGCTACAATTTTCGAGCGTCCCCCGTATTGCGTCACATAGCTCCGCAGCTCATCCACATTTCTTTCCCAGAGCGCGATCCCGGCCTCGGCATCCTTTACCTTGAACCATCGGAGCATATTCCGTCCCATCTCGGGAAGCAGCTCGTCATGATAGCGGTCAATAAGCGCCAGTATCGCTCCGTCCGACATTTTTCCGTGCAGAGCGTCGGAAAGCTGTCTGGCCATTTCCATCTGGAACTGACGGTTATACATCAGCCTGCGAGGGACGACATTATAGGCGTAGGTTTGCTGTACGCCGTTATCACTCGCTCCGTTGAGCGGCACCTCGAACGCCGGATAGGCGAACATGCCCAGATCCAGGTCAGACAGACCGTATCGCATCATATCGTCCTCGGAGGAGTAATAATAGCGGGTATTCCCCGGGCTGCTGTCAAAGTTGCTGCACCAGGCTTCGATCACACACCAGCCGATGATGCTGTCGATGTTGAGATGCTCCGCCACATAAGCGTAATTGTCATCGTCCTTCAGGTCATTATAAAGTGCGAAAGTACACACTTTCGCGGTCTCGCTGTTGCGGTCCCACAGTCCCTTCCAAACGGTGATGCTGTCGGCGTCGTAGCCGTAATGCCCGGCATAGTGCGCGGCGGAATGCGCTTCCCGGATGCTGTAAAGGCCCCAATACTGCCCGTTGATATACAGCACGGCATAGCGATGATCCAGCGTGGGCATTTCCGGGAAGCAGTCGATCGCCGCCTGATGCATCAGATTGTCGCGCATCAGCGTCGGCAGATTCGATTCGATGTCGCTGCGCAGCAGGATCGACGCAAATTCGGTCACGCCGTTGCCGAACAGGTCGTAATGCAGTTCCCCGTCATAGCGCGAGCGGAAGCAAAGCTTCAGCGACTTTTTGCCAGAGGCCCTTTTCGATGTCATGCCGTGAAGCTTGATCCCGCATTCGATCGAAAAGCTGCCGTCATCCTCAAACAGCTCCACGGCGCCCGCCGTTTCGCGCTCGTGATCGACGTCGTAATAGACGCCTCTGCGGCCCATCAGTTCCGTCGGGTCGCCCATCACGCTCACCACCGGCAGCGTGTGATTTTCGTTGATGATAAAGCTCAGGTTCAGCAGCTCGCTCGGGAGGCAGTCCTCCTCAAAGCTCACCGCCCGTACGACGCTCGTGGCCCCGATCGTCAGCGGGCCGTCGTACAGCGGGTCGTCAAGCGTCGGGACCGAGCCGTCGGTCGTATAGTGCAGCTCGCCGTCGGCCGTCAGTTCCAGCTTTACGCTTTCCACGTCGTTGAAAACGCCGTCCTGCGTCAGGGCGACGGGAGCTTCGGCCACACGGCGGGCCCCCTGAGCGTTCGCTTTACCGGGAGTGGGAGAATCAAAGAAAAAGAAGCCTCCCCTGCCCTCGACCCGGCCGCAGCTCCCCCCGCGGGGGATGCGCCGCAGCGGCACATAGTCCAGCAGCGTACCGTCCTCCGAGCTCAGGTACAGGCGGTCGCGCTGTGCGTTCAGCGCAAAGGCGGCCTGGCGGTCGTTCGCGGCGTCATCCCGTCCGGTGCAGAATACCAGCATCAATTCTCCGGGCCCCAGGTCGGTTTCCGGAAGCTGAAAGGCCTGCAGGTCTTTCAGGCTGTCAGACAGGTAATAGCCCGACAGACGGACGGTTTCCTCTCCCGGGTTTTTTATTTCGACCCAGTCGAAACACTCGGTCTGCCCCAGCTTATCCCACTCGTTGTAAACCATGACCTCGTTGATCTGAAGCGGGGCGCTTCCGGCAAGCGTTTCCTGCCGTAAATCGTAGCCGGTCCCGTTGTTCGCGAAGCCGGGACTTGGCCAATCGCTGACCGCGGCCGTGCCGTCTTCCTTCCGCACGACGCTCCGGTCGCTTTCGCAGGCGGGAAGTTCCATGCTGTCGATCACCGTGCCGTCGAGAGCGAGCAACTCGACGGTGCAGCCGTCTTTCGATACGGCGAGATCGGCCAATTCTTCATCGGGTGCGCCGTCGCCCAGCGCGACCACGGCGTATTCTCCGGCAGCGATCTCAAGCGCCGGCAGACGCGCCTTTTTGTCGCCGCAGCGCAGCAGAAGATCCGAGAGGTCCGCGCTGTCGCCGCCGCTGTTGTACAGTTCGATCCAGTCGGGGAAGCGCCCGCCGACGGCCAGCGTCGCCTTGTTTGAGCTCATCGCCTCGCTGATGAGTATCGACGGGATCGCCGCCGGCGTCTCGGACGCGGCGGGCTCCGGAGGAGGCGCCGTTTCCTCCGGCGCGGCCGTTACGGCGTCTTTATCGTTCGCGGTATCCACAGCGCCGCACCCGGAGAGCAGAGCGATGCTCGCCGCAAGCAAAGCCAGCGCTGTGGATACCGTCAGGATGATCTTCAGTACACGTTTCACGCACGTTCCTCCATCTGTCGGGATTTAGCGGATCGACCCGCTCTCCCGGCTGAAGCTCTGTTTTGGGGAATCTCGGCCGTTTCGGCTTTTCCGCATGGCCGCGGCCGGCTTCGGGATCAAACGATCCCCGCTCCAGAGCGTTGAAAAGCCTTTCCCGCCAAGATCCCTTGCAGAGCGGCAAATAAAGGTTAGCATTTTCCCTCCCGCCCCGTCAAGTGTTTCATCGACGACCTGTATTGCGGCGCGGTTTTCAGCTCTCGAGCTCTTTCACAGCCTCCCTGAGCAGCTTTCGGATCTCGAGATGCTGCGGGCAGACGTTTTCGCACCGGCCGCAGCCGATGCAGTCGGAGGCGCGGCTTCCCGCCCTGTCGCACACGACGGAGTAATAAAACCTGCTGTTCCAGTTCCGGTGGAGCTTCTGCGCGTTCACGGTGGCGAAGATCTCCGGGATCGCAATGTTCATCGGGCAGCCCGGCGTGCAGTAGCGGCAGGCCGTGCAGGGGATGAAATTCTTCGTTTTGAAGATGCGCTGCACCTCCGAGACGGCGGCGCGCTCGCGCTCGTCCAGGGGCCTGAAATCGGCCATGAAGGCGGTATTGTCCTCCATCTGCGATATGTCGCTCATGCCCGAGAGCACCATCATCACGCCCTCGAAGCCGGCGGCAAAGCGGATGGCGTAGCTTGCGGGGCTGCCGCCGCCGAGAGCGGCAAAGACCTCCCCGGCCTCCTCCGGCAGATCGACCAGCCGTCCGCCCTTGACCGGCTCCATGATGATGACGGGCTTGCCGTGCTTCCGTGCCGTCTCATAGACGGCGCGGCTCTGGATCGCGGGATCGTCGAAGTCGAGGTAGTTGAACTGGATCTGCACGGCCTCGATCTCCGGGTGATCGTTCAGGATCTTATCGAGCATTTCGGGCGTATCGTGGAAGGAGATGCCGACGTGGCGGACTTTTCCCTCGCGTTTGAGGGCGAAGGCGGTCTCATACGCGCGGCAGGCCTGATAATGCGGATAGTTGCGCGCGCCCTGCGCGTGCATGAGGTAAAAGTCAAAATAATCCACGCCGCAGGCCTCGAGCTGGTGTTCGAAGAGCGGGCGGATGTCCTCCTCCTTTTCGAAGAAGTTCCCCGAGAGCTTGTTCGTCAGGACGTAGCTCTCGCGCGGATAGCGGCTCGTGAGACATGCGCGGACGGCCAGCTCGCTTTTGCCGTCGATATAGCCGTGGGCCGTGTCGAAATAGTTGAAGCCGCTCGCAAGGAACAGGTCCGCCATCCTTTTGACCTGCTCGATATCCACCTCTTCGCCGAGCATCGGCAGACGCATGCAGCCGAAGCCGAAATTGCGTTTGATCTTTTCCATACAAACCACCCCTTTGTTTCGATTATATGGATCGCCCCGGTTTTTTGCAAGGAGAAAAGCCGCGTCTGCTTGACGCAGATACTTCAAAATGTTATACTATTTTTGCCAAAGCGGTTGGTTTTTTCTGTCGTTCGATCAATTCTTCACGTCAGAGAGGATGCGGAAATGCTTCGGATCGCAGTCTATGACGATACAAGAGAACATTGTGAAGAGATCTCCGCGCTGCTCGAGCGCGAGCTGAAGGGCCGCTGCGCCGAGATCGAGCGCTTCCCCTCCTCGGGCGAGCTGCAGCGCTATATCACCTCCGGCGGCTATCGGCCGGACGTGGCGTTTTTAGGCGTAGAGCTCTGGGACGGCGACGGGATCGAGGAGGCCGTCCGGCTCAACGCGCTCGTCCCCTCCTGCCGGATCATCTTCGTGGCCAATTCCCTGCGCTTCGCCACCGAGGTCTACCGTGCCGATCACGTCTGGTTCATCCTGCGTGAGGAGCTCGAAAGCCGCATCGGTCCGGCGCTCGAAAAGGCGCTGTCGCAGCCGGAATGCGGACGCAGCCCCGGGCTTTTCGTCAAGAGCAGAGGAAAGACGAGCTTCCTCCCGCTGGACGAGGTCTTCTATCTCGAACGCCACGGAAGAAAGACCCTGATCCGTACCGACAGCGGTGAATACGTCACCTACGAATTTCCGAAACGCCTGCTGGAGGGCGAGCCCGCGGACGGCTTCATCCGCAGCCATATGAGCTATTGGGTCAACCGGGACAAGATCGCGTCGATGGCAGGCGGCGAGTTCATCCTCCTCGACGGCACGCGCATCCCGATCAGCCGCAGCTGGCGCGCCGCGGCGCGCAAAGCCTTTCTGGAGTGCCCGGCATAAAACATAAAAGAGAAAACGGCATCCGCCCGTCGGGGCGGATGCCGTTTTTTTCTTTTATATCCTTTTGGCGCTGTCCACGATCATCGCGCGCGCCTTGTCGCGCCGCAGCCGGTCGCGCAGCGCGGCCGCTCCGACGAGCTGCAGCACCTCGGCGGGGTGCATGTCGTACATGCCGGCGATGGTCTCGAGCGCGGCGTCGAATTCCTCGTCGCTGACCTCCAGGCCCTCCCGGCGGGCGACCTCGTCGATCAGCAGGTCGAAGCGGACGAGCTCGGTCGCATCGGCGCGGAACTCGGCGCGCAGGCTCTCCTCCGTCTTCCCGGCCATGCGCAGATAGCAGGCGAAGCACTCTTCCGCAAGCGTTTCGGGATTTGTGCGCTGCTTTTCCTCCGCCCGCTGCCGCAGCGCGTTTTCGATCGCGCCGTCTCTGTCCTTCGCCCCCTCGCCGAAGAGGGCCGCGGCGATGATCTCCACCGTCTCGGCGACGCTGTGCGCGCGCAGCTGCGCCCCGCTCATCTCGTCGGCGGCCGCGACGGCGGCGTCCCACAGCTCGTCGTCGCTGCGGCCCAGGGCCAGCGCCGCGTCGACTCTGCGCAGGATCGCGGCCATGTCCGCGAGCGTGACGAAGCCCGTGCGCTGCGCCACGTCCTCGAGGCGCTGGCCTATGAGCCCGTCGGTCTTGCGGCTGATATAGGTCTCGGGTATCTCGACCTTCATCCGCTCGGCCGCGGCGCGCAGGACGTGGAGATCGGGCGCCTCGTCCGAGGGGACGTAGACCTCGAGCCCCAGATACTGACCGAGTTCGACGACGGGCGGGACCGCCGCGTCGAAGTCGAATTCCAGGCCGCCGTCTGCGGTCTCGTCCATGCGTGTGACGCGCGGCAGCGCCGGCTGCGGAAGTCCTTTTTCCTCCGCAAAGAGGCGGATGCAGCCCTCCACGGCCTCGCGCGCGCCGCCGAAGCGCCCTCTGTCCGACGCCTCGCACAGGATCGTCGCGCGCAGGTCGCCGCCGTTTCTTTCAAAAGAGAGGATCTTCATTTCTTCCACTCCTCTCCGGCGCGGAGGACCTCCTCGTCGTACTCCCAGCCGTTATCGAGCAGCCAGAAGCCCTCCGCCTCCTCGGCGGAGGCGAAATACTCCTCGTCGCTTTGATTGAGGCGGCTCATCTTGACGCGCGTCTCATAGGCGCGCAGCTCTCCGACGCTGAAGTCCAGCCCCAGCTCGCGCGCGATCGGCAGCAGCGTATGCTCGACGAGCGCCTCGCGGATCTCGAGACTGCCGGGATAGGCGTCGACGGCCGCCTGCACTCTGGCGCGCAGGGCTTCGTCCGTCTTGTACTGTTCAAAAAAAGCAACGGCGTTTTCGATCATGATGCGTTCCTTTCGCTTATGTCGTGTTGATTGTATTATAGAGGAATCGCTCCCCTATTGCAAGAAGCACGAAAAGCAAAAAGCTCCCGCCGGGCAGGAGCTTTTTTGGCGTTTACAGTCTCTTCAGGAAGTTTCCGAAGACGTGGACCTTGTCGCCGAAGACGACAAAGGCGTTGGGATCGCAGCGGTGGATGATGTTTTTCAGCCGGGTGATCTCGTACTTGGAGATGATCACATAGAGCACCTCGCTCGGCTCGTCGGTATAGGCGCCGACGCTCGACCATTCCGTCACGCCGCGGCCCAGGCCGCGCAGGATCGCGTCGGCCAGCTCGTCCTTGCGCTTGGTGATGATCTTTACCTCGACGTTGATGTTCTGGAAGTGGAAATGATCGACCGCAAAGGAGCTCAGGAAGGTCGAGATCAGCGAGTAGATCACGACCGGCGCGCCGAAGAGCGCGGCGTAGGCCGAGAACTGGATCACGTTGACGATGAGGTACACCTGTCCCACGCCGGTCTCGCGCTTGCCCATGGCCATGAGCAGGCCGATGATGTCCAGGCCGCCGCCCGAGGAGCCGCAGCGCAGGATCAGTCCGCAGGCCGAGCCGCACACGAGCGCGCCGACGATCACGGAAGCCAGCCTGTCGTCCGGCAGGATCGCCCGGACGGGGATCACGGCCAGGAAGATCGTCGAGAAGGTGACGGTGATGATCGTCTTGATCAGCGTCTTGCGCTTCATCTTCTTCCAGGCAAAGAGGAAGATCGGGATATTGAACGCGTAATAGAGCAGACCGGCGATATCGAAGCCGACCTTCAGGCCCGCGTAGTCCGTCAGCAGCGTACGGATCAGCTGGCAGATGCCCATCAGGCCGCCGCTGTAAATACCGGCGGGGACGATGAACATATTCATCCCGACCGCGTAGACGAGATCGAGCACGATCGTGTAGACGGTGGTCAGCACGTCGTAGGCCCGCTCGTTTTTCTCAAAATAGTTTTTCAGCATCTTTTCTCCAGACAGCATCAAATGCCGCCCGATCGAGCGGCATTTGTTGTTTTCTGCTTTCTTACCGGGCGGCCTTGGCCAGCTCGCACAGAGCGGTGAAAGCCTCGGGATCGTGGATCGCGGTCTCGGAGAGCATCTTGCGGTTCATATCGACGCCCGCGAGCTTGAGGCCGTGCATGAAGGTGGAGTAGTTCATGCCGTTGAGCTTGCAGCCCGCGCTGATGCGGGTGATCCACAGGGAACGGAAATCTCTCTTCTTCTGCTTGCGTCCGATATATGCGTAACGGCCGGACTTCATGACCTGCTCGTTCGCCATCTTGAAATGACGGGACTTGTTGCCCCAGTAACCCTTTGCCAGGCCAAGCACCTTGCTTCTGTGCTTGCGGGTCATCATTGCGCCTTTAACTCTTGCCATTTGTATATCCTCCTATATTGTCGTCAGCCCTTATTTGTAAGGGATCATTTTCTTGATGGTCGCAACGTTGGTCGTGTCGGCGTAGGTCTCGGACCGCAGACGACGGCAGCGCTTGGCGTCCTTTTTCGTGAGGATATGGCTCTTGTAAGCGTGCGCGCGCTTGACCTTACCGGTCTTGGTGAGATTGAATCTCTTCTTGGCACCGCTGTGGGTCTTCAGTTTAGGCATGGTTATATCTCCTTTTCTGATCAAACAGGGAACACCTGCTGTATTACGGGTTTCTCAGCCCTCTTTGTCCTCGCTCTTGGGCTCGGCGGCGGGCGCTTCGGCCGGAGCGGGCTTGGGGGCTTTGGGTTTGGCCGGCTTTTTCGGCGCGGTCTGCGGCTTGGGGGAGAGGAACATGGACATGTTGCGGCCCTCGAGCTTCGGCGCCTTGTCAAGGTTGGCGATATCGGCGCACTTGGCCGCAAAGTCGCGCAGGATGATGCCGCCGATATCGGTGTGAGCCATCTCGCGGCCGCGGAAGCGGATAGAGACCTTCAGGCGGTTGCCCTCGGCAAGGAATTTCTGGCCGTTCTTGAGCTTGGTGTTGAAGTCGTTGGTGTCGATGCTCGGAGACATGCGGATCTCCTTGATCTCGATCACGCGCTGGTTCTTCTTGGCCTCTTTTTCCTTCTTCGTCTGTTCGAAGCGGTATTTGCCGTAGTCCATGATGCGGCACACCGGCGGGTTGGAGCCGGGAGCGATCTTGACGAGGTCATATTCCTGTTCGGTCGCGATGCGCAGCGCTTCCTCGCTCGACATGATGCCGAGCATCTCGCCGTCGACGCCGATCAGGCGCACTTCCTTGTCGCGGATCTCTTCGTTGATCTGATGGTCTGTGTTAGCGATTGTTGCCCACCTCCATAAGCGTAGCAGAACATGAAAAAAGCACGGACGCACAGCATCCGCACTCGCAAGACGACATAGCCCCCCTTCGGGGGACATACGCGCTATTGACCGCGCCCGACTGGAAAAGCGCCGGCGGGTGAGGTTGGCGGGATGCCGTACCTACTTTGTTTTATGCTCAACCAATATAACAGGAAGAAAGTCGCTTGTCAAGCGTTTTTTCTCGAAAAATCCGCTTTTTTTCGCCTCCGCGCGCATAAAAAAGGTCTCCCCGCGGGGAGACCTTTTTTCGTGCTTTCGCTCAGTAGGTCTGCTCGGGCTCCTGCGCCGGGGCCGCCTCCTGCTCCTGCGCGATGGCGAGCTTGACGATGCGGCTGGTGCCCAGACGCTCGGCGCCGAGATTGATGAAGTCCTCTGCGTCCTGCAGCGTGGAAATGCCGCCCGCGGCCTTGACCTTGACGCGCTCGGGGCAGTTGGCGCGCATGAGCGCGACGTCCTCGCGCGTGGCGCCGCCCTTGGAAAAGCCGGTGGAGGTCTTGATATATTCCGCGCCGCTGTCGGAGACGATGCGGCAGAGCTGCAGCTTTTCCTCTTCGGTGAGCAGGCAGCATTCGATGATGACCTTCAGGAGCTTGCCCTCCGTGGCCTTGCGCACGGCGGCGATATCCTTCGCGACCTCGTTCCAGGCCGCGTCCTTGACCATGGACAGGTTGATGACCATGTCGATCTCGTCCGCGCCGTTGCGCACGGCGTCGGCGGCCTCGAAGGCCTTGGCGGCCGTGGTCATATAGCCGTTGGGAAAGCCGATGACCGTGCAGATCTTCAGTTTCCCGCCCACGTAGCGCTTCGCGCCCGCGACGTGGCAGGGCGGGATGCAGACGCTGGCGCAGTTGTAGCGGATCGCCTGGTCGCAGAGCGTGCGGATCTCCTCTCCGGTGCAGTCGACGCGCAGCAGCGTGTGGTCGCATTTTTCAAGGATTTCTCTGATATCCATAAATAACTCTCCTTTGTGTCCGATGATGTCGTTATTATAATCTATCCCTCCGGCATATTCAAGTGTCCGGCGCGAATAGATTGAACAGGAGCATCACGGAGAAAAGGACGGAACAGCCCATGGACGAGTATGTACGGAACAATTATGTGCTCCTGCGCGGCAGGCCCCGCGGCGAGGCGCTCTGGTCGCACGCGGCCCGCTCGCAGGACTTTTACACCCTTCCGCTGGAGGTGCGGCGGCTCTCCGGCGCGTCGGACACGCTGAACGTGACGCTGCGCGCCTCGATGCTGCCCCTGCTGGACGGAGCCTCGCGCATCGAGGCCGAGGGCGAGCTGCGCAGCTTCAACAGCCGCCGCGGCGAATGGCCGCGGCTGGTCATCACGGTCTTCGCCCGTTCGATCCTTCCCGCCGGGGAAGAAGCCGACGAGAACCTGGTAGAGCTGCGCGGCACGCTCTGCAAGGCGCCGAAAGCGCGGCGCACGCCGATGGGGCGCGATATCTGCGATCTGCTGCTGGCGGTCAACCGCAGCTACGGACGCTCGGATTACCTGCCCTGCATCTGCTGGGGGCTGACGGCGCGGGAGTGTTCCTCATGGACGGTCGGGACGAAGCTCGCGCTGCGCGGCCGTATCCAGAGCCGCAGCTATCTCAAGCTCACTGAGGAGGGCACGCTCGAGCGCGTCGCCTTCGAGGTCTCCGCCTCAGAGGTGGAAAGGCTGTAAGCTTTCGGGAGCTTTTGTCGAAGGCCTTGACGGCTGTCGCTATCTGCGTTATGTTAACCGTTGAGGTGATGTGTTTTGAACAGACGGCTCCTTCTGCTCATGCTTGCGCTGCTGTTTTTCCTCTCGGCCAATCTCCATCTGTGCTGCCGCGCGGCTGTGGACGGCGAATGGACGCAGACGCGCTATTCTCTCGCGGACGCGCGCCGCGGCGAGCTCGCCGCGTATGCGGCCGCGGAGGAGATCTGTCCGCGCGCCGCGCGGATGCCGAAGGTCGAGCAGCGTCTTTCTCTCTCCTTCCGCCCGCCGGACGGCGGCAGCGCGGATCTGAGCGCGCGCATCCTCACGCGGGTGCGCGGCGTGTCGCAGCTCTGCGCCGTCAGCGCGGAGGGGCGGTATTTCGGCACGGTGGCCGACGCCGACAGGCTCGAAGAAAAGCTGCGCGCCGCGCTCTATACGTCCATACCCGCCGGCGCGGCGCACGCGCGCTACGCCGACGACGTGGAGATCACGCCGGTGTATGGCCGCAGCGGCAGCGCGATGAGTCCCGCGGACATGGCGATGGTCGTCGCGCAGCTCGTCCCGGCGGTCTTCACCGACCGGGAGGGAAACCGGATCATGGGATAAGGAGAGCGCCCCGGGCTGTGCCCGGGGCGCTTTCGTTTATTCTTTCAGAAGCTCATGTATCCTGCTCTCGCCGACGATCCTTACGCCGCGTTCGCGGAGCCTTTCCGCCGTCAGGCCGTCGCCGGCCGTGAGCGTGCCGGAAAAGCTGCCGTCGTAGATCGTCCCGCTCCCGCAGGAGGGGCTGTTCTCCTTCAGCAGCGCCGCTTCGCAGCCGAAACGCCCGCAGAGGCGACAGGCCGTTTCCGCGCCGCCGGAAAAAGCCGCCGTGACGTCCTCGCCGCGGCGATTGACGACGCGCTCCGCCCTGCGCTCGCTCGGCTCGCGCGGCACGCCGAGACCTCCCGCGGTCTCCGGGCAGATTCTCCCTCAGCCGGCGGAGCGTTTCCGCGTCCAGGGCGTTGTTCCCGCCGGAATACTTGCAGTCAAAGCCCAGCAGGCAGGCGCTGACGAGCAGGCGCCTCATTCCCTTGCCGCCGCCTCGTAGGCCTGCTGCGTGCGCCCGTCGAAGCACACCATGCGCACCTCTTCGATCTCCTCATGCGCGGCGAGATATTCCCGGATCGCGTCCACGGCGATCCTCGAGGCACGCTCGAGCGGGAAATGATACACGCCCGTCGAGATCGACGGGAAGGCGACGGACTTACAGCCGTTCTCAGAGGCCAGCTTCAAACAGTTCAGATAGCACGAGCGCAGCAGCGCGTCCTCGCCGTATCCGCCGCCGTGCCAAACGGGGCCGGGCGTGTGGATGACGTACTTTGCCTTCAGATCGTAGCCCTTGGTGATCTTCGCCTCGCCCGTGCGGCAGCCGCCGAGCGTGCGGCATTCCTCCAGCAGCCGCGGTCCGGCCGCGCGGTGGATCGCGCCGTCCACTCCCCCGCCGCCGAGCAGCGAGCAGTTGGCGGCGTTGGCGATGGCGTCGGTCTCCTCGCGGGTGATGTCCCCGCGTACGACAAGCAGTTTGCCCATATGCCTTGCTCCTTATCTGATCTCGATCTCGATCCTGCCCTCCGGCGCGGAGAGCGCGATCTCTTCGATCCCCTCGCCGCGGCGTTCGATGATCCGCTGGGCGAGCACGTCTTCGATCTGCTTCTGAATGAGGCGGCGCAGATTGCGCGCGCCGTAAGTGACGGAATAGGCCTCTCTGACCAGATGGTCGAGCAGGCTCTCGTCCCAGACGAGCGTGATGTTCTTCTCCTTGAGGAGCTCTCCCACCTCGCCGAGCATCAGCGCGGCGATCGCGCGGAAGTTTTCTTCCGTGAGCTGGTTGAAGCACACGACCTCGTCCACGCGGTTGAGAAACTCGGGGCGCAAAAAGTCGTTGAGGGCCTTCATCGTGCGCTCGCGGTTCATGTCGCTCAGAGAGCCGCCGAAGCCCACGCTGCCGGACTTGGTGTTGCTGCCGGCGTTGGTTGTCATGATGATGACCGTGTTCTCAAAGTTCACGGTACGGCCCTGCGCGTCGGTGATGCGCCCGTCGTCGAGGATCTGCAGCAGGATGTTCATCACGTCCGGATGCGCCTTCTCGATCTCGTCGAAGAGCACGACGCTGTATGGCTTGCGGCGGATCTTCTCGGTCAGCTGTCCGGCCTCGTCGTAGCCGACGTAGCCGGGAGGCGAGCCGATGATGCGGCTGACGGAGAACTTCTCCATGAACTCGGACATATCCAGGCGGATCAGCGACTCGGGCGAATCGAACAGGTCCGCGGCCAGACGCTTGACCAGCTCCGTCTTGCCCACGCCGGTGCCGCCGACGAAGATGAAGCTCACGGGCTTGCGCTTGACCTGCAGGCCCACGCGGCTGCGGCGGATCGCGGCGCAGACGGTGTCCACGGCCTCGTCCTGGCCGATGATATGCTCCTTGAGACGCTCGTCGAGCTTTGCCAGACGCTCGAACTCGTCCTCGCGGATCGAGGAGGCCGGGATCTTGGTCCACAGCTCGATGATGCGCGCGAGATTGTCGAGCGTCAGCGCGGGGCGTTTGTCTTTGAGCGAGGCGATCTCCGCCTCGAGCTGCATCTCGCGGCTGCGCAGCTCCGCGATGCGCGCGTAGCGTTTGTCCAGCTGCTCCTCCGAGAGCGTCTGCGCCGCCTGCGCGCCGTCCGACATCAGCGCGTCGCGCTCGAAGCGGATGTTCTCCAGATCGCGCTCGGCCGCCATGCGGCGGTTGATGTCCGCGTCCTTGAGATTGACGTCCGAGCAGGCCTCGTCGATGAGGTCGATGGCCTTGTCGGGCAGGAAGCGGTCGGTGATGTAGCGCTCGCTCATCAGCACGGCCTGACGGCACATCTCGTCGGAGATCGTCACGCCGTGGTAGTCCTCGTAGTAGTGGGCGATGCCGCGGATGATCCGGATGCTGTCCTCGATCGAGGGCTCGTTGATCGTCACGGGCTGGAAGCGGCGCTCAAGCGCGCTGTCCTTTTCGATATGCTTGCGGTACTCGGCGAAGGTCGTCGCGCCGATGACCTGGATCTCGCCGCGGCTGAGCGCGGGCTTGAGGATATTGGCCGCGTTCATGCTGCCCTCGGCGTCGCCCGCGCCGACGATGTTGTGCACCTCGTCGATCACGAGGATGACGTTGCCCTGGCGGCGGATCTCCTCGATCAGGCCCTTCATGCGGCTCTCGAACTGGCCGCGGAACTGCGTGCCGGCGACGAGCGCCGTGAGATCGAGCAGGAAGACCTGCTTCTCGCGCAGCTTATAGGGCACCGAGCCGTCGGCGATGCGCTGGGCCAGACCCTCGGCGATGGCCGTCTTGCCGACGCCGGGCTCGCCGATGAGGCAGGGATTGTTCTTCTGGCGGCGGTTGAGGATCTGGATCACGCGCTCGAGCTCCTCGGCGCGGCCGATCATCGTGTCGAGCTTGCCTTCCTTCGCCCGCTGCGTCAGGTCGATGCAGTAGCTGTCCAGGAACTTGTGCTTGCCGGGGCGCGGCGCGTCCTTGCCCTCGGCCTTGGGCGCTCCGGACTGCGGGCCGTCCTGCTTGGGGCCGCCGAAGAGACGGTTGAGGAAGGGGAAGGTCGCGGTCTTGCCGTCGTCGTCCTCCGCGCCCTCGTCGTCCGTGGGCAGCAGCTCCTCCACGCCGGAGAGCGCGTTCATCATATCGCCCGAGAGACTGTCAAGGTCCTCGTCGGAGATGCCCATCTTTTCGATCACGTCGTCCACGGGCTTGATGTGCAGCTCGCGCGCGCATTTGAGGCAGAGCCCCTCGTTTTTCGTCTGTCCGTTTTCTATTTTGGTGATGAATACCACCGCCACGTTCTTGCCGCAGCGGGAGCACATGGTAGGCGTCATAAGATCCCTCCTTGGGAATTGGGAAACGTTACATCAGGCTGTTGGTGATGAATCTGAAGGTCAGGAAAAAGCGGGCCAGCGTCGTGCCGTCGAGCGTCTTTCTGCCGATGACGAGGCCGAGGAAGCTCAGAAGCCAGCACAGCAGCACGCAGTAGACGATGCCCTTGGCGAAGCCCAGCACCGCCCCGCCGATCTCGTCGAGGTTTTCCAGGTTCGGCAGCCGGAAGGACAGGTTGAACAGGTTTGCCAGCGCGGTGATGAAGATCAGGATGATCAGAAAGGCCAGCACCAGCCCGCCCTCATAGGTCACGACGTCGCACAGGACGTCCACCACGGCGTCGGTCATGCTCTCGCCCTTGCTCTCGGAGAGCTCCACCGAACGGGAGGCCATCTCGTCGGCGCGGTCGGCGTAAAGCCCGACCTCGCTCATGCACTCGTAGGCGTAGTCGTAGCGCAGCGAGGGATCCTCCGCGAGGATGTCGTCGAGCGACTTGTCGCTCTCGCCGTAGCCGAGACGGTCGAGCACCTTCTCGCGCGTCTCCGTCGCGCTCAGATAGCCGCTGGCGAAGGGCCGCAGCGCGGGGATGACCTCGCCGGAATAGGCGGCCGAGAGCGTCTTGGCGCAGAAGAGCGATATGACGATGACAAGCAGCGCCGCGATGCTGCCGATCAGGCCTTTTTTATATCCGCCCCAGGTACACAGGGCGATGATCGTGATAAGGACGATGTCGATGATCAGCTTCATATGTAGTCCATCCTTTTTACCGTCGTGACCAGATTATATCATATCAATTGTGAACAAATATATGAATAATCCTTAGATTTCCTCTTCCATCATTTTCCCCGCCGGGCCGTCATACCACAGGCGGTTGAGATACAGGCCCTGCGCCGGCATGGTCGGGCCGGTGAGACGGCGGTCGCCCTTCTCGAGCAGCGCGGGGATCTCCTCGGGCTCGAGCTTGCCGTAGGAGGCGTAGACCATCGTGCCGACCATGGCGCGGGCCATGTTGTACAGAAAGCCGTTGGCGCAGACGCGCACGGTGATGAGATCGCCTTCTCTCTGCGCGGAGCACCAGTAGACGGTGCGCACGGTGGTCTTCGTCTCCGTGCCGACGCTGCGCACTGCCGCGAAGTCGTGCGTGCCCTCGAAGGCGCGCGCCGCGGCGTTCATCTTTTCCACGTCCAGGCGCTGCGGATAGAAGCAGGCGCGCTTTTCGAGGAAGGGATCGCGCAGATTGCTGTTGTGTATTTTGTAGATATATTCTTTTTTTATGCAGGAGCCGATCGCGTTGAAGTCCTCCCCGACCTCGCAGGCCGCGAGAACGGCGATATCGCTCGGCAGACAGCTGTTGAGCGCGAGCGGCAGCTTTTCCGGCGGGATGCGGCAGTCGCTTTTGAAATTCGCGCAGTAGCGCAGCGCATGCACGCCCGCGTCCGTGCGGCCGCAGCCGGTCGCGTGCCGCCGCTCTCCGCAGCATTTTTCGATCGCCTCCTCCAGCGTCTGTTGGACGGTGATCTCCTTCTTCTGCGTCTGCCAGCCGTGGTAGCGGCTGCCGTCGTAGGTCAGCCGAAGGGCGATGTTCTTCATATGCCCAACCTCTTCATCACGATCAGCGCGGCCAGAAACAGCACGCCCAGTACGAGCGCGATCCAGTCGCGCGCGGCGAAATGCAGCACCTTCATGCGCGTGCGGCCCTCGCCGCCGTGGTAGCAGCGGCTCTCCATCGCGACGTCTCAAAGTCGGCGCCGCGCGCCTTCTGCGCGGACATGATCTTGTCGGTCTCCTCGATCAGCGTGGGGATGAAGCGCAGCGCCATCGACATCATGATCGTCATCTCATGCACGGGCACCTTGATCTTCTTGAGGGGACTGAGCAGCATCTCCAGTCCATCCGTGAGCGCGATGGGGCTGGTGGTATAGGTCAGCAGGAAGGTGCCGGTGATCAGCAGCACGATGCGCAGGATCATCTGCACGGACTTTTCAAGCCCCTCCCAGGTCACATGCCAGCCGGGGACGATCTCCCGTCCGCCGGTATAAAACAGGTTCAGCAGCGCCGTGAGCACGATGATGAAAAGCATCGGCTTGAGACCCTTGAAGATGTTCTTCGGCCGGATGTGCGAGAGGATCATGCAAAGGGCCGTCGCGGCCGTGACGGTGAGATACGAGATCCAGCCCGAGGCCTGAAACAGCGCCGCGATATAGAGCACGACGAGGATCAGCTTGCTGCGGGGATCGAGGCGGTGGACGATGGTGTCGCCCGGGAAGTACTGGCCGAGCGTAATGTCTTTTAACATCCCCTCGCCTCCTTTGCCCGGAGCACGGCGGAGAGCAGCTGCCCGTGGGTGTAGATCGAGCCGTCGAGCGGCACGCCCGCGGCCTTGAGCGCCATGGCCAGCGAGGTCGCGCGCGGGACGTCCAGGCCCATGCTCTCCAGGCGCTCCGGCTCGGAGAAGATCTCCTCCGGCGTGCCGTCCATGGCGATGCGGCCGTGGTCGAAGGCGACGATGCGCTCGGCGATGCGGGCGGTGTCGTCCATGTTGTGGCTGACGATGATGACCGTCGAGCCGCTCCGGCGATGGTACTCGCTGATATTGTCCAGGATCTGGCGGCAGCCCGCGGGGTCGAGACCCGCGGTGGGCTCGTCGAGGATCAGCACGCCGGGGCGCAGCGCGATCACGCCGGCGATGGCGATGCGGCGCTTCTGCCCGCCGGAGAGCTCGAGGGGCGAGCGCTCGAAGAGCTCCTCGTCCACCTGGGCGAACTTCGCCGCCTCGCGCACGCGCGCGTCGATCTCCTCCTCGGAGAGCTTCATGTTCCTCGGTCCGAAGGCGATGTCGCGGTATACCGTCTCCTCAAAGAGCTGATACTCCGGATACTGGAACACGATGCCGACCTGCCACTTGACGTCGCGGCGGCTGAATTTGTTTTCGTTGATGTCCCTGCCGCCGACGAAGACCTTGCCGGACGTGGGCTGCAGCAGGGCGTTGAGATGCTGGATAAAGGTGGATTTGCCCGAGCCGGTATGTCCGATGATCCCCACGAACTGCCCTTGTGGGATCGTGAGGCTTACGTCCTCTATGGCGACTTTTTCAAAGGGAGTCCCCGCGCTGTATACGTGGCGCAGCTTCTCCACACGGATCTCTGACATTCTTTTTCTCCGCTATTCTTTCTTGATCGCCGCCGCGATCGCGGCCGCGCAGCTCTCTTCATCCAGCTCGCCCAGCGGCAGCGAGAAGCCGAGGCCGTTGAGCTCGTACAGCAGCTTGGTCGTCTCCGGCACGGCGAGGCCCTCGCGCGCCATCATCTCCACGTCCGAGAAAATCTCCGCGGGCGTGCCGACGGCCTTGATATAGCCGTTGGACATGATGACCAGCTTGTCCGCGCCGACGCACTCGTCCATATGGTGCGTGATGAGCACGACCGTCATCCCCTTTTCGCGGCAGAGCTTCGTCACCGTCGAGAGCACCTCCTCGCGGCCCTGCGGGTCGAGCATGGCCGTGGGCTCGTCGAGCACGATGATCTTCGGCTGCATGGCGATCACGCCGGCGATGGCCACGCGCTGCTTCTGTCCGCCCGAGAGCAGGTGCGGCGCGTGCGTGCGGTACTCGTACATGCCGACCTGCTTCAAGGCCGCGTCCACACGCTCGCGGATCTCCGCGCTCGGCACGCCGAGGTTTTCCGGCGCGAAGGCCACGTCGTCCTCGACGACGTTGGCGACGATCTGGTTGTCCGGGTTCTGGAACACCATGCCGACGCGGCGGCGGATCTGATAGACGTCGTCCTCTTCGGAGCTGTCGATGCCGTCGACGACGACCTTGCCCTCGTCGGGGACGAGGATGGCGTTCATGTGCTTGGCGAGCGTCGACTTGCCGCTGCCGTTGTGACCGAGCACGGCGACGAACTCGCCCTGCTCGATCTCCAGATCCACCCCGCAGAGGCTTTCCAGCTCGTCCCCGGGGTAGGTGTAATGCACTTGTTTGAAGCTGATGATGCTCATTTCCAATCCTTTTCCTTACAGGCTCCCCCTTTGGGGGAGCTGTCAGCCGCATGGCTTACTGACGGGATGTGTGGTCTTTGAAAACCACTATCGGCGCTTCGCGCCACTTCCCCCAAGAGGGGAAGCTTACGAAAGCCGTTTCTTTACCTCTCCCAGCGGTCCGTCGCCCCGCAGGGCAGCACGAGCCCGCTGGCCGTGACCGGAAGGCCGAGCTCGCGGCTGTCGGAGCGGCCGCCGTATTTCTTTGTGAAGATGCTCTCGGTGACGTAGCTCAGCACCGAGGGGGACAGGCCGGTGGTGTAGGAATTGATAAGGACGAACAGCGGCTCGTCCGACAGCACCCCGGCGCAGAGGGACACAAAGCCCCACAGGTCCTTTTCGAGCTTCCAGACGGGCGGGTCCATGATGATCGCGTCGTAGCGCCGCCCGCGGCGGATCTCCCGCTCGACGAACTTGGCGCAGTCGTCCACGATCCAGCGGATCGGCGCGTCGGCAAGACCGGAGGCAGCGGCGTTCTCCCTGCCCCAGGCCACCATGCCCTTCGCCGCGTCGACGTGGCAGACGCTCGCGCCCGCCTTGGCGCAGGCCAGCGTCGCCGCGCCCGTGTAGCCGAAGAGGTTGAGCACGCTGATCGGCCTTTGCGCGCGGCGGATCTTCTCCATCGCCCAGTCCCAGTTGCAGGCCTGCTCGGGGAAGATGCCCGTGTGCTTGAAGTTCATCGGCCGGACGTTGAAGCGCAGCTCGCCGTAGCGGATCTGCCAGCTCTCCGGCAGGGCGGACTTGTCCCAGCTCCCGCCGCCGCTCTCGCTGCGCTGATAGCGGCCGTCGCGCAGCTTCCAGCGCTCGTCGCGCCGCGGCGTCTCCCAGATGGCCTGCGGATCGGGCCGCACGAGGATATACTCCCCCCAGCGCTCCAGCTTTTCGCCCTTCGAGCAGTCGATCAGCTCGAAATCCTTCCACTTGTCCGAAATAAACATAGGCATACTCGTCCAATTTACATAGTAAGTCATAGTATTTTACCATCAAACGCCCTCTCGGTCAAGAGCGCGGCGAGTCGAAAAAGGCGCGAAAAAAGCCGCCGCGCCCGGATCGCTCCGGGCGCGGCGGCCGCTTGTATTTTATTCTTCGATCCGCGCCTCGTCGGCGAGCACCGTGACCTCGTTGTCCCCGACGCTCGCGACGCCGCCCGAGACGGAAACGAAGCTCTCGCCGCCCTCAAAGCGGTATCGGATCTTTCCCTTCCCCACGGCGCAGAGCATCGGCGCGTGGTTGGCGAGGATGCCGACCGAGCCCTCCGGCGTCGGTAGGTTTACATAATTGATGTCCTGTTCGAGCGTCACGCCCCCCGGCGTGACGACCTTCAGATGAATGCGGTCGGCCATCACAGATACTCCCCGCGCTTGGCGACGACCTCGTCGATCGTGCCGCAGAGCAGGAAGGCCTGCTCGGGCAGATCGTCCACGTCTCCGCCGAGGATGGCCTGGAAGCCCTTGATCGTGTCCTCGATGCGGACGTAGCGTCCCTCCATGCCGGTGAAATTCTCCGCCACGTGGAAGGGCTGGGAGAGGAAGCGCTGGATGCGTCTCGCGCGGTTGACGGTCGCGCGGTCCTCCGCGCCGAGCTCGTCCATGCCGAGCACCGCGATGATGTCCTGCAGCTGGCGGTACTTCTCCAGCACGCTCTGCACGGCGCGCGCCGTGTCGTAGTGCTCCCTGCCGATCACGGCTGGGTCGAGGATGCGCGAGGTCGAATCCAGCGGATCGACCGCGGGGTAGATGCCCAGCTCCGCGATCGAACGCGAGAGCACCGTCGTCGCGTCCAGATGCGCGAAGGCCGTGGCGGGCGCGGGATCGGTCAGGTCGTCGGCGGGGACGTAGATCGCCTGCACCGAGGTGACCGAGCCGTTTTTCGTCGAGGTGATGCGCTCCTGCAGCGTGCCCATCTCGGTGGCCAGCGTCGGCTGGTAGCCGACGGCCGATGGCATGCGCCCCAGCAGGGCCGAGACCTCGGAGCCGGCCTGCGTGAAGCGGAAGATGTTGTCGATGAACAGCAGCACGTCCTGCCCGCTGCGGTCGCGGAAATCTTCCGCGATCGTCAGACCCGAGAGCGGCACGCGCAGGCGCGCTCCGGGCGGCTCGTTCATCTGGCCGAAGACAAGGGCGGTCTTGTTGATGACGCCGGAGGCGTTCATCTCGTTCCACAGGTCGTTGCCCTCGCGGCTGCGCTCGCCCACGCCGGCGAACACGGAATAGCCGCCGTGCTCGTAGGCGATGTTGCGGATGAGCTCCATGATCAGCACGGTCTTGCCGACGCCCGCGCCGCCGAAGAGGCCGATCTTGCCGCCCTTGGCGTAGGGGGCCAGCAGGTCGACGACCTTGATGCCGGTCTCCAGCAGCTCGGTGGAGGGCCGCACGTCGGTGAAGGGCGGCGCCTCGCGGTGGATGGGCAGGCGGCGTTCCGCCTCGACGGGTCCTTTGCCGTCGATCGGCTCGCCGACGACGTTGAACATGCGCCCGAGCGTGGCCTCGCCCACGGGCATCGTGATCGGCGCGCCGGTGTTCCAGGCCTCCATCCCGCGGGAGATGCCGTCCGTGGCAGAGAGCGCGATGCAGCGCGCCACGCCGCCGCCCGTCTGCTGTACGGTCTCGAGCACGACGGTGCGGTCGGGAAGGCGGATCTCGATGGCGTTATACAGCTCCGGCAGCTCCTCCGGAGCGAAACGGATATCGACCACGGGGCCGATCACGTTTCTGACTTCCCCCTTATGCACGCTTACCCTCCTTTGAATCCCTGAGCGCGTTCGCGCCGCCGACGATCTCGGTGATCTCCTTGGTGATCGCGCTCTGGCGCGCGTGGTTGAGCTCCAGATTGAGCGTTTCGAGCAGCTGCTCGGTGTTGTCGGTGGCTGCGGTCATCGCCGTCATGCGCGCCGAGTGCTCGCCCGTTTTGGCCTCGAGCAGCACGGACCAGACCGTGCTGAAGATATACAGACGCACGAGCTCGTCGACGAGCGTTTTGCCGTCCGGCTCGAGGATCAGCTTCCCGTCTTTTGCCGGGGCCGGCTCGAGCGGGAGCAGGCGCAGCGTCTCCGGCTCCTGCCGGAGCGCGGAGTAATAGCGTTCGAACACCAGCACGATCTCGTCCGCCTCGCCGCAGAGATAGAGCGCCTTGAGCTTTTCGGCAAGCTCCTCGGCCTCTTCCTTCGTCGGCGCGTCGGAGAGCGTGTCGAGCGTCTCCGCGATCGGCAGGGCGGAGGATGCGAGCAGGTCCCGGCCCCAGCGGCCGCAGACGAGCACGGAAAAGTCCCTCTCCTCGCGTTCGCAGAGCGCGCCGAGGTATTTCAGCAGCGCCGTGTTGTATACGCCGCACAGCCCGCGGTTGCCCACGAAAAGGACGTAGAGCACCCGCCTGGCCTCGCGTTTTTGCAGAAAGGGGTCCTTCTGCGCGGCGGGCCCGGCGCTGACGCGCGCGAGCATCTCCTTCGCGGCCGCGGCGTAAGGGCGGAGGGCGTTCATGGCCTGCTGCGTGCGCTTGAGCTTCGCCGCGGAGACCATCTTCATGGACTTGGTGATCTTGCGCGTGCTCTCGACGCTTTTGATGTGCGTCCGGATGGCGCGTACGTTGGCCAAGGCTCTCCCTCCTCCCGTTTCAGATCATGTTGTTTTATTGGAACTGCTCCGCGAATTCCGCGACGACGGTCTTGAGCCGTTCGAGCTGTTCGCTCTCCAGCTTTTTCCCGCCGAGCACCCAGTCGTCGAACTCCGGGATGCGCGCGTGGACGAAGCCGATCAGCCCTTCCTCGAAGCGCGCCACGTCGCGCACCTCCACGCCGTCGAAGAAGCCCGCGCCGCCGGCGTACAGGGCGATGACCTGGTCGGACGCGCTCATCGGCGCGTACTGGCCCTGCTTCAAAAGCTCGGTCATGCGGTCGCCGCGGTGCAGCGTCGCGCGCGTGGCCTTGTCCAGATCCGAGCCGAACTGCGAGAAGGCTGCCAGCTCGCGGTACTGCGCCAGATCCATGCGCAGGCGGCCGGCGACCTGCTTCATCGCGCCGAGCTGCGCCGCGCCGCCGACGCGCGAGACGGACAGTCCCACGTTGACGGCCGGGCGTACGCCGGAGTTGAACAGATCGGTCTCGAGGAAGATCTGCCCGTCGGTGATCGAGATCACGTTCGTCGGGATATAGGCGGCGATGTCGCCCGCCTGCGTCTCGATGATGGGCAGGGCGGTCATGCTGCCGCCTCCCGCCTCTTCGTTGAGGCGCGCCGCGCGCTCGAGCAGACGGGAGTGCAGATAGAACACGTCGCCGGGATAGGCCTCGCGTCCGGGCGGACGGTGCAGCAGCAGCGAGATCTCGCGGTAGGCCACCGCCTGCTTGGACAGATCGTCGTAGATGATCAGCACGTCCCGGCCGCGGTACATGAAATACTCGCCCATCGCCGCGCCGGCGTAGGGCGCGATATAGAGCATGGGCGCTTTTCAAGCCTGTCGACCACGGAGGCCACGGTGGACTCCTTCTGGCCGATGGCGACGTAGATGCAGATCATATCCTTGCCGCGCTGGTTGATGATCGCGTCGACCGCGATGGCGGTCTTGCCCGTCTGCCGGTCGCCGATGATCAGCTCGCGCTGGCCGCGGCCGATGGGGATCAGCGCGTCGATGGCCTTGATGCCGGTCATCATCGGCACGGAGACCGGGCGGCGCTCGATCACGCCGGGGGCGGGGCTCTCGACCGGACGGCTCTCCTCCGTGCGGATCTCCCCCTTGCCGTCCACGGGACGGCCCAGCGTGTCCACGACGCGGCCCAGCAGGGCCTCGCCCACGGGCACCTCCATCACGCGGCGCGTGCGCAGCACAAGGTCGCCCTCGCGCAGCTCGTCGTAATTGCCCAGCAGGGCCACGCCGACGCTGCCCTCGCGCAGGTCCATGACCATGCCGCGCAGCGCGCCGGGGAAGGCCAGCATCTCGCCGGCCATGACGTCGGAAAGACCCGTGACGCTGCAGATGCCGTCCGAGAGCGAGGCGACGCGGCCGGTCTGATAGACTTTCATGCCGCCCTCGAACTGCGAAAGCTTTTCCTTCAGTTCCTCTGTCAGATCGCCCTCGCCGGAAGCCGCGAGCGCGTCCTTCGCGAGGCGCAGCTGTCCCTCGAGGCTGCCGTCGAAGACGGTGTCCCCGATCTCGATCTTCACGCCGCCGATCAGCGCCGGGTCGACGCTTACGGTCATCTCCGTCGGCAGCGCTCTGCCGAGGTATTTTTCGACGGCCGCCGCGACCGCGCGCTCGATGCGCTTTGCCGCCGCTTCATCCGTCTTTTCGGCAAAGCGCACGGCGATCCGCGCCCTCCCCTCGTCGGCGAAGCATTCCAGCTCGCCCGGGCAGGGCCGGTAATCGGCGGCGAAGGCGTCGATCTGCCGTTCGCACAGGGCCGCCCGCTGCGGGGCGTAGATCTCCTGCGTCAGCAGCGCGGCGGCGGCTTCGCCGATGCCCGCCGCGGCCTCGTCTCCGAGCTCGCGGCGCAGATCGGCGCGCGCGAGGCGCAGCGTCTTGTCGTTTTCGGCGGCGAGACGCTCTTCCTCCGCGGCGAGCTTTTCGCGCGAAAGACGGCTGTTTTCTTCGGCTGCGGCTTTGGCCGCCGTCAGGATCTCGCCGCAGGCGCGCTCGCCCGCGGCCATCGCATCCGGGATGGCGTCGAGAAGGTTTTTCGCCTCGACGACCGTCTCGTCCGCGCGCGCGAGCGTCCGCTCGACCTTCTCGCGGTGATCGCGGTATCCCTTGACCACGAGCTTCCGGCCGATGAAATAGAGCGCGACGGCCAGGATCGCAAAGTTGATCAGCCCGTATACGATATTCCAACCGCTCATGTCCCTCTCATCTCCTTCCCGCTGTCATGCGTTTTTTGCTCTCTCATTTTCCCCCGTCCAGAAGCCGCTCGGCCAGCATGGCCGCAAGCTCCGGCGTATCGGAGGCGAGCGATGCGCGCTCGCGCTCCTGCTCGGCGCGGAGAGAGGCGTTCGCGTCCTCGAGGGCGCGCGCGGCCGCCTCCTTCGCCTCGGCGAAGGACTGACGGCTTTGCTCGGCGTCGGCCTTCTGCGCCTCGGCGAGGATCGCGGCCGCTTCCTCGCGGCGGATGGCCTTTTGCTCCTCGATCTGTCTGTCGATCTCGTCCGCGGCGGCGCGGGCCTCGGCCTCTTTCTTCTCGGCCTCGTCCAGCCGCGCCTGACGCGCGTCGAGAAAACGGACGACGGGCGTGTACAGAAAACGCTTGAGCAGAAAATACAGCAGGAAGAAGTTGACGATGGTCCAGATCAGTTCCGAAACGTTGATGCTCAACATCTCTCAGACTTCCTCCAAAAGGGCGCCAGCTTAAATCTTGCCTACGAGCATGAAGGCGACGAGCATGCCGTAGATCGTCAGCGCCTCCATCAGCGCCAGCGAGATGACGAGCGCGCCGCGGATGCTGCCGGCGGCCTCGGGCTGACGGGCGATGGCGTCCATGGCCTTCGTGGCGGTGAAGCCCTGGGCGGCGGCGGTCGCCACGGCGGTGACGGCGAGCGCGATTGCGGCTGCGAGAGCGATGGTTCCGGTTGCCATAGTGTGTTCCTCCTAATATATCGTAGTTTGTTTATTCTTCTTCGACAGCTTCCGAGACGTAGATCGAAAGCAGCATCGTAAAGACCATTGCCTGCAGCAGGCAGAACAGCAGGCTCAGCACGTTCATGATCAGCGGCACGCCGATCGGGAAGATCTCATAGAGGTTCTCCGTCACGGTCTCCTCGCCGTACATGTTGCCGTAGAGTCGCAGCGCCAGCGAGGCGGGACGGATGACCTGCTCGATCAGGTTCAGCGGCAGCATCAGGACGCACAGGTACAGCGGCTGGGCGAAGCTGAGCGCGTAGTGCTTCAGGCCCCGCTCGCGCACGCCGATGACGTGCGTCGTGAAAAAGGCCACGATCGCCAGGCCCGCCGTGACGGACAGGCTCGCCGTCGGCAGCGCGAAGCCCTTCAGATGCCCCGCGCCGGGCAGCAGCCCGGAGTAGTTGCAGACGATGATATAGATGAAAAAGGTGGCGAAGATCGGAAAATACTTCCGCGCGTTCTTTTTGCCCAGCAGTTCCTCGTAGTAGTCCCGCAGCTTTTCGATCGCGATCTCCGCCGCGCTCTGCAGCGGGCCGGGCACCTCCTTGAGACGCCGCGTGGCCAAAAACGAGACGAGCGTCAGCACCGCGATGATCGCCCACATGGTCGTGACGGCGCTCGTCACCTCCAGAGGCCCGATGCGAAAGAGGACGTTTGAGGCGTGCTCCATTCGAACACCTCCCGAATCAAGATAAAAGGCTCTGCAAAGCGCAGATCTCCTTTGGACTTTCCCACATTAGATTAAACCATATTTTGTCCGATATGGCAAGGCGAAAAACAAAACAGAGGCCGCATCTGCGGCCTCTGTTTGAAGGCGAACTGATCAGGCTTTCCGGAAACGGATCACGCACTCGACCTTCTTGCCGAAGATCTCGGCATAGAGCTTGAGCGGCGTCTCGGAATACTTCAGGCACTCGATGGTGACCTTGTTGCCGTCGTCCTTGTCCACGGTGATCGTGAAGTACTCCTCGTCCTTGTCGTCGCTGGACCACTTGACCTTGTCGGTGATGGTCAGCGGGGAGACGTAGGCGTTGATCGGAACGATCTCGCCGGGAGACATGGTGAACTCGGTGCGCTCGTCGTCGTTATAGCGGATCTGCAGCACCTCGACGGTGGGGGGCGGCGTCGGCGTCGGCGTGGGCACGGGCTCGGCAGAGGGCTGCTCGGGCTCGACCGTGGGGGCCACGGCGTTGGGCTTGTTGGGCTTGACGGTAACGTCCGTGCCGTTGAGGCTCGTCGAGACCATCACGATGACCGCAAGGATCACGGCGACGACCAGGATCAGCCCGAAGATCATCTGCCATCTCGTATTGCTGGCAGCGCGCTCATAGGAAGCGGTGCCTCCGACGGTGCCGGGCGTGGCGCCGGGCGTACGGCTGCTCTGCGTGACGCGGCGGGTGCCGCAGTTCGGGCAGCGGCTGCGCAGAGAGGAAAAACGCTCTCCGCAGCGGCGGCATTTGACCTCAGGAATCAGACTCATGGAACTTCCCCCATTCAATGACAAATAAAAACAAAACAGTTACTCGGATTGCAATAATCATACAACTTCTGAAAGCATTCGTCAAGAGCCGCGTCGTCCTTTCGAGCGAAAATTCGCCACATTTTGACGCTTTCCGACGCTGCTTTCGAGCCGCTTCACGGAAGATCGACTTTTTTATGCGCGGCGCCTCTGTCCGTTCATTCGGCGGCGCCGCTCCTGCCCTTGCCGCGGCTGCGGCGGCGGCGGTTGGGCCGCGCCGGGCGCTTTTCCTTGGCCGCGGCGCTCTCTCCTCCGGCCTTGGCGGGCGCTGTGTTTTCGTTCTTCACCGTCAGCTTCACGGGCTTGACGGTCGCATGCTTGCTCCGCTCTCCGCGGGCGGGCTTTTCCTTTGCGGCGCTCTTCTCGGGCGCGGGAGCGCTCTTTTCCCCGCTCTTCTCGCCCTTCTTCTCGCCGCCTCTCCTGCGCCGACGGCGGCTCTTACCGTCGCGCGCGGGCTTGTCCGCGGGAAGGCTCTCTTCCTTCACTTCCGGGACCACGAGCGTCGGCATATCCCAGCTCTCGGTCTCGACGAGCTCTTCCTCCTCCGGCTCCTCGGGCACATAGTGCAGGACGTGCGGCGGTTCCTCGCCGTCTTTGGGACGTCCGCCCGGAACGGCGCAGAGCTCGTTGGCCTTGTAGAGGTGCAGGCTGTCGTCCGTGTCGGAATCGAGCCTGACCTTGACGGTCTGGCGCAGGAGATTGACCTGCACCGCCGTGCCGTAGCCGTCGATCGTCTCGACGAAAGCGCCCTGCTTGGGCACCTTTTTGACCAGATCCTCATAGGCCCCCTGCTCGTAGCGCAGGCAGCACATCAGTCTGCCGCAGGCGCCGGAGATCTTGGCCGGGTTGAGCGAGAGCGACTGCACCTTGGCCATCTTGGTCGAGACGGGCTGGAAGTCCTCCAGGAACTGGCTGCAGCAGTAAGGCCTGCCGCAGATGCCGATGCCGCCGAGCATCTTCGTCTCGTCGCGCACGCCGATCTGGCGCAGCTCGATGCGGTTGCGGAAGATGCCCGCGAGATCGCGGACCAGCTCGCGGAAGTCCACGCGGCCGTTCGAGGTGAAGAAGAAGGTGGTCTTGTTGCCCTCGAAGTTGCACTCGACGTCGACGAGCTTCATGTCGAGACCGTGCTCGGCGATCTTCTGCTCGCAGATGACGAAGGCTTCCTTTTCTCTCTTTTTGTTGATCTCGGCCACGCGCAGATCGTCCGCGGTGGCCAGTCTGACCACGCCGCGCAGCGGCTGAACGACGGCGGTATCCTCCACCATGTGGTTGCCGTGGCAGCAATCCGCGATCTCAAGCCCCTTCGAGGTCTCGACGATCACCTTCTCGCCGCTGCGGATCTGCAGGCCGTTCGGGGAAAAGGAATAGCTCTTCCCCTTGTTTTTGAATTTGATGCTGACTACTTCGATCAATTTGTTTTCCTCGTTTTCATTCCCGGATCGCGCTGACGGAGATCAGCCCGAGCACATGCTTGACGGAGACGTTCGTCCGCAGCATGCCCAGGCATTTTTCCATCAGCGTTTCGAGATCGTATACTGTTCTGTCGCTCATCGAAAGCGAGCTCTTTCTTCGGCAGAGCATGTCCCGCAGCTGCCGGATCGCACTCTCGGCAAAGGCGGTCGCGGCGGCGTTGTCCATGCCTTCGTTCGCGGCGCACCAGCGGAAGAGCTTTGCCTCGTCGCCCTCCGCGCAGCATTTGATAAAGGCGGCGGCGAGCTTTTCCGTCTCGGGGTCGGCCTCGTCCTCGCGCGCGCCGCAGACGATCTCCGCGCAGCGCGAGCGCACGGTCTCGAGCAGCGTCTCCGCGTTCGCGGCGCAGAGCAGGAAGATCACGCCGCGGGGCGGCTCCTCGAGCAGCTTGAGCGCGGCGTTCTGCGCGGGGACGTTCATCGTGTCCGCGTCCTCGATCAGATAGACCTTGCGCTCGGCCTCGTTGGGCAGCACCACCGAGTCGGAAACGACGGCGCGGATCTGGTCGATCGTGATCTCGCGTCTTTTCTTTCCCTTGTCGTCGCAAAGACGCGCCACGCGGATCAGGTCCGGATGGATGCCCTCGCGCACCTTGCGGCAGTCCCGGCAGCGTCCGCAGGGGACGCCGTCCTTCGCGCCGCAGAGCGCCGCGGCGGCAAGTCTTTGGGCCGCCTGTTCCCGTTCCTCCGCGGAGGGAGAGAGAAGGATATAGGCGTGGGCAAGCTCGTCCGCGCTTTTGAAACCAGGCTCTCTCATCTCTTTCCTCCCATACGGATACTCTATCCGAATTATTTTACCTTAACAGAGGGGCTTTAGTCAACATAAAAAAGCCATTTTGCGGACGCTTTGCCCCGCGCATAAAGAAAAGACGGAAACGCTTCGAAAAGGTTCCCGTCTCTGCATGAGCGCAAACGAGGCGCTCTATATCTCCGCTTCTCCGACAAGTCTCGTCCGCCCCGAGAGCCAGGTCTCGCCGCGCAGGCCCTCGCTTTTGACCGCAAGCACGCCTCCGGGCTCTTCGAGTTCAAGACAAACGGGCGAGCCGGAGCGCCCGGCCATCGCCGCGGCGACGGCGGCGCTGCCGCTGGCGCAGGAATTCTCCCAGAACATCGTCCCGCTCCCCGGAACGTATACGAGCGGCGTGAGACGCAGGCGCGGCGCCTCGCCCTCGAGGAACATCAGTCCGAAGGCCTCCGCGCCGAGCGCGGCGCAGATCCTTCGCGCCGCCTCTTCCGCGGCGTCCCTGTCGTCCCGCAGCGCGAAAAAGGGCGAGCCGGGCGTGACGATCGCGTGAGAGATCCCCTCCGCACGCACGATCGTGATCGGATCGCGCAGCGCGCCGAAGGGGAAGACCTGCTCGTTCAGCGAGAGAACGGGCGGCATCCGCACCGAGGCGCAGAAAGACTCCGCCGTCTCCCGACGCAGGCGGACCTCCACCTCGCGCGAGACGCCCCGGACGCGGAGCCCAAGCGTTTCCCAGGCGCCCTCGTCCGCGGCGGAGCCGCGGCGCAGCAGGCTCAGCGCGGCCGCGCTCATCGAGGCGTTGCCGCAGAATTCGCCGCCCGCCATGCGCAGCTCGACGGGCGCGGCGGCCTCCTGCGGCAGGCGCACGAAGCCGACCTGCTCGACCTGCGGGAAGCGCTCCATGATCCGCGCGGCGGCGGCGCTCTGCTCCTCCGGCGCGACGGGACTCTCGACCAGGGCGGTGATGTTGCCCGTCGGGTCGAAGATGCTCACGCGCAGCGCGTCTCTTTTTTCTCTTTGCTCTTTCATGCTCATCCTCTTTCAAACACCCGCAGGAACTGCCGCGTCCGCTCCTCCCGCGGATCGTCGAAGACCTGCAGCGGATCGCCCTGCTCGACGATCACGCCGCCGGCCATGAAGATCACGCAGTTGCTGACGGCGCGGGCGAAGGGCATCTCGTGCGTGACGACGACCATCGTCATCTTTTCCTCGGCCAGCTGGCGGATGACCTTGAGCACCTCGCCCGTCAGCTCCGGGTCGAGGGCGGAGGTCGGCTCGTCGAAGAAGAGGATCTCCGGCTTCATCGCGAGGGCGCGCGCGATCGCCACGCGCTGCTGCTGCCCGCCGGAGAGCTGGTAGGGATAGGCGTTCTCCTTGCCCTCCAGCCCCATTTTTTTCAGCAGCTCCACGGCCCGCTCGCGGGCCTCCTCGCGGTCCTCTCCCTGCAGCGTCGGCGGCTCGGAGACGTTCCTGAGCACCGAGTAGTGCGGGAAGAGCTGGAAATTCTGAAACACCAGGCCGAAGCGTCTGCGGAAGCGGTTCAGCTCCGCCTTGGAGGCGTACACGCCGCCGCGCAGCGCGTACTGCCCGTCGTAGAGGATGTCCCCGCCGTCGGCGGTCTCCAGGAAGGCGGCGCAGCGCAGCAGCGTCGACTTGCCCGAGCCGGAGGGCCCGATGATGGACAGCACGTTGCCCCTCTCGACCTCCAGCGAGATATCCTTGAGCACGCAGAGCGAGTCGAAGGACTTTTCCAGAGAGCGTATTTCCAGGATGCTCGGCGCGGCGCCGGTCTTTTCTTCTGTCATGCCGCTCTCTCCTCTCATTGATAATAATCGAGCCGCTTCTCGATCCGGCCCATCAGATAGTCGACGATCGCGTTGAAGCAGTAGTAGAACACGCCCGCGACGACAAAGGGCATGAAGCTCGTCTGCGAGTTGGCGATCTGCTTGCCGATGGTGAACATCTCCTGATACGACACCGTAAAGGCGATCGAGGTGTCCTTGACCAGGGTCACGACCTCGTTGGTCACGCTCGGCATGATGCGCTTGACCACCTGCGGCAGGATGATGCGCATAAAGGTCTGGACCTTCGAATAGCCCAGCACCTCCGCCGCCTCATACTGCCCCACGGGGATCGATTCGATCCCGCCGCGGTAGATCTCGGCGAAATAGGCCGCGTAGTTGATCGCAAAGGCGATCACCACCGGGATGAGCTTGTTGCGCGCCACGGTCGCGCCGAAGAGATAATACGGCCCGTAGGTGACGGCGAGCAGCTGCAGCATCAGCGGCGTCCCGCGCAGGATCGTGATGAAAAAGCGCGTGACGGCGGAGACGGCTTTGATCCTGCTCATGCGCAGCAGGGCTACGATCATGCCCAGCGGGAGCGAGAAAAGCAGCGTCAGAAAAAAGATGGCGCAGGTCTTGCCCAGGCCCTCGCCCATCTTGACGATCATGGTCATTAACGACATAGGGAAAACCTCGTTACTGTACTGACTGAAAAAGCATAATTCCCGAAGGCGCATGGGGGATGCGCCTTCGGGTCAGATGCCGCCTTGGGAATGCGCTGTGCTCAGCCGTTGCTGAGGAAGATGAGATTGTTGACGATCTCCGCGTACTCCGGCTTGTTCGCGATCTCGGCGTAGGTGCCGTTCTTGACGAGCGCCTGCACGGCCGCGTCGACCTGCGCGCAGAGCTCCGCGTCGCCGGCGCGGAAGGCGATGCCGTACTGCTCGGCGCCGAGATCCTCGTCGATGATCGCAAGGCCGGCGTTCTTCGCGACGTAGCTCGCCGCGACGGGCATGTCCACGAACACGGCGTCGACCGCGCCGCCCTCAAGCTCGGTGAAGCAGGTGAGGAAGCTGTTGCAGGTCACGACCTGCGAAAAGCTCGCCGCGAGATCGGCAAGATCGCCCTGGAGCAGCGCCTCGCCGGAGGTGCCCAGCTGCACCGCCACGACCTTTCCGGCCAGATCGGCCGAGGAAGAGAAGCCCGCGCCGTCCTTCACGACCAGCACCTGCGTGTTGTCGTAGTAGGGAGCGGAGATCACGTAGCCGGCGTCCTTCATGCTGTCGAGGATCGTCATGCCGGACCAGACGCAGTCGCATTCCATCGAATCGAGCTGGACGAGCTTTTCATCCCAGTTCACGCCGAAGATCTTCAACTCCCAGCCCAGATAGTCGCAGCTGAAGGGCGGATACTCGGGGTCGATGCCCATGATAAAGGTCTTCTTCTCCGCGGGCGCGGCGGTCTTGCCGCAGGCGCACAGGGCGAAGATCATCGTCAGAGCCAGGAGCACACAAATCATCTTTTTCATTTTTCTTTCCTCCGTCATTGTCCGCATGTCGTGTTGATTGTCTGTTTGCTTTTACATGTTAGCATGATAGCACATTAGTCAAATAAAGCAAGTCTTTTTTGTGCAGTTTGTTGTGCAAAAAATGCACAAGGTTTTTTCTCCGCCGCGCGCCCCGCCTCTTTAATTCCTACAAAAACCGTGGTATATTAAATCCACAGTTACGCAGTAGGAATTTGAAGAAGGTGGTCTCGCTTGAACGTCACCAGCAAGGGCCGCTACGCGCTGCGCGTCATGCTCGATCTGGCCCAGCACCCCGACGAGGGCTACATCTCGCTCAAGACCGTCGCCGAGCGGCAGGATATTTCCATGAAGTACCTCGAGGCGATCGTCGGCGCGCTGAAAAAGGCCGGGCTCGTCGACAGCAGCCGCGGCAAGGAGGGCGGCTATTCCCTGCTCCGCCCGCCGGAGGAATATTCCGTCGGCGAGATCCTGCGCTCCACCGAGGACAAGCTCGCCCCCGTCTCCTGCATCACGGCGGAGGGCGTCGCCTGCGCGCAGGCCTCCGCCTGTCTGACCCTGCCGATGTGGCGCGAGCTCGACGAGCTGACGAACGCTTATCTCGACACTGTCTCGCTGCGCGATCTCCTGACCGGCGAAAAATGGAAGACCTGATTTCATTTACTATACAGAAAGGAACCTGACCATGTTCGTTTACGCAGACAACGCGGCCACCACCTGTGTGAGCCGCGCCGCCCTCGACGCGATGCTCCCGTATCTGCTCGAGGACTACGGCAACCCCTCCAGCCTCTACGCCTTTGGCCAGCGTGCGCAGGAGGCGATCTCCGAGGCGCGCGAGACCGTTGCGAAATGCCTCAACGCCCAGCCGCGCGAGATCTACTTCACCTCCGGCGGCAGCGAGGCCGACAACCAGGCCATCGTCTCGGCCGCCCGCGCCGGCGCGCGCAAGGGCAAAAAGCACCTGATCTCCACGAAGTTCGAGCATCACGCCGTGCTGCACACGCTCTCCAAGCTGCAGAAGGAGGGCTTCGAGGTCACGCTGCTCGACGTACACGCCGACGGCGTTGTCCGCCTCGAAGACGTCGAGGCCGCGATCCGCCCCGACACCTGCCTCGTCACGGTGATGTTCGCCAACAACGAGATCGGCACGGTGCAGCCCATCGCCGAGATCGGCGCGCTCTGCCGCGAAAAGGGCATCCCCTTCCACACCGACGCCGTGCAGGCCGCGGGCCACACGCCGATCGACGTGGAGGCGATGAACATCGACATGCTCTCGATCTCCGGCCACAAGTTCCACGCGCCCAAGGGCGTGGGCGTGCTCTACGCGAAGAAGAACATGCCGCTCGTGAACATCATCGAGGGCGGCGCGCAGGAGCGCGGCAAGCGCGCCGGCACCGAGAACGTCGCGGGCATCGTGGCCCTGGCCGCCGCGCTCAAGGAGAGCTGCGACCACATCGAGGAGAACACGGCCAAGATCATCCCCATGCGCGACCGGCTCTTCACCGAGCTCTCGAAGATCCCTCACAGCAAGATCAACGGCAGCCTCGAGCACCATGTGCCCGGCACCGTCAACATGTGCTTCGAGGGCATCGAGGGCGAGAGCCTGCTGCTCCTGCTCGACAAGGAGGGCATCTGCGCCTCCTCGGGCAGCGCCTGCACCTCCGGCTCGCTCGATCCGAGCCACGTGCTGCTCTCCCTCGGCATCCCGCACGAGGTCGCGCACGGCTCGCTGCGCCTCTCGATCGGCGAATACAACAGCATGGATCAGATCGACCACATCGTCGAGGTCGTCCCGAAGGTGGTCGCCTATCTGCGCAGCATCTCCCCGGTGTGGGACGAGCTGGAAAAAGGCACCCGTCCGCATCTCATCTAAGAAAAAAGCACAGGAGGATATAAAAGATGGCACTTTACAGCGACAAGGTCATGGACCATTTTCAGAATCCCCGCAACGTCGGCAAGCTCGACGACGCGGACGGCATCGGCGAGGTCGGCAACGCCAAATGCGGCGACATCATGCGCATGTACATCAAGGTGCGCGACGGCGTGATCGTCGACTGCAAGTTCAACACCTTCGGCTGCGGCAGCGCGATCGCCACCAGCTCGATGGCGACGGAGCTGATCAAGGGCAAGCCGGTCGAGGAGGCGCTGGAGCTCTCGAACAAGGCGGTCGTCGAGGCGCTCGACGGGCTGCCCGCCTACAAGCTGCACTGCTCCGTGCTGGCCGAGGAGGCCGTCAAGGCCGCGGTGAAGGACTATTACGACCGCAACGGCATCGCCTACGATCCCGAGCTCTTCAAGAACGTCGAGAACTGCGAGCACTGCCACGAATAAAAACGCCGATAAAAACGCCAAACGCCCCGTCTGCCGACGGGGCGTTTACGCGCGGGGTTACATGGTCCAAAAAAACACTATGAACGCAGAGACGGCGTCCGATACAAAGTCGAAAAACAGACGGCGGGATCGATACGGTCCCGCCGCCCGCTTTTTTGATCCGCTTTTTGCCCTTTGCGGGCAACGCGCTGTTGCACAAGCGATCCCGAATGTGTATACTGGTACTGCGGTTTTTTATTACTTTAAATGGTTTTTGTTACTTTCATTCCGTCCCGGAGAACAGGAGGATATGTCATGGCTTATACGGCTCTGGAAAAGATGCGGCAAAAGAACGAGGCGCGTTTCGGGTACGACGTCGGTCCCGCGCAGCCGCCCCTCTATACCAACCGGCGGCAGAAAAACGATTTGAAATCCGCCGCGCTCCGTTTTCTGCACAACCGCTGCGAGGCGCTTCGCTTCGACGCGAAGAAAGAGGAAACGGAAGACCTGACGGGCGTCTATCTGGGCCAGAGCCTCAAGCCCGGTCAGATCCCCTACAACATGCAGCGGGACATCGACCGTCTCTGCCTGGAAAAAGCGCTGGAGGCCTTCATCGACTCCGGCATCGCCGAGGACGCCTATGTGGTCTACTACTCTTTTCTGGAGATCTTTTTCGGCCAGTACGGAAAGTCCAAGAAGATGGTGGAGCTGCTCTCCGAGTATGAGGCCAACGGCAGCTCGCTGCTGATGAAGCACCGGGACCACTATTCCCATTCGGTCTACGTGTTCGCGCTGGGCCTTGCGATCTACGAGACGAACGAGGCCTACCGCCTTTCCTTCCGGGACTTCTACCGTCTGGAGGGCCGGAAGGAGAACGAGATCGCCAACCTCTTTCTGGAATTCTGGGGGCTGACCTCTCTGTTCCACGATATCGGCTATCCCTTTGAGCTGCCCTTCGAGCAGGTGCTCAGCTACTTTGAGGTGGACGACAAGGAACGCGGGGAAGACAGTCTCTTCCTGTCCTATCGCTCGGTGGAGTCCCTGACGGGGCTGGACAAGGAGGCGAGCGACCGCTTCGAGGCGCTGTACGGCCGCCGCTTCTCGACCACGAGCGAGCTGCTCGCCCACGACATCACGGAAAAAATGGGTGGGAGCTACGGCTTCACCGAGGAATACCTGCTGGACGTGCTCGATCGCAAGCCGACCCGTCCGGAGGACTTCGGCTACTACATGGATCACGCCTTTTTCAGCGCGGCACGGCTCTGCCAGGAGCTGATCCGGATCGTCAAGCCGGCGAACATGACCGCGATGCACGTCGACGCGCTCTCCGCCATCATACTGCACAACAGTCTCTGGAAGTTCGCGATCGCGTTTTACAAGGACAGGGACAAAAGCAAGCGCAAAGCGCCTCTGCGCATGGATCAGCACCCGCTGGCCTGGCTGCTGATGCTCTGCGACGAGCTGCAGTGCTGGGACCGCACCTCCTACGGGCGCAACTCCCGCAAGGAGCTGCATCCCCTGTCCGCGCGCTTCGACTTCTCGGACCAGGCGATCTCCGCCGTGTACAGCTACGACGCCGCCGAGCACGAGAAGATCGAGGCCTACGAGCGGGAACGCGCGGAATGGCTCGCCGACCCGACGAAGAAAAAGCCCCGTCTGAAGGCATACAGCGACATGGCGGGCGAGAAGCCGGATTTCACGGTGGACATCGAGCATATCGTGGACACCTCCGCCATCCCTCTGACGGTCAGACTGAAGCTCTGCCGGGTCAACCGCGAAAACAAGCGCACCTATCTCTCCGAAAGCAACTTCCTGCATTTCTATGATTTCGCGGTCTCCCTGCACGCCAGGAAAATGCCCGGGAAGCCCTCGCGGGAAGAGATGGAGGCAAAATTCAACGCAAGCTCGCTGGAATACCGCCTCTCCACGCTGGGGCGCACACGCCATTTCGCCGCCTATCTGAACGCGATCGGCTGCTTCTATACGGACAAGCCCGTGGACTTTGCCCTGGTCACGCACTTCGGGAAAAAGGACGCGGCGATCTTCGCGCCCATGGAGCACGAGCGCTGGGTGCGCGAGCACCAGGCCATGGGCTGGCGCTACGGGCTGGACTATGAAACGCTGCCGCTGGACGTCCCGCCGGAGCGGGAGGAGGCCGAGCGCGCCGCGCTGCGCGAGCAGCTCCGCTGCCACAAGCTGTGCATGGACAGGCACCTGACGCACGAGGAGATCCGCGCGCACTATCAGCGTCTGTCCAAGCGCTATCAGGATCTTGACTGGAAGCCCTTCAACAAGCTGCTGGAGCTGCTGAAGAGCTCCGACGGCCTGCGGATCTACCGGCTGTAAAGCGCGGGGATCTGCCGCGCGCCGACGCGGCGGGAGCGGGAAAGTTGCTCCTTCCAAAATAAAAAGAACTGCGAGCCCGTCGGGGTTCGCAGTTGTTTTTATTCTTTCGTTCAGCGCCGATGCTTTTTCTTCTTCGGCGCGGCCAGGGACAGCATCATCAGCACCGCCACGGCGACGCCGAGACCGATGAGCAGCTTGCCCTTGAGCTCCTGTCTGGCGACGGACTCGCTCACGCGCGTGGCCGTATAGCCGCAGACGCTGCACACGCCCGTCTCCTCGCCCTTTTCATCGGGCGCGGACCACACAAAGCTGTGCTCGCCGAGGTCGCTGGCCTCGCCCTGCGCGTTCTCGTGCCAGTGTCCTCCCTCGTTGGACTGCCAGGCCTTCGGCTGCGGGACGACCGCGGGTTCGGGCGTGGGCTCCGGCTCCGGCGTGGACTCCGGCTCGGGCGTGGGCTCCGGTTCCGGCGTCGGTTCCGGCTCGGGCGTCGGCTCCGGCGTGGGCTCGGGCGTGGGTTCCGGCGTGGCCTCGGGGACCTTTACCTGAATCACGGCCGTCTGCGAATCGGAGAAATAGGTATCCGTGCTCTCCCAGAAGCGGCAGAAGGCCAGCCAGCCGTTCATCTCCGCCTGGACGTTGTCGATGATCAGGCTGTTGCCCGTGTCGGTGAAAACGACGCCGGGGAAACGGTTGCGCGCCGACACTAGATCGAGCTGCTCCTTCTCGTCGGGGCTCTTGAGATACCAGTTGTGCGTGCTGGCGAAGTTGGCCGTGGAGGCATAGGAGACGCGTCCGCCCGGATCGACCGGGGGGTCGGCGATCGGCTGCTTGAGGATGATCGGCGACCAGACGACCGCTTCGACGTTGCGGCGCAGCGAGGCCGTTTTTCCGTCCGCGCTGACGGCGATATCGCAGGTCCTGCCGTAGAGATAGCCGCTGGCGGCTGCGCCGAAGACGTAGCCCGTGTTCGCCGTCAGCGTGACGACGAGCGTATAAACGTCTTTTTTGAAAGCGTCGCCCGCTCCGAGCGTGACGCCCTCGGAGTCCGTCCAGGTCACGGAGGTGACGCTGGCGCCCTGCGTGGCGGTCGTGAACACGATCTCGCCGGCCGTTCTCATCACGACGGCTTCCTTGTCCGACGTGGCGAAGACCTTTTCGATGACGGTATCCTCCGCGAAGGCGGGGATCGCCGTCAGGGAAAAGAGCAGGCACATCGCCAGTACGAGCGTGATCACTCTTGAGATCTTTCTGGGCATAAGCGCAGCACCTCACTTGCAAAACACAGGATATAGTTTCTCTATTAAAAGAATTATACAACTTATGGTTTCCCGGGTCAATGCTTTTTTCGCCTCTCCGCCCGTTTTTGCGCGTCTTTTCCCCCGCGTCCGCATCCGGCGCGCCTTGGGGAAAAAGGATTGTTTTTTGCGCGCAATCTGATATAATTTTCATATTATCAAACCAAAACCGACGGGACAGAGGACTTCCATGAGATACGACGCGGGACAATGCGATATCGCCGTGATCGGCGCGGGGCACGCGGGCATCGAGGCCGCTTTGGCCGCCGCGCGTCTGGGGCTGGACACGGTCTGCTTCACGGTCAATCTCGACAGCGTGGGCAACATGCCCTGCAACCCCGCGATCGGCGGCACGGGCAAGGGCCACCTCGTGCGCGAGCTCGACGCGCTCGGCGGCGAGATGGCAAGGGCAGCGGACCGCGCCTGCATCCAGTACCGCATGCTCAATCTCGGCAAGGGCCCGGCCGTGCACTCCCTGCGCGCGCAGGCCGACCGGCGGCGCTATCAGGAAGTGATGAAGCACACGCTCGAGCTGCAGGAGCATCTGCGCCTCAAGCAGGCCGAGATCGTCGATATCGGCACGGAGGACGGCCGCGTCGTCTCCGTCACGACGCAGACGGGCGCGACCTGGCGCTGCCGCGCGGTCGTGATCGCCTCGGGCACCTATCTCGACGGGCGCACGATCGTGGGCGAGGTGCTGCGCTCCTCCGGCCCCGACGGGCTCTCCGCCGCGGTGCCGCTCGCCGCGCGTCTGCGCGGGATGGGGCTTTCGATGCGCCGCTTCAAGACGGGCACGCCCCCGCGCGTCAACCGCCGCAGCGTGGACTTTTCCAGAATGGAGCTGCAGGAGGGCGACCGTGAGATCGAGCCCTTCTCCTTCTCGACCGAAGAGCCGCCCGAAAACCGCGCGGTCTGCTATCTGACCTACACCAACGAACGCACGCACGAGATCATCCGCCGCAACCTCGGCCGCAGCCCGATCTACGCGGGCGTGATCGAGGGCGTGGGCCCGCGCTACTGCCCCAGCATCGAGACCAAGGTGATGACCTTCCCCGACAAGCCGCGCCATCAGCTTTTCATCGAGCCGATGGGTCTCGACACCGAGGAGCTGTATATCCAGGGCTTCTCCTCCTCCATGCCGGAGGAGGTGCAGCTGGAGATGCTGCACACGATCCCGGGCCTCGAGCGCGCCGAGATGACGCGCTGCGCCTACGCCATCGAGTACGACTGCATCGACCCGACCGAGCTGCGGCCCACGCTCGAGTGCAAGAAGATCGCGGGGCTCTACGGCGCGGGGCAGTTCAACGGCTCGAGCGGCTATGAGGAGGCCGCCGTGCAGGGCTTTGTCGCGGGCGTCAACGCCGCGCTGAAGCTCCTCGGCCGCGAGCCTTTCATCCTCCGCCGCAGCGAGGCCTACATCGGCGCGCTGATCGACGATCTGGTCACCAAGGGCACGAACGAGCCCTACCGCATGATGACCTCGCGCAGCGAATACCGCCTGATCCTGCGCCAGGACAACGCCGACGAGCGTCTGAGCGCGATCGGCCTCTCGCTCGGTCTCGTCTCGGCGGAGCGGCACGCGGCCGTGGTCGAAAAGTACGCCGCCGTCCGGAGGGAGATCGCGCGCCTGGAAAACACCCACCTCGCTCCTTCGGATGAGCTCAACGCCCTGCTCGAAGCGCGCGGAACGGCCCCCGTCGCCTCCGGCGTCTCGCTGGCGGATCTGATCCGCCGCCCGCAGCTGAGCTACGCCGATCTCGCCCCCTTCGATCCCGAGCGGCCCGCGCTGCCGCGCGCCGTCGCCGGCTCGGCGGAGATCAACCTGAAATACGAGGGCTATATCCGCCGCCAGCTCAAACAGGTCGAGGAATTCTCCCGCATGGAGGGGCACGCGCTGCCTCCCGATCTCGACTACGACGCGATCGTCGGGCTGCGGCTCGAGGCGCGCGAGAAGCTCAAGAAGATCCGGCCGGAGAATCTCGGCCAGGCAGGACGCATTTCCGGCGTCTCCCCGGCGGATCTGGCCGTGCTGATGATCTATCTGGAGAAAAAGGGATGAAGGTCGTACTCGGTTTTTCTGGCGGCGTCGATTCCGCCGTTTCCGCCGCGCTGCTGCGCCGCGCGGGCTGGGAGGTCTGCGGCCTCTATCTCGACAACACAGACGAAAACGCGCGGCGGGACGCCGTGGAGACGGCGGCCTTTCTCAATATCCCGCTCGAGATCCTCGACGTCCGCGCGGAGCTTGAGGAGAAGGTCTGCGCGCCGTTCTGCCAGAGCTATCTGCGCGGCGAGACGCCCAATCCCTGCATCCTCTGCAACCCGTCGGTAAAGTTCCGCGCCCTGCTCGAGACGGCCGACCGTCTCGGCGCGGAGGCCGTCGCCACCGGGCACTACGCCCGCGCGGAGGGCGGCGCGCTTTATAAAGGTCGGCCCGCCAACGACCAGAGCTACATGCTCTGCCGTCTGCGGCGCGAGCAGCTCGACCGCCTCGTCCTCCCGCTCGGGGGGATGGAGAAGGCCGAGACCCGCGCGCTTGCCGAGCGGCTCGCTCTGCCTGTGGCGCACAAGAAGGACAGCATGGAGATCTGCTTCATCCCCGACAGGGACTACGTCGGCTGGCTGTCGCGGCGCGGCGAGCTCCCCGGTCCCGGGCCTTTCCTCCTTCACGGCCGGGTGCTCGGCGAGCACGCGGGCATCGTCAACTGGACGGTGGGACAGCGCATCCCGGGCCTGTACGAGGGCCGCAAGCTCTACGTTTCCCGCATCGACGCGGCCTCGAACGGCATTGAGCTCGCGCCGTGGGAGGAGCTGTTCAAAACCGAGCTGACCGCGCGGGACTTCAACTGGCTCGTCGACGAGCCGAAAGGCCCCGTCCGCGCCGCGGTGCGCGTGCGGCATACCAAGTGGGAGGAGCCGGCGTGCACCGCCTTTCCCCTTCCCGACGGCTCGGTGCGCATCGCGTGCGACACGCCCGTCCGCGCTCCCGCGCCGGGTCAGTCCGCCGTGCTTTATGACGGCGAGCGCGTCCTCGGCGGCGGCTTCATCGTATAATGTCTTCACGACACGGCAAAGGCCGGGGCGGATGCCCCGGCCTTTGCCGTTGTCATGCTGTAAGGGTGCGAAGCGCTCCCTGTATTCCATCAGAGCGTTCCGTTCTTCTTGTACTCGTCGAACAGCTTTTTTGCCCTGAGGAGACTGCTCACCGCAGTGCTTCCCGCGAACACGACCAGGATGCCGCTGGGTGTTCCGTTCTGCACATAGCCCACAATGACGCCGATGATACCGAGCGCCAGCGCCAGGATCGCGGGCGTCATCGAGTACTTCCCCCGCAGCCAGAACGCGAAGACCGCCAGCAGGACGGCGTCGATCGGGAGAATACCCATGATGATCTCAAAGGCCAGCGTGAGAACGGCGCAGACCAGCAGGATGATCCAGCTGGACTTGATGGATTTTCGGACCTTTTCGGGGCAGACGGGGCTTTGAACGAAGTCCTTGAGACTGTCGTACTGTACGCGCGCGCCCGTAAAGGGCGGCTGGGCGAGGCTCGGCTCCTGCTGCGCGGGGACGGATACGTTCTGCATGGCGGCGGTGTTCTGCGCCAGCGCCGCGCCGCAGTTCTGGCAGAACTTTTCGTTCTCTCTGACTACGCTTCCGCAATAGGGGCAATTCATGGGGCAATCTCCTTTCTCCTGATCGCGCGCTTTTCTCTTACAACGCCTGCGCCGCCGCGAGGCGGCGGTTTTTATAGGCCGGATCGCCCGTCACGTCCCTGAGGATCTCGATCTCCTCCGGCAGCGCGGCGTCCTTCCCTCCGCCGTAAACGAAGAGGACCGCCTTGTCCTCCGAGAAGGGATAGAGGTCGATCTCCATCGCGCGGCCGGCGTAATGGAAGCGGTACTTGGTCTTGCGCACGGCGCGCAGCGTCAGGTCGCTCTCCATGAGGTAACGGATATATTCCTTTTCGGAGATCGGCCGCTCGGTGACCCAGCGCTTCCCGTCCTCGCCGACGCGCTTTTCGGTGAAGAAGTACAGGTACTCCGTGCCGCTGCGCTGCTGACGGACGCGCCGCTCGAGCAGCGGGTTGGCGGTGATGAGATAGGTCTGCATCATCTCGGTGGGGATCGCGCCGTACTTTTCCGTAAGCGTCCGCACGTCCGGCATGGCGATGAGGTACTTGCTCTTCTCCACATCCGGCACCTCCTGGCCGAGGACGCGGTAGATCGCGGCGATCGCGCGGTTGATCTTGTCCTCGAAGTCCACGGAGTTGTCGATGACGTGCAGCGAGGGATGCGCGCTCCAGGCGCGGATCGTCCGGTCGTCGATCGCGCGGGCCTGCTCCACGGTCTCGTAGCGGGCGGCGTTGCCGTAGTCGTAGGCGAATTCCGCCCCCTTGGCGCAGGAGACGAGATGCAGCACCGCGTCGTAGCCGGCGAGCAGCTCCTCCTCCGTCTTGCCGAAGTGGGCGAGCACCTCGCGGAACTCCTCGTCGGAGATGTAGGCCTTGTCGTCGAAGATCGCGCGGTCGTAGATGACGAGCACCTTCTCCTCCGGCACGGCCTCGGCCGCCTTGAGCGCCAGCCGCTCCTTGTGCAGCTGATCCTCGATGACGAAGTACTGGAACTCCAGCATGCTCATGCAGCCCGGGAAGGGCCCGATGCCGAAGCCGGAGATCAGTTCGGTCGCGGTCTCGGGGATGATGACGACCTTCCAGCCCTTCTCCTGTGTGAATTCCTTGAGGATGCGGCTGATCAGGGTCGTCTTGCCCGCCGCGGGGCCGCCGGTGAGAACAATGCGCGTGATCTTTTTGTTCATGGCGCAGCCTTCTTTCTCTTTTTTATGGCTTAACGGAAACAGTTTATCATGCTTCTTCCGTCTTTACAAGGGTCGTATCTCCGCGGCGACGCCGCCGTTTTCGAAAACCGTGACCAGCGCGAAGGAGCGGGCGGAGCCGAGCCCCGCCGTGCCGGGATTGACGAGCTTCACCCCGCCGATCTCCGTGTTTTCGGCGCGGTGCGTGTGGCCGAAGAGGACCAGCGAGCAGCCCTTTTCCTGCGCGGAATAGACCATTGAATCGAAGCGTCCCCAGTCCACGGCATAGCGGTGGCCGTGGCAGAGGAGGGCGCGCACGCTTCCGAATTCGACGACGAGTTCCTCCGGCGCCTCGGTCGCGGCGTCGCAGTTCCCGCGCACACGGTAGAGCGGGATCTCCGGGAATTCCCGCGCCAGGCAGTCGGCATCGCGCGCGAAATCACCCAGGTGGACGAGTGCGTCGGGGCGCAGCTCTCCCACCGCGCGCAGCATGCGCGCCGCGGAGCCGTGGGTATCCGAAAAGACGGCGATCTTCATCGGCCTTCTCCTTTTTATGTATCGTTTTGACAGGATAAGAATAGAATAAACTGACCTGAAATGCAAGGATGTGATCCCATGAACGATCTGGAACGGCTCGCGAAGGAGCTCGGGCGCGGAGAAAAGGGCGAGGCGCTCAGAAAGCTCGGCTCCTCGGCGGAGGGCAGAGCGCTCGGGAGCGCCGTCGACGGCGCGGCGCTCGAAAAGGCCTTCGCCGACGGCGACGCCGCGGCGCTCCGCAGGATGCTCGGCGCGCTGCTGGCCACGCCGGAGGGCAAAAAGCTCTCGGACGACGTGAGGAAGATCATGGAGAACTGAACGGAGGGGGTGTGCGCCGTGGGCGAGCTCGAGGACAGGATCAGCAGCGTGCTCTCCGACCCGGAGCAGCTTGCGCGGATCCGGGAAATGGCACAGTCGATCATGGGCGGCGCCTCAGAGAGTACGGCCGCTGCGGCAGAGCCCGCCGGGCCCGATCCGGCCATGCTCGGCAAGCTCGGCGCGCTGCTGCGCGGCGGGCTCGGGCAAAAGAGCCCCCGGCTCGAGGCGCTCGAGGCGCTCGCGCCGTGTCTGGGCGAAAAGCGCCGGGAAAAGCTCACGCGCGCGATGAAGCTCGCGCGCGTGCTGCGTCTGGCGCAGGCTGGGCTGCTCGGCCCGGAGGATGGGGATGTATAAGGTCTATCACGGCGGCGGTCCGCCGCGCCGCGTCGAGGAGCCGCACGAGAGTCACGCTCCGCCGCGTCGGCCCCCGCCTCCGCCGCAGCCGGACGGCTTTGCCGATCCGATCCGCCAGACGGTCGAGTCGCTGCTCGGCCGCATCACGGGCGAGCTCGAGACCGAGGATCTGATCCTTTTGCTGATCCTGTATCTTCTCTACCGCGAGAGCGGCGACACGGAGATGCTTTTCATCTTAGGCGCCATGCTCCTGCTGTGATCTGTGTCTGCGCGTCTCGAGCGCCCTGGCGCGGATCAGCGCGAGCGCCGCTCCCAGGCCGGCCGCCGTCGTCAGCGCGGCAAGGATCCGCGCCGCCTCGCCCCGCGCGGCGAGAAGGACCGCCGTGAGCCCCAGCAGGGCCGACACCCCGTCGAGCAGCGCGGCCGCTCTCTGCTGATCGAGCCCGCGGTCGAGCAGCCGGTGGTGGATATGCCCCCGATCGGCCCGCAGCGGGTTTTTCCCGTGCAGCGCGCGGCGGCAGAAGGCGAAGGCCGTGTCGAACAGCGGCAGGCCCAGCGCGAGCAGCGGCACGAAAAAGCTCAGCGCCGCGTGCGATTTGAACATACCGACCGTCGAGGCCGCTCCGAGCGCGAAGCCCAGCAGCTGCGAGCCCGTGTCGCCCATGAAGATGCGCGCGGGGAAGCGGTTGTACGGCAGAAAGCCGAGACAGCCCCCCGCGAGCGCGGCGAGCAGCACGGCGATCTCCCCTTCGCCCACGGCGGCGGCGACGAAGAGCAGGCTGAGCGAGGCGATGGCCGTCACGCCCGCGGCGAGGCCGTCGAGCCCGTCGATGAGGTTGACGGCGTTGGTGCAGGCGAGCATCCACAGCAGCGTCAGCGGCAGGCCCCACGCGCCGAGGACGACATGCCCCCGTGCGGAAAAGGGCAGCGTCAGCACGCCGATGCGCGCCCCCGCGCGCCAGGCGATCAGCGCGGCGAGCAGCTGAAAGGCGAGCTTGAGCGGCGAGCGCAGCGAAAAGCAGTCGTCCGCCGCGCCCATGAGCACGATGAGCAGCGAGGCGCGTAGCACGCCCGAGAGGACGGAATACGGCGCGGTGAAGGCGAGCGCCGCGGCGAAAAAGCCCGCCGCGATCGCCGCCCCGCCGAGCCGCGGCGTCGGCTGCGTGTGGATCTTGCGCTTTTCCCCGGGGCGGTCCATCGCGCCGAGGCGCCTCGCCAGGCTCTCGGCCGACGGCGTCAGGAAAAAGGCGCCGAGCGCGGCGGCAAGCAGCGCGCAGAGCGCGCGCAGCGGCAGCGGAGAGGACAGAAACATGGATCGACGCTCCTTGATCGAAAAAAACAGACCGGCGGGACAAGCCCCGCCGGTCTGTATGTATCTCTGTTTTCAGAAGGGTTTTTCGACCAGTCCGACCTTCTTGTAGACCTTGCGCAGCGTGCGCGAGGCGATGCGCTGGGCGCGGTGGGCGCCGTCGGTGTAGATCTCGCGCAGATAGGCCTTGTCGGCGATGATGCGGCTCGCCTCCTCGCGGATGGGACGCAGCATCTCGATGACGGCGTCGCCGACGGCGGGCTTGAACACGCCGTAGCCCCTGCCGTCGAACTCGCGCTCGATCTCGTCAAAGCTCATGCCCGTGACGGCGGCGTAGATGTTCATCAGGTTGGCGACTCCGGGCTTGTTCAGCGGGTCGTAGCGCACGCATCTCTCGACGTCCGAGTCGGTCACGGCGCGCTTGAACTTGCGGGCGATGTCCTCGGGCGCGTCCATGATGCACACGCGGCCGTTGCCGATCTCGTCGGACTTGGACATCTTGCTCGTGGGATTGAGCAGGTCCATGACGCGCGCGCCCACCTTGGGCACATAGGGCTCGGGCACCTTGAAGGTCTCGCCGTAAAGGTTGTTGAAACGGATCGCGATATCGCGCGTGAGCTCGCAGTGCTGCTTCTGATCCTCGCCCACGGGCACGTAGTCGGCCTGGTAGAGCAGGATATCCGCCGCCATCAGCGCGGGATAGGTGAAGAGGCCTCCGTTGATGTTCTCGGCGTTTTTCGCGCTCTTGTCCTTGAACTGGGTCATGCGCGAAAGCTCGCCGAACATCGTGTAGCAGTTGAGGATCCAGCCGAGCTCGGCGTGCTCGTGCACGTCGGACTGCAGGAAGAGGGTGTTCTTCTGCGGGTCGAGACCGCAGGCCACGTACTGGGCCAGCTGTTCGAGCGTGCGGCGGCGCAGCGTGGCGGGGTCGTTGCGCGTGGTGAGCGCGTGCAGGTCCGCCATGAAGTAATAGCAGTCGAACTGATCCGCCCGCTCGGCCCAGTTTTTGATCGCGCCGAGATAGGAGCCCAGCGTCAGATCGCCAGTGGGCTTGATGCCCGAGAGCATGACCTTTTTCTTTTCCACGGGAATTGTATCCATAACGACACCTCGTTTATACACGATGGGAACGCTCCGCGCTCCGCTTTCTTTACAAAAAGGTATTATAACAAAAGAAGACCCGCTTGACAAGCCGCAGTTTCTAAAATAAGATTAGGGGGCTGTATGGAAAAAAACGCGCGCGGGGCACGACCCGCGCCGCTTCGGAGGATAACATGATCGATCAGGTATGGTTTGACGAAATGGAAACGCGCATCCCGCGCGGCGAGGTGCGCACGCGCTTCGCCCCCTCTCCCACGGGCTACATGCACGTGGGCAATCTGCGCACGGCGCTCTATACCTATCTCATCGCCCGTCACGCGGGCGGAAAATTCCTGCTGCGCATCGAGGACACCGACCAGGGCCGCCTGGTCGAGGGCGCGGTGGACGTGATCTACAAGACGCTGCGCGAGTGCCATCTCGAGCACGACGAGGGTCCTGACCTCGGCGGCCCCGTCGGCCCCTACGTACAGACCGAGCGCCGCCCCTTCTACGGCCGCTACGCCGAGCTCCTGATCGAGCGCGGCCACGCCTACCGCTGCTTCTGCGAGAAGGCCGAGAGCGAGGAGGATTCCGGCGACTTCGAGCGCGGCGACGATCCCTGCCGCAGTCTCAGCCGTGAGGAAGCGGATCGCCTCGCGGCGCTCGGAAAGCCCTTCGTCATCCGCCAGCGCATCCCGCATGAGGGCACGACCACCTTCCACGACGAGATCTTCGGCGACATCACGGTGGAGAACGCCTCGCTCGACGACCAGGTGCTCATCAAGCGCGACGGCCTGCCCACCTACAACTTCGCCAACGTGATCGACGACCACATGATGGGCATCACCCACGTCGTGCGCGGCAGCGAGTATCTCTCCAGCGCGCCGAAGTACAATCTCCTCTACGAGGGCTTCGGCTGGGAGATCCCGAAGTACGTGCACTGCTCCCCCGTCATGCGCGATGCGCACAACAAGATGTCCAAGCGTCACGGCGACCCCAGCTACGAGGACCTGATCGCGCAGGGCTTTCTGACCGACGCGGTCATCAACTACGTCGCGCTCCTGGGCTGGAGCCCCAAGGGCGAGCAGGAGTTCTTCACGATGGACGAGCTCAAGGCCTGCTTCGACCTTTCCGGCATCTCCAAGTCCCCGGCGATCTTCGACATCGAAAAGCTGCGCTACTTCAACAGCGCCTATATCCGCGCCATGAGCCCGGAGGCCTTCGCCGCCGCGGCCGAGCCCTGGATCCGCATGGCGGTCAAGGACGAGCGCTACGACGCCGCCGCCATTGCCGCGCTGCTGCAGCAGCGCACCGAGGTGCTCGGCGAGATCCCCGAAAAGCTCGACTTCTTCGACGAACTGCCCGCGTATTCCACCGAGCTTTTCGTCCACAAGAAGTCCAAATCCGACGAGCAAAGCTCGCTCGAGGCGCTCGAGGCCGTGATCCCGCTCTTTGAGGCGCTGGAGGACTGGAACGACGAGACGATCCTCAACACGATGGTCTCGCTGGCCGAGAGCATGGGGGCCAAGAACGCCCGCGTGATGTGGCCCGTGCGCATCGCCGCGGCCGGCAAGGCCGTCACGCCGGGAGGCGCGGTGGAGATCTGCCGCATCCTCGGGAAAGAGGAAACGCTGCGCCGCCTGCGCATCGGCGCGGACAAGCTCAGGGGCTGAAAAGGCAAAGCCGAAAACGAAAAACCGATCCCGCGGCGGGAACGATCCGTTCCGCCGCGGGATTTTCATATCTTGTTCAAAAAAACTTGCCGTTTTATTCACGACACGGTCATATTTCCCGTTTATGATAGGCTCGTCAAAATGAGGAGAGCAATCTCCCCATCCCATCGAAAAAGAGGCTGTTCTTATGCTCGATTCGGAGATCGAAAACAACTCTTCCGAACAGAAGAGCGAAAGCGAATACGGCTACGTCGGCGAGTTTGCCAAAGAGAGCATCTACTCCGACGCTCATTATACCCCCGCGGGCGAAGGCCCCGTCCCGCCGCGTTATTACACGCCTCCCGAGCCGAAAAAGGCCGAGAAGCATGAAAAAAGCGGCAAGGGCGGCCGGATCCTGGGTATCATCGCGCTCTGTCTCGTCTGCGCGCTGCTGGGCGGTCTCGTCGGCGCCTCCTTCATGGGGCGCAGCCTCGACGGCAGGATCGCCGCGCTCGAGGACGCCCGGACCGAGCAGGCGCTCGAGCGGATCACCGAGGCAGCCGCGGCCGGCAGCGCCGACAGCGCGCAGACCGCGACGGCGGTAAAGAACGATTCCGCCGCTCTGACGGCCTCCGCGATCTATGCCCAGGCCTGCTCTCAGGTCGTCGGCGTCACCACCGAGGTGACCTACACCAACTTCTTCGGCATGAACAGCTCCTCCGCCGTGTCCGGCACGGGCTTCATCGTCTCGGAGGACGGTTATATCCTCACCAACTACCACGTGATCGAGCTGGCCGCGCAGAACGACAAGGACGTCAACGTGATCCTCTACGACGGCACGCGCTATACCGCCTCGATCGTCGGCTATGAGAAATACAACGACGTCGCCGTTCTCAAGATCGACGCGAACGGCCTCAAGCCCGTCAGCTTCGGCAACAGCGATTCCCTCTCCGTGGGCGATCTGGTCTACGCCGTCGGCAACCCGCTCGGCGAGCTGGACTTCTCGATGTCCACCGGCCACGTCAGCGCGCTCGACCGCGCCATCACCTCGGACGAGAGCGGCGTGGCGATCAACATGTTCCAGATCGACGCGGCCGTCAACTCCGGCAACTCCGGCGGCCCGGTCTACAACGCCGCGGGCGAGGTCGTCGGCATCGTCACGGCCAAGTACGCCAGCACCGGCGTCGAGGGTCTGGGCTTCGCGATTCCGATCAACGACGCGGTGAAGATCGCCAGCGATCTCATCACCAAGGGCTACGTCACCGGCAAGGCCTACATGGGCGTGCAGATCGACCAGCGCTACAACTCCCTTTACAGCCAGTACTACAACATGCCCCTCGGCGCCTACGTCTACTCCGTCGAGGACGGCAGCTGCGCCGAAAAGGCCGGCCTTCTGGCCAAGGATATCATCACCAGGCTCGGCGATCAGGACATCACCGGCTACACCGACCTGACCTCCGCCCTGCACGGCTTCTCCGCCGGCGACACGACCTCGATGACGGTCTACCGCGGCGGCGAGGAGGTCACGCTCACGATCACCTTCGACGAAGCGAAGAACTGATCACATCAACTTGCTGCTTTTCCACTCCTTTATCCTCTCTTTTCTCCCAAAACCGACCAAAGCAAACGAAGCGTCCCGTGCCCTCAAAAGAGCGCGGGGCGTTTTGTTTCACCTTGACAGCACCGGCAATTCCGCTTATAGTTGTTTTAAGAAAAAACCTGCTGCACGGGCCTTTCCTGTGCAGTTTTTTAAGGTGGGAGAAACGCCATGATCGTTGTGCTCAGGCCCGACATCTCCGCGGAAAGAAAACAGGAACTGATCGCCGCCCTCGAGGGCCGCGGTCTGCGCGTCGACGTCTCCGAGGGCACGCGGCAGACCGTGCTCGGCCTCGTCGGCGACAGCTCCGAGCTGGACGAGGCGGCGCTCGCCTCGCTCCCGGGGGTGGAGTCCGTCCGCCGCGTGAGCGAGCCCTTCCTTCTCTGCAGCCGCCGCGAGCATCCCGAAAGCGCGGTCGTGCAGGTCGGCCCGGTCCGCTTCGGCGGCGGGCATTTCGCGCTGATCGCGGGGCCCTGCGCGGTCGAGAGCGAGGAGCAGATCCTCGCCGTGGCGCGCGCCGTCAAGGCCGCGGGCGCGGACATGCTGCGCGGCGGCGCCTTCAAGCCCCGCACCTCTCCCTACGACTTTTCCGGCCTGGGCGAGGAGGGCCTGCGCCTTCTCGGGCTCGCCCGCGCCGAGACCGGTCTGCCCGTCGTCTCCGAGATCATGAGCGTCGGGCAGCTTCCCCTCTTCGAGGACGTGGATCTGCTGCAGGTCGGCGCGCGCAGCATGCAGAACTTCGAGCTGCTGCGCGAGCTCGGCAGGATCGACAAGCCGATCCTTTTGAAGCGCGCCTTCTCCGCCACGCTGCGCGAGCTGCTGATGAGCGCCGAGCATATCATGGCCGGCGGCAACGAGCGCGTGATCCTCTGCGAACGGGGCATCCGCACCTTCAGCGACTACACGCGCAACACGCTCGATCTCTCCGCCGTGCCCGAGCTGCACGAGCTCACGCAGCTGCCCGTGATCGTCGATCCCAGCCACGCCACCGGGCGCAGCTCGCTCGTGGGGCCGATGGCGCTCGCCGCCGCGGCCTGCGGGGCGGACGGGGTGATGATCGAGGTGCACGGCGATCCTCCCCGTGCGCTGTCCGACGCCGCTCAGGCCCTCGACTGCGCGCAGTTCGCCGCGCTCGCGGACAGGCTCCGCGCGGTCAGAAAGGCGGCCCGGGCATGACAAGGATCCGTGTCCGCGCTTCCCGCTCCTATGACGTGACGATCGCTCCCGGCCTGCTCGATCGGGCCGGGGAGCTGCTGCGTCCCCTGACGAAGGCGAGCAGCGCCGCGCTGATCTGCGGCGATCTCGTACACCCGCTCTACGCCGAACGCGCCGTGCGCGCGCTCGAGGGGGCGGGTTTTCGCGTTTTTGTCAAGACGATCCCCCACGGCGAGGCGCACAAGACGCTCGAGACCTGCGCCGGGATCCTCTCGTTTTTGTTTGAAAACGGCTTCGGCCGCGAGGACCTGATCGTCTCCCTCGGCGGCGGCGTGACCGGGGACCTCGCAGGCTTCGCGGCGGCGAGCTATCAGCGCGGCTGCGATCTCGCGCAGATCCCGACGACGCTGCTCGCGGCGGCGGACGCCTCCGTCGGCGGCAAGAACGCTCTCGACCTGCCCGGCGGGAAAAACCAGGTCGGCTTCATTTATCAGCCCATTGCCGTGCTCTGCGACCCGGAGCTGTTCGAAACGCTGCCCGCGCGCGAGATGCGCTGCGGTCTGGCGGAGCTCGTCAAAATGGGCGTGCTCTTTGACCGCGGGCTTTTCGATTCGCTGCGCGGCGGCTTCGATCCCGCCCGCGGCGGAGAACTCGTCGCGCGCTGCGTCGAGCTTAAACGCCGCGTCGTCGAGCGCGACGAATTCGACCGCGGCGAGCGGCGGCTTCTCAACCTCGGCCACAGCTTCGGCCACGCGATCGAACGAGCCTCGGCGTACCGTCTCAGCCACGGCGAGGCCGTCGCGATCGGCATGGCCATGATCGCGCGCGCCGCCGCCGAACGCGGCCTCTGCTCCGGCGAAACGGCGGAGCAGCTCCTTTCCCTGCTGCGGACGCTCGGCCTTCCGACGGACTGTCCTTATCCCGCGGACAAGCTGCTCGAGGCCGTCTTACATGACAAAAAGCGCTGGAAGCCTGGCTGCGGGACGGAGGCGCGCCATGACGGTCTTTCTCCCCGGCGGGGAACGGCGCGGCGCGGTGCGCGCTCCCGCCTCCAAATCCGCGGCGCAGCGCCTGTTTTACTGCGCCGCCCTCGGCGCGGAGCCCTGCGAGATAGCCTGCGGTCCTCTTTCGGAGGATCTCGGGGCCATGCTCGCGTGTCTTGCCGCGCTCGGCGCGTCGGTCGACGTTTCCGACGGGCGCGTACGCATCGAGCCGATCCGCGCCGTCCCCGCCCATGAGCTCGTCCTCCCCTGCGGCGAGAGCGGCGCGGCGCTGCGCTTCCTGCTGCCCCTCGTCGGCGCGCTCGGCGCGCAGGCCCTTTTCGAGCGCCGCGGCCGCCTTCCCGAGCGTCCGATCGAGCCCCTTGCCGGGGAGCTCCGCCGCCACGGCATGACGATCGAAGAAGCCGGCTCCGCCCTGCGCTGCTCCGGCCGTCTGCGCGGCGGGGACTGGACGCTGCCGGGCGACGTTTCCTCTCAGTTCATTTCCGCGCTGCTGCTCGCGCTGCCCCTCCTGGACGGGGACAGCGCGCTCACGATAAGGGGCAGGCTGGAATCCGCCCCCTATGTTTCGCTGACCGAGCAGGTCCTGGCCGCGGCCTCGGTCCGTATCGAAAAAGACGGCGCGCGCTATGCGATCCCCGGCGCGCAGCGTCCTGCGCTTCCCCCGACGCTCGCCGTCGAGGGCGACTGGTCTGCCGCCGCGGCAGCGTCCTGCGCTTCCCCCGACGCTCGCCGTCGAGGGCGACTGGTCTGCCGCCGCGGTATTCCTCGCGATGGGCGCGCTGTCCGAAAAAGGCGTCGCCGTCTCCGGACTCGACCCCGCCTCCGCGCAGGGCGACCGCGCGGTCTGCGAGCTCCTGCGCGCCTTCGGCGCGGAAGTCTCCGTCGAGGGCGGGTGCGTCCGCGTCTGCAAAAAAGAGCTGCGCGGCCTCCGCTTCGACGCCTCGCAGACGCCCGACCTCGCGCCCGTCGCCGCCGCACTTGGCGCGCTTGCCGAGGGCGAAACGCGCATCGTGAACGCCGCGCGTCTGCGCTTCAAGGAGAGCGACCGCCTGCACACGACCGCGGCCATGCTCGCCTCTCTCGGCGCGGACGTGACCGAACTGCCCGACGCGCTGGTCCTCCGCGGGAAGAGCTCTCTCCCCGGCGGCGAGACCGTCAGTTTTTCCGATCACCGCGTCGCGATGGCCGCCGCCGTCGCGGCCTGCGGCTGTGAAAGCGGCATGACGCTGCGCGGCGCGGAATGCGTCGGCAAATCCTATCCTCGGTTTTGGGAGGACTGTCGCTCCCTCGGAGGTATCTGATGAACTATATCGGTGAAAATCTGCGTCTGGAGATCTTCGGCGGCTCCCACGAGCCGGAGCTCGGCATGACGCTGCGCGGCTTTCCCGCGGGCGAAGCGGTCGACGCGGAGGCGCTTGCGTCCTTTCTTGCGCGCCGCGCCCCGGGGCGCAGCGCGTGGAGCAGCCCCAGATCCGAAAAAGACGAGCCTCTTTTCCGCTCCGGCCTGACGGACAGGATGAGCGACGGCTCGCCCATCACCGCCGTGATCGCCAACGCCGACGCCCGGCCGGGCGATTATCGCCCGCTTTCCTCGATCCCCCGTCCCGGCCACGCGGACTACGCCGCATGGGTCAAGACCGGCTCGATCGCCCCGGGCGGCGGAGCATATTCTGGCCGCATGACCGCGGCGCTGTGCCTCGCCGGCGGCCTCTGTCTGCAGTATCTCGAGCGCCGCGGCGTTTCCGTTCTGTCCCGTATCGCGGAGCTCGGCGGCATCGCCGACGGGGGCGAGCTTTCCGAGGATTCGCGCCCCTGCGCCTTCGGCACGCTCAGCGAAGATCGCGCCGAGGCAATGAAGGCCGCGATCGCCGCGGCGAAAGAAGAGGGCGATTCGCTCGGCGGCGTGGTCGAGTGCGCTGTTTTCGGCCTGCCCGCCGGGCTCGGCGGGCCGCTGTTCGAAGGGCTGGAGGGCCGCCTCGCCGCGCTGCTCTTTGCGATCCGAACAACGACGCCTTCGTGTTGAGAAACGGCCGCGTCGAGACCGCGACGAACAACTGCGGCGGGCTGCTCGGCGGCGTGACGGACGGGATGCCGCTCGTCTTCCGCGCGGCCTTCAAGCCCACGCCCTCGATCGCGAAAACGCAGAAAAGCGTCGACCTTTCGACCATGACGGAAACCACGCTCTCCGTTTCCGGCCGTCACGATCCCTGCGTCGTCCCGCGCGCCCTGCCCTGCGTGGAGGCCACGGCCGCGATCGCACTCTGCGACGCGATGATCTCCTTGGAGTCGGCGGGAGAAGATCTCGCCGCGCTCGTTGAAAAGATCGCCGTGTTCAAAAAGGCTCAGGGCCTGCCCGTCCTCGACGCGATCCGCGAGGCGGAAAAGCTCCTTTCCGTCGACGCGCGCGCTGCCGCCGGGATGGCGGACTATGACGCCGCGCTTTTCCGGGAACTGATGACGCTTTCGCGGTGGCGGCAGGAAAAACTGCTCGGCGGGGAGGAAAAAGCATGAACTGCGGTCTTCTGGGCGAAAAGCTGGGCCACAGCTATTCCCCCGCCATCCACGCGATGCTTGCTGACTACGACTACCGCCTTTACGAAAAGTCTCCCGGCGAGCTTGCGGATTTCATCCTCCGCGGCGGCTGGGACGGTCTGAACGTCACGATCCCCTATAAAAAAGCCGTGATGCCGTACTGCACGGAGCTCTCCGGGACCGCGCGGCGCTGCGGCAGCGTGAACACGCTGCTGCGCCTCCCGGGCGGGGCGATCCGCGGCGAGAATACGGACGCTTACGGTTTTTCGTACCTGCTGCAAAGCCTCGGCTTCGATCCCGCGGGCAAAAAGTGCGTGATCTTCGGCAGCGGCGGCGCGGCGGCCACCGTGCGCGCCGTGCTCGCGGAAAAGGGCGCGGGGGAGATCGTGACGGTCTCCCGCAGCGGCGAGAACAACTATGGAAACCTCGCCCGCCATGCCGACGCGGCCTTCGTCGTCAACGCCACGCCCGCGGGCATGTTCCCGCACAACGGCGGGGCGGCCGCCTCGCTCGCGCCCTTTACCCGCTGCGAGGCCGTCGCGGACCTGATCTACAACCCCGCGCGCACGGCTTTGCTGATGGAGGCCGAGGACCTCGGCATCCCCTGCGCGAACGGGCTGGGCATGCTCGCGGCGCAGGCCAAGCGCAGCGCGGAGCTCTTTCTCGGCACGGATATCCCCGACGGCGAGATCGCGCGCATCGAAGAAAAGCTGTCCCGTGAGATGCGGAACATCGTTCTGATCGGCATGCCCGGCTGCGGCAAGAGCACGGTGGGAAAGCTGCTCGCCGGGGCCCTCGGCCGTGAATTCTGCGAATCGGACGCGCTCGTCGAGCGGGAGGCAGCCCTTTCGATCCCGGAGATCTTCCGCCGCGAGGGCGAGACGGGCTTCCGAAAACGCGAGACTGCGGCGCTTGCCGAGCTCGGCAGGCTCTCCGGCGCGGTGATCGCCACGGGCGGCGGCTGTGTGACGCGGGAGGAGAACTATCCCCTGCTGCATCAAAACGGCGTGATCGTCCGGCTGCTGAGACGGCTCGACAGACTGCCGCGCGAGGGCAGGCCGATCTCGCTTCAGACCGATCCGGGCGAGCTGTACGAACGCCGACGGCTATACTACGAACGTTTTGCGGACTTCAGTATTTCCAACGACGGAACGCCGGAGGAAACCGTTCGCGCCATCTTGGATAAGCTGTAAGCAAAACAGGGCTGCGCCGCAGCCCTGTTTTGTCGTCCGCCGCCCTTCGGTTGTCAACATGGCGTTTTTGTGGTATACTAAATAAGTTATTTTGACTTTATTGCGAAAGGAGGAGAGCGCATATGGACCTGCCCCTTCCGGATATCCTCACCGCCTCGAAATATCTGCTGATCCCGCTGTCGCTGCTGATCATGCTGCGCTGCATCCGCTCGATGCTCTCCTCCGGCTATGAGTCCGAGACCTGGGCCACGGCCCGCTTCGGGCGCGACGCCGTTGACGTGACGCATTGGGAAAACCTGATCGGGCGCGCACGCTCGGCCGACATCCGCATCGACCGCGAGGGCGTCGAACGCACGCACGCCGTGCTGACACGGCGCGACGACGGGCGCTGGATGCTCTTTGACGTGTTCGCGCGCGGCGGCGTGTGGGTGGACGGCCGTCCGGTCGGCCCCGAGGGCGCGGAGCTCGCCGCGGGCACGGCGGCGAAGATCGGCGCGGTCAACCTGCGCCTGCAGGATCTCGGCGCGGAAAAGAGCGGCGCGCTTGAGGAAAAGCGCACCGCCGCGGGCAAGCGCGTCTCCCCCGCGCTGACGCTCTTCGAGCTGACGGTCTTCGAGCTGCTGCTTTTGCTTCAGCATCTGCTCACCTCGCCCGACGAAAAGCCCGTGCAGGTCGCCCTCGGCTTTGCGGTGCTGATCCTGCTCGAGTGGGCCTGCTACTGGGCGATGCGCCTCATCGGCCGCAGCGGCTTCGAGGTGGAGACCATCGCCTTTTATCTCACGGGGCTGGGCGTGTCGGTGACAGCCTCGGCCGCGCCGCAGGATATGTTCAAGCAGACCGTGCTGATCCTCGCGGCCTTCGTGCTGTTCCTGCTGCTGGGCCTGTGGCTGCGCGACCTGCGCCGCAGCGAGGCGCTGCGCCCCTTCGCGGCGATCCTCGCCCTGGCGCTGCTGGCGCTGAACATTTTCACGAGCGACTCGCTCAACGGCGCGAAGAGCTGGCTCTCCGTCGGCGGCTTTTCCTTCCAGCCCTCGGAGTTCGTCAAGGTGCTCTATCTCTACGTCGGCGCGGCGACGCTCGAAAAGCTCTACCGGCGGGGCAACCTTTTCGTCTTCATCGTCTTTTCCGCCGTGTGCGTCGGAGCGCTCGCGCTCATCGGCGACTTCGGCACGGCGCTGGTGTTTTTCATCTGCTTTCTCGTGATCTCCTTTCTCCGCTCCGGCTCGGTCGCGACGGTGTTCCTCGCCGTCTCGGGCGCGGCGATGGCGGGCTTTCTCGCCGTTAGCGTCAAGCCCTACATCGCGCGGCGCTTCGCCGTCTGGGGCCATGTGTGGGAGGACGTTTACGGCGCCGGCTATCAGCAGACCCGCGCGCTCGGCGCGGCCGCGGCCGGCGGACTCTTCGGCAAGGGCGCGGGCGGCGGCTGGCTGACGGACATCGTCGCGGCCGACACCGACATGGTCTTCGCCGTCCTTTGTGAGGAGGAGGGCGTTATCATCGCCTTCTGCGCTGTGCTGGCCGTCCTGATTTTGAGCTTCTTCGCCGTGCGCACCGCGCGGCGCGCGCGCTCGGCCTATTACTCCATCGCGGCCTGCGCGGCCGTGACGATACTGATGACGCAGACGGCGCTCAATGTTTTCGGCTCGCTCGATCTGCTGCCCTTCACGGGCGTGACCTTTCCCTTCGTCTCGCGCGGCGGCAGCTCGCTGCTGGCGTGCTGGATGATGATGGCCTTCATCAAGGGGGCCGACACGCGGCGCGGCGGCAGCTTCGTCGTGCGTCCCGCCGCGCAGCTCTTCCGCAGCCGCAGGGCGGCGGAGGAGCCGCGGCCCCGGAAGAAAGGGGGGCGCGGGACATGAAAAGGATCACCCGACGCGCCTTTTCTGTGCTGCTGCTCGCGCTGGCGCTCATCTTCGGCATGACGGTATTCGCCCTGCGCTACGCCGACGAGGGCGGCGACTGGGCGATGTATTTCGCCTCGGCCAACTCCGGCGCGGGCGGCGAGCTGCGCGACCGCAAGGGCGTGCTGCTGGCCTCCTTCGACGCGACGAGATTCGCCTTCTCCCCCGACGCGGAAACGCGCGTGGCCTGCTATCACGTGACCGGCGATTACTGGGACCGCAGCGGCACGGGCGCGCTGAGCGCCTACTGGGACAGGATGCAGGAGTACAGCCTGCTCGAGGGCACGACGAAAAAAGAACCCAAGAGCCTGACGCTCACGATCGACGCCTCGATCTGCCGCGCGGCCTGGAACGCGATCGGCTACGACCGCCGCGGGGCGGCCATGCTGATGAATTACAAAACGGGCGAGGTCCTGGCGATGGTCAGCCTTCCCTCGGTCGATCCGATCAACGGCGATGCCCCGGTGGCCGACACCGCCTTCATCAACCGCTGCCTCTCGGCGAGCTTTCCGCCCGGCTCGGTCTTCAAGCTGGTCACGGCGGCCGCCGCGATCGAGGACGTGCCCGACCTTTTCGACAGGACCTTCCTCTGCGAGGGCGAATATACGATCGGCACGGTGGACATCCACTGCACGGGCGTGCACGGCGAGCAGAGCGTCGAGGAGGCGCTCGCGAACTCCTGCAACAGCGCCTTCGCGCAGATCGCCGTGGCGGCGGGCTACAACAGCCTATATAACCACGTCAAAGCCTACGGCTTCCTCGACCGCCTTGAGCTCGACGGTCTTTACTCCGTCGCGGGGCAGTACCGCACGGAGTATGCCGGCGATCCCGAGCTGGCCTGGTCCGGCATCGGCCAGTCCACGGATCTCGTGTGTCCCTACGCGATGCTGCGCTATGTCGCGGCCATCGCCAACGGCGGCCTGCTCGCCGAGCCGCGGCTGATCCTGACGGACGAGCCCGTGACCGAGACGCGCCTTATCAAGGCCTCGACGGCGGCGAAGCTCAGGGAAATGATGATCTACAACTTTCAGACGCGCTATATGCCCGATATCTACTTCCCCGGGCTGTATTACGCCGGGGCCAAGACCGGCACGGCCGAGCTCGGCGACGGGAGCTCCCACGCCTGGTTCACCGGCTTTCTGGACGACCCCGCTCACCCCTACGCCTTTGTGGTCGTGATCGAGCGCGCCGGCAGCGGGCTTGTCGCCGCCGCGCCCGCGGCCAACCGGATCCTGCACGCGGCGATCGCGGCAGAGGGATAACGCCATGATAGACATCAACGTACAAAACCTCGAAAAATCCTTCGAGGTAGGCAAAAAAATACTCGACGGGCTCTCCTTCACGGTCAACACCGGCGAGCATATCGGTATTCTCGGGCCCAACGGCTGCGGCAAGACGACGCTCTTCCGCATCCTCTGCGGTCTCGAACGCCCCGACGAGGGCGAGGCCTCCGTCGCGCCGGGCAAACGGATCGGGCTGATCTCCCAGATCCCCGTCTTCCCCGACGGCTGGACGACCGAGGACGTGCTGCGCGACGCGCAGCGCCGCCTGTATGAGATCTCCGCGCGGCTCGACAAGCTCTCCGGGCAGATGGAGCACGACGCCTCCCCCGCCCTGCTGCGGGAGTACGACGCGCTCTCGGAGGAATTCCGCCGTCTCGGCGGCTGGGAGATGGACGCCGAGCGCAGCCGCGTCGCGAGCGGTCTCGACATCACGCCCGCCATGCGGGAGCAGGCCTTCGACACGCTCTCGGGCGGCGAGCGCACGCGCGTGAATCTCGCGCGGCTGATCCTGGAGGATACGGATGTCCTGCTGCTCGACGAGCCGACCAACCACCTTGACCTGCACGCCACCGAATGGCTGGAGGATTATATCCTGCACTTCAAGGGCACGGTGCTTGCGATCAGCCACGACCGCTATTTTCTCGACGTCGTCGCGCAGCGCTGCATCGAGATCGTGGACGGCCGGGCCGAGTTTTACAGCGGCAATTACAGCTTTTTCGTTCTCGAGCGGCAGCGCCGCTTTGAGGAAAAGCTCAGGCAGTATGAAAAGGACCGGGCCAAGATCGAGCAGCTGCAGCGCGCGGCGGAAAAGCTGCACCTCTGGGCCTTCATGGGCAACGACAAGCTGCACAAGCGCGCCTTTTCGATGGAAAAGCGCATCGAACGCCTCTCGCAGAGCGAGAAGCCGACCGAGGCGCGCAAACTCACGGTCAAGTTCCGCGAGCGGGACTTCAACGGCGACGAGGTCATCGTCGCGGACGGTCTGGAAAAAGGCTATTCCGGGCGCGTGCTCTTCTCGGGCGTTTCCCTGGAGGTCACGGGCGGCGAGCGCATCGCCCTCATCGGCGACAACGGCGCGGGCAAGACGAGCTTTCTCAAACTCCTCATGGGCGAGGAGATTCCCGACGCCGGCTACATATACCGCGGCCCCGCGATCCGCACGGCCTACCTGCCGCAGATCGTGCGCTTTTCCGACGAGAGCCGCACGATGTACGACACGATGCTCTGGGAATGCCGCGCCCAGCCGCAGGAGGCGCGCGACCGTCTCGCGGCCTTCGGCTTCCGCGGCGAGGACGTGTTCAAGCGCGTCTCGACGCT
>ONQJ01000089.1 GCA_900319935.1 uncultured Eubacteriales bacterium | reverse complement strand
ATCGCCGTCGTCGTAGCTGATCGCGCCCTGCGGCATCCGGTAGGGGAGGTGCCAGGACTTCCCGCCCGTGTCGTCGCGGCTGTTCATATAGATCGTCGCCCCGGTCTCCTCCGCAACGGCGTCTGCCGCGCCGACGTGGTCGAAATGTCCGTGCGTGAGCATGATCGCGCGGCAGCTCAGGTGATTGCTCTCGAGATAGTCGAGGATCGTGTTGCTCTCGTCGCCGGGATCGATCACGACGCACTCGAGCGTTTTCTCGTTCGTCACGACGTAGCAGTTCTCCTCCAGCTGGCCGACGGGGATGGTTTTGATCAGCATCGCTTACAGCTCCTTTGTATCGAGAAGGATGGTGACGGGCCCGTCGTTGACGGAGGAGACAAACATCTCCGCGCCGAACTCGCCGGTCTCGACCGTGAAGCCGCGCGCGCGGCATTCGGAGATGACCAGCTCGTAGAGGGGGATCGCCTTGTCCGGCCGCGCCGCGTGGGAAAAGCCCGGACGGCGGGAGCGGCAGTCGGCGAAGAGCGTGAACTGGCTGATGATCAGCAGCTTCTTTTCAGCGGGATCGGGAGCGAGGTTCATCTTGCCCGCCGCGTCTTCGAAGACGCGCAGCCCGCAGATCTTGTCGGCGATCTTTTTCGCTTCGGCCTCCGTGTCGTCCTCGTGTACGCCGAGGAGGACAAGAAAGCCCTTTTCGATCGCGCCCGCCGTTTTTCCGCCGATCTCGACGGAGGCGGAGAGGACGCGTGTGACGACTGCTCTCATAGGATTCCGTTCCTTTCTTCAGTTGCCGTTTCGCACGACCTCGCTCACACCGGGGATGGAGGCGAGGCGCGACATGACATATTTGAGCTCGGTGAGGTTCCTGACCTCGAGCGAGACGGTGGTGATGGCCTTGCCGGCGTTGTCGCGGGCGTTGAGCGTGCGCACCTTGGCGTTGAGGGAATTGAGGACCGTGGCGATATCCATGACCAGGCCGGAGCGGTCCTTGGCGATGATCGTGATGCCGGTGACGTAGCTGTCGGTGATCTGATCCGACCAGCTCACGTCGATCCAGCGGCCGTCGTTCTCGGGCGAGGCGACGCTGCTGCGGTAGTTCTCACAGTCGCGCCGGTGGATGGAAACGCCCTGGCCGCGCGTGATGAAGCCGACGATGTCGTCGCCGGGGACGGGCGTGCAGCAGCGCGAGAATTTGACCAGACAGTTGTCCAGACCCGCGACGAGCACGCCGTGGATGGGCTTGCCGGTCTGCTTGGCGGCCTGCTGCTCGCGCCGCTCGGCAGCCTCGGTCAGCTTGTCGACGGTGGTCTTGCGGTCCGGCTTCTGCACGCGGGCGTATTCGTCCTTGAGACGGTTTGCCGCGCGCACGGCGGTGAGACCGCCGTAGCCGATGGCGGCGTAAAGATCATCGACGTTGGAGTAAGACAGTCTGCGCAGGATCGGGGCCATGACGGCCTCGTCGCTCACCTCGTCGAGAGTAAGGCCGCTTTGGCGAAGCTCGTCCTCGAGCATGGCGCGGCCGCGGATGACGTTCTCCTCGCGCCGCTCGCGCTTGTACCACTGCTTGATCTTCGTGCGGGCGCTGCCGCTCTTGGCAATGTTCAGCCAGTCGCGGCTCGGCCCCGGAGCGGACTTGGAGGTGCGGATCTCGACGATATCGCCGTTCTGCAGCACGTAATCGAAGGTGACGATCCTGCCGTTGACGCTGGCCGAGACCATGTGGTTGCCGACGTCGGAGTGGATCATATACGCAAAATCGATCGGCGTCGCGCCGGCGGGGAGGTTGATAACGTCGCCCTTCGGGGAGAAGACGAAGACCTCGTCGGCGAACATGTCGATCTTGAGATTGTGGAAGAAGTCCTGCGCGTCGGATTCCTGCTGGCTTTCGAGCAGGCGGCGCACCCAGGCGAAGCGGTCCTCGTCTCCGATGCGCAGCGAGGCCGCCCCGTCGCCCATCTTATATTTCCAGTGCGCCGCGATGCCGTACTCGGCCGTGTGGTGCATCTCCCAGGTGCGGATCTGCACCTCGAAGGGGATGCCCTCGCTGCCGATGACGGTGGTGTGGACGCTCTGGTACATGTTGGGCTTGGGGGTGGAGATATAATCCTTGAAGCGCCCGGGGACGGGCTTGAACATGTCGTGGATCACGCCGAGCACGTTGTAGCAGTCCGGGATCGTGTCCACGATCACGCGGAAGGCGCACAGATCGAAGATGCCGTTGATATCCAGCTTCTGCGCGTACATCTTGCGGTAGATGCTGTACACGTGCTTGATGCGGCTGAATATCGTCGCGTGGATGCCCTCCTCGTCGAGACGGCGCTGGATCTTCTCCTCGACCGCGGACATAAAGGTCTCCAGCTCGGGCATCTTCCGCTCCAGCACGTCGGTGATCTCCTTGTAGCCGGCGGGATCGAGGTACTGCAGCGAGAGGTCTTCCAGCTCCCACTTCACGCGCTGGATGCCCAGACGGTGCGCGATGGGGGCGTAGATCTCCATCGTCTCAAGGGACTTTGAGCGCTGCTTCTCGGCGGACTGATACGCCATCGTGCGCATGTTGTGCAGCCGGTCGGCGATCTTGATGAGGATCACGCGGATGTCCTTGGCCATGGCCATGAGCATCTTGCGGATGTTCTCCATCTGCTCGTCCTCGATGCTGGTGTACTGCACGCGCGTGAGCTTGGTGACGCCCTCGACGATGTCGGCCACGGCGGGGCCGAACTGGCGGGCGATGTCCGCGTGCGTCAGCGAGGTGTCCTCGATAATGTCATGCAGCAGCGCCGCGACGATGGAATCCTCGTCCAGACCCATGTCGACGGTGATATCCGCCGCCGAGACGCAGTGCGTCACGTAGGGGGAACGTCCGTCCTTGCGCAGCTGTCCCTCGTGCGCGCCGCGCGCCATCTCATAGGCGGCGCGTACGCGCGCAAGGTCCACGTTCGGGCAGTTACGGCGGATCTTTTCCTCGAGCTCGGCGAACATTTTATCCGGATCGAGGGGCGCAGGCGTCATGTTCAGTTTTTGATCTTCTTCAGCCATGCCGATCTCCTCGATTTGATCTCAATTGACGCATGATCCCCGTCCCGTCCAGATCCGCCTTGCCGTCGTAGCGCGTCTTTGCCGCCCCGCGGACGCCGCCGGCGGCTGAGGCAAGGAGCCCCGCCTCGCAGAGCACGGCCAGGCACAGACAGAAGGTCTCCTCCGCCATGCCGGGCGGCGTGAGGGCCAGGATCTTTTCCGTATCCTCCGGCACGCGGAAACCGTCCTGCTCCGCCATGTGCCAGACGCGCACGAAATCGTTCCGCTCGGGACAGCGGGCCGCGGCGGCCCACAGGACCTCGCGCTCGCCGTTGAGGATCCGCTCGCAGAGCGCGCCGCCGTCGTGCGGCCGGATCGCGCTGACGAGCAGCTGGACGGATACGTGGCCGCGGAACTCATTGATCTGCGGCGTGAAGGCGATATCGACGATATCGCCGCTGTGGATATCCAGCTCTCTCTCCGTATGGGAGAAGAAGATGCCCTCGAAGCTCTCGCGGCCGAGGCGGACGCGGATGCGCAGATGCTTGCCGCCGCCGACGTCGCCCGCGCTCTCGAGCGGGACGCCGCAGAAGCACATCACCGGCCGGGGGTTGGCGTTGCCGAAGGGCTCGAGCTGATCGAGCGAGCGGACATTGTCGATATCGAGCAGCGCCGGATCGCAGACGAGCAGATCCGGCTGCACCTCCGCCGTGGGAGCGGGCTTGTTCTCGCGATAGTATTGTGCCAGCGCGGCGCGGAAATCATCCAGCTTGTCGCTGCGGATGTTCAGCCCGGCCGCCAGCGCGTGCCCGCCGAAGCCGATGAGATGCTCCGAACAGGCGCTGAGCGCGTCGAAAAGATTGAAGCCGCCGTAGCTGCGGCAGGAGCCCTTGCCGACCTCGCCGTTGAGACAGACCATGATCGCCGGCAGGGAATACTGCTCGGCCAAACGGGAGGCGGCGATGCCGATCACGCCCTGGTGCCACTTGTCGCTCGCCAGCACGATCGGCGCGTCGGGCGCGGCCGCGGCGAGCATGGCGTTGGCCTCGTCCCAGATCGAGGTCTCGATGCTCTGGCGCCTGCGGTTGAGATCGCAGAGCTCCACGGCGAGCGCGGTCGCCTCCGCCGGGTCGTCGGTCATCAGCAGTCTCGCCGCCACGGAGGGGCAGTCCAGCCGGCCGGCGGCGTTGAGCCGCGGCGCGAGCGTGAAGCCGACGACCGAGGCGGTCAGCTTCTTTCCGTCTACGGAGGACTCGCGCAGCATCGCGGCAATGCCCGGCCGGGGATCGCGGCGGATCTTTTCCAGACCGCGCCGGACGAGATAGCGGTTTTCGCCCACCAGCGGCATGACGTCCGCGATCGTGCCGATCGCGGCGAGATCGCAGTAGCGCTCGATCATCTCGCTGCCGCAGCCTTCACAGGCGCAGACGAGCTTGAGCGCAACGCCGACCCCCGCGAGCGAATGGTTCGGATAGCGCTCGTCCGGACGCTTGCAGTCCACCACGGCGACGGCCTCCGGCAGGGGTCCGGAGCCGCATTCGTGATGGTCGGTGATGATCATGTCCATCCCGAGCGAGGCGGCGTACAGCGCCTCCTCGCGCGCGGTGATGCCGCAGTCCACCGTGATGATCAGCTCGACGCCCTGCTCGCGCAGCGCCGCAACGGCGGCGTCGTTGAGACCGTAGCCTTCTTCGCTGCGGTCGGGGATATAGGGGATACATTCCAGACCCTTGCTGCGCAGATAGTCCGTCAGCAGACAGGTCGAGGTGATGCCGTCCACGTCGTAGTCGCCGTATACGGCCGTTTTCTCGCCCTTTTCGACGGCGCGGTGTACGCGCTCGACGGCAAGGGACATATCCGTGAGCAGCATCGGGTCTTCGAGCAGCTCTTCTCCGCCGCGGAGCATTGTCTCCATCTCGGCGCGGGTCTTCACCCCGCGCAGGGCGAGCACCGCGGCGAGCAGCGGCGTACAGCCGCCGGCGAGAAGCTCGGCCGGGACGACGGGCCGCTCGAAGGGGATCTTCCATTCCTTTCGTATCATAAGCATGGTACCTGTTATTCTATATTTTTATTAATAACTTATCATATCAAAGTATTCCAGTTTTTTCAATAGCGTCGGGGCGGAGGAGCGCAAAAAAAGACCCGGAACGGCGCAAAAGCGTTCCGGGTGGGCGTTATTTGTTGTAATCCGCGCGGCTGCGCGCGCCGGTGCGATCCGGAATCAGAGCCTGCTTCAGCGCTTCCTCAGGCGTCGCGCAGAGCGCGATCATTTCCGGCATGCTCGCCCCGGCAAAGCCCCGCGCGACCATGTCCCGCAGCAGCGCGCAGAGCGGATCGAAATAGCCGAGGGTGTTGAGCAGCACGATCGCCTTTCCCTGCATCCCGAGCTGCTTGAGCGTGAGCGTCTCGAAAAACTCGTCCATTGTGCCCGTGCCGCCGGGCAGCACGATAAAGGCCTCCGCGATCGAGCGCATCAGCTCCTTGCGCGCGGCCATTGTCTCGGTGAAGATGAGCTCGCCGAAGTCCCGGCGCAGAAAATCGCCCTCGTCGAACATGCGCGGAGCGACGCCGATCGCCGCGCCGCCGCCTGTCTTTACGCCGTCGGCGCAGGCGCGCATCAGCCCGTCGCTGCCGCCGCCGTAAACGAGCGTGTGGCCGCCCTTCGCCATCAGTTCCCCCAGACGGCGGGCCGCGTCGTAGTATTCCTCTGCCAGCGTGTCGCTCGAAGCGCCGAAAACACAGATCTTCATGCCCTTGCTCCTCCGGCCTTTTCTTACCGGTATTGTAAATCCGCGCGCCCGCCTTGTCAACGCCCGCCTTATGTCTTGCAAAGCCCGGTGAAATGCTGTAAAATCAAGTTTTGGTGAGTAATATGAAACGAAAGATTCTCTCCGCGCTGCTCGCGCTCGTACTGCTCCTCGGCCTTGCCGCCTGCGGCGCGAAGGGCGCGGCGGCGGACGCGGAAGGACAATCGAATACAGGTCTCACGGTCGTCACGACGCTGTTCCCGGCTTACGACTTTGCGCGGGAGCTCTGCGGCGGCCGCTGCGAGATCGTGCTGCTCGTTCCGCCCGGCGCGGAGACGCACAGCTATGAGCCCACGCCGCAGGACCTCCTGCGCATCCAAAGCTGCGACCTGCTGATCTGCAACGGCGGCGAATCCGAGGCCTGGCTCGACACGCTGCTCGACGGAGCGGACGGAGCTTTCGCCGTG